>NZ_RXPT01000013.1:0-173447 GCF_003965585.1 Enterobacter sp. WCHEn045836
ACGAAGCGCGTCTTCCAGCGCGGCGATACGGGCGAGATAGTCCTGACTCATGACCCTATTTATAATGCGGTCATGTTCTTTTTACAACATTGTCAGTGAGTTAAGGCGTGCTGTTTTTGGCTGACGCCAGTCCAGCTTATCGAGGAGCATGGCAAGCTGTGAGCGGGTGATCGCGATTTTGCCATCGCGTACAGAAGGCCAGATGAACTGGCCTTCTTCAAGACGTTTGGTCAACAGGCACAGGCCATCTGCATCCGCCCAGAGGATTTTTACGGTATCGCCTTTGCGGCCACGGAAGATAAACAGGTGGCCGGAGAACGGATTGTCATCAAGAACATGCTGGACTAGCTCTCCCTGGCCATTGAAGGATTTACGCATATCGGTGACCCCGGCAACAAGCCAGATTCGGGTACCTGCTGGAAGGTTAATCATCCTGGCGCTCTCCCGGTCAGCTCACGCAACAACACGGCAAGCAGCTCCGGCGAGGGGTTTTCGAGGCTTATTTTACCGTGGCGGAACTCCACACAGCAGGAGGAAGCATTCAACGGGCATTGCCCGGAACTGGTATCTGATGCTGCCGGTTCAGATACGATCTCGACAGGTAGCAGTGAAAGCTCTGAAGGCGGGGTGACGGTTGCAGGCAGGCGACGTGATACTCGCCCCTCGTTTTGCCACATACGCAGCCACTTAAAAATCAGATTGTGAGCAACACCGTTTTCGCGGGCGATCTTAGCAACATTGGCACCAGGTTGAGACGCCAGCTCAACGATACGAAGTTTAAAGTCATTAGAATAAACAGTGCGGGATTCAGTTCGCCAGTCGGCAGTATTTTCCATGAATAGAGCTCTTTCTAAATTAGATGGAGCTCTAAGCTATCGATCCCGGAACCAGAATCACAGCAGGCAGTGGCTAGACGCTTACAAAAAGAACGCATCAGAAAGAGAATATACAAAACCCGGGATCTGGCCCGGGCGGAAATCTTCGATTACATTGAAGCGCTCTACAACAGGGCCCGGCGTCACAGTCATCTCGGCTGCGTCAGTCCGGAGGCCTTCGAACAGGCCTCGTCGTGAGGACAGAATTTGTCTACAGGCATGGGGTCAGTCCATGCAGACGAGCAACATGTGAGGCGGACATACCTGGTTCAATGGTCTGCTGAATAATGGCTATCTTCTCTCGCGAGGCTTACTCTTACGGAACTCTTGCCCCAATAGTATTCCTGTCATCTCTAAATTAGAACTGAGTTAGACATATATTTAAGCCTATCTCTTATTCTGAGATACATCTACTGTCTGGTATTTTACGGGGACGTCCCAGAGGGGGGCGTCGCTCCAAATGATTTTCCCGCAGGGCAAAGTTGTAATCAATCATCAATAGAGGCTTCACAAATTGAATTTGAGGCTGCAAAGATATTTATCAGTGTCATACATTCTTCTGGGTATATGTAAAACTGACCAAATACGCACGTAATGCCAGTTTTACAGTTTTCCAGAGAAATATGTATAGCTAAAATTTCTACACTAACGTGTGAGGGTAACAAACTCTTCCGCCGCCGTCGGGTGGATCGCCACGGTGTTGTCGAAGTCTTTCTTCGTCGCGCCCATCTTCAGCGCCACCGCAAAGCCCTGCAGGATCTCATCCATGCCAAAGCCAATGCCGTGGATACCGACAATCTTCTCGTCCGGGCCGACGCAGACCAGCTTCATGCGGCACGGCTGACGGTGCGAGGTGACGGCGGTATACATCGCGGTAAACGCCGATTTATACACTTTCACCTGGTCGTCGCCATACTGCTCGCGCGCCTGCGGCTCGGTCAAGCCGACGGTGCCGATTGGCGGGTGGCTGAAGACCACGGTCGGGATGTTGCTGTAGTCCAGATGCTCGTCCGGCTTGTTGTTGAACAGGCGCTCGGAAAGGCGACGGCCTGCCGCAACGGCTACCGGGGTCAGTTCAACGGCACCGGTGTTATCGCCCACCGCGTAAATGCCCGGCACGCTGGTGTTCTGGAATTTATCGACGACGATATAGCCTTTTTCGTCGGTTTTCACGCCTGTCACGCCGAGGTTGAAGTTATCGTTCGCCGGTTCACGGCCAATCGCCCAGATCAGGCAGTCGACGGTCTGGCTGCGACCATCTTCCAGCTCCAGGGTCAGGCTGCCGTCTGCATTTTTAATCACCGCTTTTGGCACGGCGTTGGTATGCAGGGTTGGACCTTCGGTGTTCATCACTTCCACTAAGGTGTCGACGATCAGCGGATCAAAGCTGCGCAGCGGCGCGTGTTTACGCACGAACAGGTGCGCTTCAGCGCCCAGCCCGTTAATCACGCCAGCCAGCTCGACCGCGATATAGCCCGCGCCCACCACGGCAACGCGCTCAGGCAGGGCAGGCAGCTCGAAGAACCCGTCGGAGTCGATGCCGTATTCGGCTCCCGGAATGTTCGGGTGGCTCGGACGGCCGCCGGTGGCGATCAGGATATGATCGGCAGTGATCGTCTCCCCGTTCACTTCGATCGTTTTCGCGTCCACAAAGCGGGCGAAGCCGTGGATCACATCTACGTTGTTCTTACCCAGCACGTTGTCGTACGAGGTGTGAATGCGGTCGATGTAGGCGGTACGGCTGGCGATCAGTTTGTCCCAGTTGAAGTGGTTGATCGTGGTGTCAAAGCCGTAATCCGGGCCATACATATGGATGGCTTCACGGATTTGCGCCGCATGCCACATCACCTTTTTCGGTACACAACCCACGTTGACGCAGGTGCCGCCCAGCGCTTTGGCTTCAATCAGCGCACACTTCTGGCCATACATGGCCGCACGGTTGATGGAGGCGATGCCGCCGCTACCGCCGCCGATTGCGATGTAGTCATAATGCTTAGTCATAGCTTTTATCCTTAATCGTGAATTGCCGCGATTGTATACCTGAAATCAATAGTTTCCACCGATGGCTGCGATTACTCTGGCACGATCCAGCTGACGGTGGCGTGACCTGTCCCGGCAGGCACCAGGGTTTTATGCAGCCACGGCAGAACGTTGTTCATCTGCGCTTCGAGCTTCCATGGCGGGTTAATGACAATCATGCCGGAGGCGGTCATGCCGCGCTGGTCGCTGTCCGGACGGACGGCCAGCTCAATCTGCAGGATTTTGCGGATGCCGGTCGCTTCCAGATCTTTGATCATGCGCTTGATTTGCGCGCGCAGAACCACCGGGTACCACAGGGCATAGGTGCCGGTCGCAAAACGTTTGTAACCTTCGTTAATGCCGGTCACCACCGCCTGATAGTCGGTTTTGATTTCGTATGGCGGGTCGATCAGCACCAGGCCGCGACGGGAGACCGGCGGCAGCTTGGCTTTCAACTGCTGGTAGCCGTCGGCTTTTTCCACACGGGCGCGGCTGTCTTTCTGGAACTCAGAACGCAGCAGCGGGAAATCGCTTGGGTGCAGCTCGGTCAGTTGCAGACTGTCCTGCTCACGCAGCAGCTGACGGGCAATCAATGGCGAGCCTGGGTAGTAGCGCAGTTGGCCGTTGCGGTTGAAATGATTCACCACACCAATGTATGGCTCCAGTTCGGCAGGCAGATCGTCCTGCTGCCAGATACGGGCGATCCCTTCCAGATATTCACCGGTACGCTCGGCGTGTTCGCCGCTCAGCTGATAGCGGCCCGCGCCCGCGTGGGTGTCCAGATAGAGAAACGGCTTCTCTTTCTCTTTGAGTGATTCAATGATCAGGCTCTGAACGGTGTGTTTGAGGACGTCGGCGTGGTTGCCTGCGTGAAAGCTGTGGCGATAACTGAGCATGGATGAATGTGTTCCGGGTAGTCAACGTAGGCCCGATAAGCGTAGCGCCATCGGGCAAAAATAGAGCGTATCGCCACAGTATACAGAAAAGTTTCCACGGCCGCGAAAGCGCAACGCCCGGCATTGAAATCCTCTACACTTAACCCCATTACTGAACCATATGCACAGCGCCGGATGCGCGCTTCATTCATCAAATTCAACAGGACAGCGTTTATGACCAATCCATTACTGACGCCTTTTTCGTTGCCACCGTTTTCTAAAATCCTCCCTGAGCATGTGGTTCCAGCCGTTACGCAAGCGCTGGACAACTGCCGCGCGGCGGTAGAAAGCGTGGTCGCGCAGGGCGGGCCGTACACCTGGGAAAATCTGTGTCAGCCGCTGGCCGAAGTGGATGACGTGCTGGGGCGTATCTTCTCCCCGGTAAGCCACCTCAACTCGGTAAAAAACAGCCCGGAGCTGCGTGAAGCCTATGAACAAACCCTGCCGCTGCTCTCTGAGTACAGCACCTGGGTCGGCCAGCACGAGGGGCTTTACAAGGCGTATCGCGATCTGCGCGACGGCGACCACTATGCCGAACTGAACACCGCGCAGAAAAAATCCGTCGATAACGCCCTGCGTGATTTTGAACTGTCCGGGATTGGCCTGCCAAAAGAGAAGCAGGTTCGCTATGGCGAAATCGCGGCGCGTCTGTCTGAGCTGGGTAACCAGTACAGCAACAACGTGCTCGACGCCACCATGGGCTGGACGAAGCTGATCACCGATGAAGCAGAGCTGGCGGGTATGCCGGAAAGCGCACTGGCGGCGGCAAAAGCCCAGGCCGAAGCGAAAGAGCAGGACGGTTTCCTGTTAACCCTGGATATCCCAAGCTATCTGCCGGTGATGACCTACTGCGACAACCAGGCATTGCGTGAAGAGATGTACCGCGCCTACAGCACCCGCGCCTCCGATCAGGGGCCGAATGCCGGGAAGTGGGATAACAGCCCGGTGATGGCGGAAATCCTCGCCCTGCGTCACGAGCTGGCACAGTTGCTGGGCTTTGACAGCTACGCGGACAAATCCCTCGCCACCAAAATGGCCGAGAACCCGCAGCAGGTGCTCGATTTCCTGACGGATCTGGCGAAACGCGCCCGTCCTCAGGGTGAAAAAGAGCTGGCCCAGCTGCGCGCCTTCGCCAAAGCGGAGTTCGGCGTGGATGAGCTGCAGCCGTGGGACATCGCGTATTACAGCGAAAAACAGAAGCAGCACCTCTACAGCATCAGCGACGAGCAGCTGCGCCCGTACTTCCCGGAAAACAAAGCCGTTAACGGCCTGTTCGAAGTGGTGAAACGCATCTACGGCATCACCGCCAAAGAGCGTACCGATATCGACGTCTGGCACCCGGACGTGCGTTTCTTCGAGCTGTATGACGAGAAAAACGAACTGCGTGGCAGCTTCTACCTCGACCTCTACGCCCGTGAGAACAAGCGCGGCGGGGCGTGGATGGATGACTGTGTCGGCCAGATGCGTAAAGCGGACGGTTCCCTGCAGAAGCCGGTCGCTTACCTGACCTGTAACTTCAACCGCCCGGTAAACGGCAAGCCTGCGCTGTTCACCCACGACGAAGTGATCACCCTGTTCCATGAGTTCGGTCACGGTCTGCACCATATGCTGACCCGGATCGAAACTGCAGGCGTGGCCGGTATCAGCGGTGTGCCGTGGGATGCGGTCGAGCTGCCAAGCCAGTTTATGGAAAACTGGTGCTGGGAGCCGGACGCGCTGGCGTTTATCTCCGGCCACTACGAGACCGGTGAACCGCTGCCGAAAGAACTGCTGGATAAAATGCTGGCTGCCAAGAACTACCAGGCGGCAATGTTTATTCTGCGCCAGCTGGAGTTCGGCCTGTTCGACTTCCGCCTGCACGCCGAGTTTAGCCCGGCGCAGGGGGCAAAAATCCTCGAAACGCTGGCTGAGATTAAAAAGCAGGTCGCGGTTATTCCAGGGCCAACCTGGGGTCGCTTCCCACACGCGTTCAGCCACATCTTCGCGGGCGGCTATGCGGCAGGTTATTACAGCTACCTGTGGGCCGATGTCCTGGCGGCGGATGCCTTCTCTCGCTTCGAAGAGGAAGGGATCTTCAACCGTGAAACCGGTCAGTCGTTCCTCGATAACATCCTGACCCGCGGCGGTTCAGAAGAGCCGATGGAGCTGTTCAAACGCTTCCGTGGCCGCGAGCCGCAGCTGGATGCGATGCTGGAGCATTACGGGATCAAAGGCTGATTGCTACGTGAAGATCTGCTTAGTGGATGAAACAGGCGCCGGAGACGGCGCCTTATCTGTTCTGGCGGCCCGCTGGGGGCTGGAGCACGATGAAGAAAACCTGATGGCGCTGGTGATGACGCCAGAGCATCTCGAATTACGTAAGCGCGACGAACCGAAACTTGGCGGGATTTTTGTCGATTTTGTCGGGGGCGCGATGGCACACCGGCGCAAGTTTGGCGGTGGCCGCGGTGAAGCGGTGGCCAAAGCGGTCGGTATCAAGGGAAGCTATCTTCCGGACGTGGTGGATGCCACGGCAGGGCTGGGGCGTGATGCGTTTGTGCTGGCCTCGGTGGGCTGTCATGTGCGAATGCTGGAGCGCAATCCGGTGGTGGCCGCGTTGCTGGATGACGGCCTGACCCGTGGCTACGCGGACCCGGAAATCGGCCCGTGGTTGCAGGAACGTTTACAGCTGATCCACGTCTCCAGCCTGACGGCGTTGACCGATATCACCCCGCGCCCGCAGGTGGTCTATCTCGACCCGATGTTCCCGCATAAGCAGAAAAGCGCGCTGGTGAAAAAAGAGATGCGGGTGTTTCAGTCGCTGGTGGGGCCGGATCTGGATGCGGACGGCCTGCTGGAGCCTGCTCGTCAGCTCGCGACGAAGCGGGTGGTGGTGAAGCGCCCGGACTACGCGCCGCCGCTGGCGGACGTTGCGACGACCAACGCGGTGACCACCAAAGGGCACCGGTTTGATATTTATATCCCCTCACCCCAACCCCTCTCCCCATAGGGGCGAGGGGCTCGATCCTTCCCTCTCCCTGTGGGAGAGGGTTAGGGGGAGGGGAATTTAATGCACTTACTCGTCTTCTTCATCACGCAGTGGAACAATCAGCATATCCACGTGAACGGTGTTGATCAGCTGACGCGCTGAGGACATCAGCTTGCTCCAGAAGTCCTGATGGTGACCGCAAACCACCAGATCCATATCGTATTTCTTGATCGCATCGACCAGCACCTGGCCCAGATCGCCGCTACCGCTTAAGGTTTCAGTGATCGGGTAACCCGCGTTGGTGGACAGTTCGCTCAGGGCGTGGTGAGTTTCTTCGGAGATGCGCTTCTGCATATCGCCGAGATTAACGTCGATCAGACCGGTGTAAAGGTCGGAGTAATTCACATCAACGTGAATCAGCGAAACTTTCGCGTTGTAGGGACGTGCCATGGATACTGCTTTATCAACCAGCACTTTGCTCTCCGGAGAGAGGTCTACCGCGATGAGAATGTGTTTGTAAGCCATAGTGTTACTCCTTCCTTAAGTTATCGATGACTAAACAGAAAGCCGTCGTCTGATGCTTTCATTACGGCCCAGTTAAACAAAATTTTCAAGCTTTGGTGTTGATAACGATTAACCTTGTGGCAAAAAAATTAACGGATCTCCTACACTATTTAATGAGCCGTTCGGATATTAAAACGCGAACCGGATCGACTTTTGGTCATTCTTTCACTGAACTGTCTGTCAGGGCATTGGGGTGCGGTAGCTCAGAAGCCTTGCTTCGTGGGCGGACGCCGGGGAGGATGTATGATTAGCACCGTCGCATTGTTTTGGGCGTTATGCGTAGTTTGCATAGTGAATATGGCGCGCTACTTCTCATCGTTACGTGCGCTGTTAGTGGTACTTCGTGGTTGCGATCCGTTGCTTTATCAGTATGTGGACGGTGGAGGGTTCTTCACCTCGCATGGACAGCCCAGCAAGCAGATGCGTCTGGTGGGATATATCTATTACCAGCGTTACCGGGATCATCATGATGAAGAGTTTATCCGCCGCTGCGAGCGCCTGCGTCGCCAGTTCATTTTGACCAGCGCCCTGTGTGGCCTGGTCGTCGTCAGTATGATTGCCTTAATGATTTGGCACTGAGCATAAAAAAAGCGGGTCAGTTTCCTGACCCGCTTTTTTGTCGCCTTCAGCCAATTAAATCAGCTTCAGCGCAATCCAGTACAACCCACCCGAGAGCAGGATAGATGCCGGAAGCGTAAACACCCAGGCCATCAGAATGTTGGTCACGGTTTTGCGTTGCAGACCGCCGCCATCAACAATCATGGTACCTGCCACGGACGAAGAGAGTACGTGGGTGGTGGAGACCGGCATACCGGTGTAGCTTGCCAGACCGATAGAGACCGCCGCCGTCATCTGCGCGGACATGCCCTGCGCATAGGTCATGCCTTTCTTACCGATCTTCTCGCCGATGGTGGTTGCCACACGACGCCAGCCAATCATCGTACCGATACCCAGTGCCAGCGCGACAGCCATGATGATCCAGATTGGCGCGTACTCAATGGTGTTGAGCATGTCGCTTTTCAGTTTCTTCAGCAGACGCTTGTCGTCAGCATTCACGTCTGGCAGCTTCGCGACTTTGTCGGTCACGTCAGAGATGCAGAGCATAATGCGACGCAACTGACCACGCTGTTCAACGGCCAGTTTGTCGTAGCTTTCGATATCGCCCAGCATGCCCTTGGCACGTTCCAGCGCGTTAATCGCGTTAGCCGGATGGCAGTGGAACTCACCTGGTGCGGTGGTCGCACCCGCTTCAGGAGACGGGATCAGTTGGTCAACGCCGGTTGCTTTCTTCAGCAGATCGGGATGCTGCTGGAAGTAAACTTCAACGTTGTTGATGGCATCACGGGTACGGGTGATTTCGTATCCGGAAGCATTCATGTTGACCACGAAGCCCGCTGGCGCAACACCAATCAGTACCAGCATCACCAGACCAATGCCTTTCTGGCCGTCGTTCGCACCGTGAGAGAAGGCCACGCCGATGGCGGAGATGATCAGGGCGATACGTGTCCAGAATGGCGGCTTTTTCTTGCCGTCTTTCTTCTCACGCTCTGCTGGCGTCAGGTGGATACGCGCACGTTTTTTCGTGTTGCTCCAGTAGCGACGCAGGATGAAGATTAACCCACCTGCAACCACCAGACCGACGATAGGCGAGATGATCAGAGAGCCGAAAATGCCCAATACTTTCGGGATATTCAGCGCATCAACGACGGAAGTGCCGGTCATCAGGGCGTTGGTTAACCCGATACCGATAATGGCGCCGATGAGGGTGTGAGAACTGGATGCAGGCAGGCCGAAATACCAGGTACCGAGGTTCCAGATAATTGCAGCAAGCAGCATTGAGAACACCATAGCGAGGCCATGGCCAGAACTTACGTTAAGCAGCAGATCCGTTGGCAGCATATGCACAATGGCATACGCAACGCTCAGTCCACCCAGAAGGACACCAAAAAAGTTAAATACCGCCGCCATCACGACCGCCAGTTGCGATCGCATTGCGCGAGTGTAGATAACCGTTGCTACTGCGTTTGCAGTGTCGTGGAAGCCGTTGATCGCTTCGTAAAACAGTACAAAAACCAGAGCAAGCAATAATAAAAGCCCGGTATGTAAATCCAGGCCGGCAAACAAATGTAGCATAGGACGTTACGCCATTTTGAGGACATGAACGCGGCGCATTATCCAGGACAAATGCGCGGCGGGCAAAGTGAAATATAGACTTTTTTTGACATACCACCTGATTTGGGAAAAGTGCCTGAAAGGATATTCTTTAAATTTCAATGAAATGGCTTTGTAATATCTTTTTACGCTGGTGTGACCACAGAGGAAACTTTACAATCCGCGGCAGTGAACAAAGAGGGTTTTGACGTGGAAAGGTTTGATGCCGTGGTAATTGGCGCCGGTGCGGCGGGTATGTTTTGTGCGGCGATGGCCGGACAGGCGGGTCGTCGCGTGCTGCTGCTGGATAACGGTAAAAAGCCTGGGCGCAAGATCCTGATGTCTGGCGGCGGTCGCTGCAACTTTACGAACCTGTATGTCGAACCTGCGGCCTATCTGAGCCAGAACCGCCATTTTTGTAAATCTGCGCTGGCGCGTTATACCCAGTGGGACTTTATCGAGCTGGTGGGTAAGCACGGCATCGCGTGGCATGAGAAGACGCTGGGACAGCTGTTCTGCGACGACTCCGCGCAGCAGATTGTCGATATGCTGGTGGCCGAGTGCGAGAAGGGCGGCGTGGTGATGCGCCTGCGCACGGAAGTGCTGGAGGTGGCGCGCGACGAGCAGGGCTATACGCTGCAGCTCAACGGTGAAACCGTCAGCGCCGATAACCTGGTCATTGCCAGCGGTGGTCTGTCGATGCCGGGGCTGGGCGCCTCGCCATTCGGCTACAAAATTGCCGAGCAGTTTGGCCTGAAGGTGCTGCCAACGCGTGCGGGACTGGTTCCTTTTACTCTGCACAAACCGCTTCTGGAACAGCTTCAGACGCTTTCTGGCGTTTCTGTACCTTCCGTTATTACCGCCGAAGACGGAACGGTGTTCCGCGAAAACCTGCTCTTTACCCATCGTGGCCTCTCGGGACCGGCGGTGCTGCAAATCTCCAGCTACTGGCAGCCGGGCGAGTTCGTCACGGTTAACCTGCTGCCGGAGTGCGATCTGGATGCGTTCCTCAATGAACAGCGTGCGGCGCACCCGAATCAGAGCCTGAAAAATACCCTGGCGATGCCGTTGCCAAAGCGTCTGGTGGAGTGTTTGCAGGGGTTAGGGCAGATCCCGGATGTTTCCCTTAAGCAGCTTAACAGCCGCGAGCAGGAGACGTTGGTAGAGACCCTGACAAACTGGCGTGTGCAGCCCAACGGCACCGAAGGCTACCGCACGGCGGAGGTCACGCTGGGCGGCGTCGACACGAATGAGCTCTCCTCTCGCACCATGGAAGCGCGCAACGTGCCGGGGCTCTACTTCATCGGTGAAGTGATGGATGTGACCGGCTGGCTCGGTGGGTATAACTTCCAGTGGGCGTGGGCCAGTGCCTGGGCGTGTGCGCAGGCGCTGGCAGAGAAGCCCTGAGGGAGTCCATTTTGGATTAGCGGCTCGCGGTAAGCGTTGTTTCTTCAGCTTCACGCACAACGTCTACAATATTGCTGGCCGCCACAGTACCCATTTTGATATACGACGCTGCGCTGACGCCGCCAATATGAGGGGAGATAATGACGTTCTCGACCCCTTGCCAGAGGTGCGGGGCGGTCAGGGGTTCACGGGTAAAGCTGTCCAGCCCCGCGCTGTGCAAGGTTCGATTCTTTAGCGCCGCGAGCAATGAACGATCGTCAATCAAGCCGCCGCGTGCCGTATTCACCAGAATAGCGTTTCGCTTAACGTATGCGAGCGTCTCTGCATTGATCATGCCCCGATTTTCGTCGGTGAGCGGACAATGCAACGAAATCACATCGGAACGGGAAAGAAGGTCGGTCAGGGTGTCAGTGCGCTGGCACACGTCAGGCATTGTTTTAGCGAAGGGATCGTAAGCCAGAACCCGCATACCAAAGACGTGACCAATATTCGCCACCCGCGAGCCAATCGCCCCCAGCCCGATCAGCCCCAGCGTTTGCCCCTCCAGTTCGATGGATTTATGCGTGGCTTTGTCCCAGTGCCCTTCGCGCAGTCGCGTGTCCAGAGATACCACCGATTTGGCGCAGGCGAGAATCAACGCCCAGGTGTGTTCCGCCACCGCCGCCGCGTTAGCTCCCGGTGCAGAGCGGACGGCGATATTACGCTCAGCCGCTGCCACCTGGTCTATCACATCGATCCCGCTTCCGTGCTTGGAAATAACCTGCAGGGCTGGTGCTGCATCCATGATTTTCGCGCTAATCTTGCCGTAACGTACCAGTATTGCCACCGGATTATATTGTTCACACAGTGCAATCAGCTCATCCTCCGTGGGCTGACGACCCGCAAATACCACCTCAAAGTCGTGCAATATCGCCATGGCTTGCTCTGCCAGGTCGCTCCCGGTTACCAGGACTACCTTCTTATTAGTCATTACAGCGTCTCCCCGTCTGCCAGCATGCCCGCCTTACGCAGCGCGTCATTGAGCCAGTGTGGGCGTAAATCGCCCTCACGGATAGCAGCGAGACGTTTGGTCTCCATCTCGAGCTTCTCTTTTGCCAGACGGATTATCTGCTTAACGTCCTCGCGTGGGATCACCACCACGCCGTCGATATCGGCCACGACCAAATCTCCGGCCTGCACTGTCGCCCCGGCAACGGAAATGGGATGGTTCACCCGGCCAGAAATGGACTTTGTCGGGCCGCAGGGATTCAGACCCGCAGAGAAAACGGGATAGTTACCCTTGCTCAGTGTGTCGGCGTCACGTACCGCTCCGTCGATAATGATCCCTGCAATACCGCTCGCCTGAGCCTGGGTTGCCATGATTTCACCCAGTAGCGCGCAGCTCAGATCGCCTTTGCCATCGACGACCAGCACATCGCCGGGCTGGGCAACGGCCATCGCGGCATGAATGGCCAGATTATCCCCGGGACGCACCTCAACGGTAACTGCCGGACCCGCAACGGCCATGTGCGATGCCAACGGTTTGATTCGTCCATGCAGCGTACCGCGGCGCCCGGCGACATCCGCCAGTATGGCAGCCTGATATTCGGCGGCCTGGCGGACCTCTTCAGCTGAAACGCGTTCGAACTGGCGATTGATCAATGATTTTTCAGAAACGGACATGACGCTCTCCATATTGTTTTACTGTGTACAATGCAGGTGTACAATACAAAACAACTATAGCGGTGTTGCTTTCCTTTTAGCCAGACCTGAGAAGGGGTTTGTGATGTAAACACGAAGTGACTCACAAAATTTGAGGTACACTCTCTGCCGGGCTGAAAAGGAGATAATGATGGGGAATGAAGGCGTTGTAGCGGTTGAAAAAGCGCTGGCTTTACTGGATTGCTTCCGTCCTGGCGATGAAAGCCTGACGTTAACCGCCCTGGCGCAGCTATCGGGTTACCACAAAACCACGGTTTACCGCTTAATGAACTCTCTTGAACGGATGAACTATGTCGTCAGGCATGATGACGGCAATTATGCGCTTGGCCCTCGTCTGCTTTATCTCGGTAAGCTGTATGAACAATCTTTCCATCTTTCCCGGGTGGTTCAGCCGGAACTTCAGGCCTTGTCTCTGGCTTCCCAGGAGAGCGCCAGCTGGTATGTATTAGAAGGCGGGCAACGTCTGTGCCTGTTTAGGGCAGAAGCGTCACATGGGCTCCGTCACAGCAATCTCCCCGGCACCCAGTTCCCGCTGGACGATTCTGCTATCAGTAAGGTTCTACGCCATTGGGGCCTCAATGAGCCCCTGCCGGGCGGTGAGCCTGCGCTTCCGCTCTACACGGCAGGTGCCCGCGATCCCCATACCGCTGCGTTTGCGATGCCCGTCTTCGGCGTTCATGACAAACTGATTGCGGCGCTGGCACTGACCGGTCCCATCTCACGACTGACGGAAGATCGCAGGGAGCAAGGTATTCGTCAGTTGATGCACGACACCGCCAGCCGCCTGTCACAGAAAATGGGGGCCAGTAAGCCCTTCTGTCAGCAGTTCTACGGGGAAACGAGCGACACAGCGGAAGAAAACCGTTAACGAAAAGCGGGACACGCGTCCCGCTTTTGTCATTGCTAATGCGTGACCTGATTTTCGTGTAGCTGAGCGTTACGGGCCTGTCGTCCCATAATGAGTACTGCGATACCTCCCGCCACACACAGCGCCGCCAGCGGAAGCATCGCCAGCGTGTAGCTGCCCGTCCGCTCATTAATAATACCGTATGCATTGACCATGACCGCGCCGCCGATCAGGTTAGCAATAGCGCCAATTGCGGCGAGTCCTGCAGCCGCCGAGGTACTGCTCATCCAGCCGGACGCCAGCGCCCAGAAAGGCCCTTTCATTGAATAAGCGCCGATGAGCATGATGCTGAGAATAACAATGGTGGCAGCAAGGGAGACGCTGACAAATGCGGCAAATACGCCTGCGGCAATCATGAAAAGCGTCAGCGCAGTATGCCAGCGGCGTTCGTTGGTTCGGTCAGAACTTCGTCCCCATACAATCATGAGTACGGATGCCAGACCGTACGGGATGGCGTTGAACAGACCTGTCTCAAGATTATTGAGATGGAAGGATTTCAGCAGTTGAGGAGACCATACGCTGATGGTGGTGCCAGCAGACGATGCGCCAGCGTAAATCAGCGCCAGCAGCCAGATTTGGCGATGTTTCAATAACTGCCACGTCGTTTGATGTCCAATATTCTTTTGCTGATTGCGCTCGTTTTCCAGCGTGGTTTCCAGCCATTGCTTTTGTTCACTGCTGAGCCAGTTCGCCTGATGAGGGCGATCGCGGAGAATAAACCAGGCGGCAATGCCGAGCAGTACGGCGGGCAAACCTTCAATGATAAACAGCAGATGCCAGCCGCGAAGACCCAACCAGCCATCCATTGACAGAATCAGCCCGGAGAGTGGGGAGCCAATGAAGTTGGCGAGTGGGATGGCGACCATAAAGGAGGCAATAATGCGTGCGCGATAGCGGGAAGGGATCCACCAGGTCAGATAAAGCACGACGCCAGGGAAGAAGCCCGCCTCTGCGGCGCCGAGAAGAAAACGGACGATATAGAGCGACGTGGTGTTCTGGACCAGCGACATACACATGGACACAATGCCCCAGCTAATCATGATGCGCGGGATCCACAGTCGTGCGCCGACTTTTTGCATCGCCAGGTTGCTTGGCACTTCAAACAAAAAATAGGCCACAAAGTAGAGACTGCTGGCGAAACCAAATGCCGCTTTGCTGAGACCGAGATCCTCATTCATCTGCAGCGATGCCATGCCGATGTTCCCGCGATCGATAATGGAGATCAGATAGCTGACGATGAGAAACGGCAGGATACGCCAGATGACCTTCCGCATCGTCTCCTTTTCTATCCCCTCACTGGTGGTAGCGCCATAACGCGTTTGTTCTGTCATTGTGTCCTCGCAGGGTCTGTTCTTGGTTTTATCAGGTACAACTCAGTTTTATTTAACAAAACCACTATAGCGACGTTGCGTTATTTTTATCCAGTGAATGGAAGGTTTAAATTATGTAAATAAGAGGTGACTCACATATCAGGCGCGTTACGCAAAGCGCCTAAACGGCAGATGCGTCACCCCACATTGTGAGGTAAAGTACACGCCTTGCGCAGCCACAGAGCTGCGGTTTGAAGGGGGAACCGGTGTAAAACCGTTCCATCTTTTTCTCTGCTGGCATATGCCAGTCTGCATGGTTTTTGTGTTTTGCCTCTAAAAAAGGGTTGTGTATGTCTGCTGCTCATCTCGGTTTCCCGACGGAAACCGTTGTTGTCTTTGTGGTGATGGCTGTCGGGGCGATGTTTATCGACCTCTTCATGCACCGTCACGATAAGCCTGTCTCGCTGAAAAGTGCCGCGATGTGGTCCGTTTTCTGGTTCTCGATGGCGATGGCGTTTGCCGGGTTCCTGTATGTTCATCACGGCGCCGAGATGGCTAGCCTGTTCCTCACCGGCTATGCGCTGGAAGAGGTGCTCTCGGTCGATAACCTGTTTGTGATGATGGCGATTTTCGCCTGGTTCGGTGTACCAGATAAGTACCGTCACCGCGTGCTTTACTGGGGCGTACTGGGGGCCATTGTCTTCCGCGGTATCTTCGTGGCCATTGGGACCAGCCTGCTGAGTCTGGGGCCGTACGTGGAGGTTATTTTCGCGCTGGTTGTTGGCTGGACGGCGGTGATGATGCTCAGGCGCAACGAAGAGAGCGACGAGGTTGAAGATTACTCCGGGCATCTGGCCTATCGGCTGGTGAAGCGTTTTTATCCTGTCTGGCCGAAAATCAGCAGCCACGCCTTCATTCTGACGCAGAAAGAGGTGGATGCGGAGCTGGAAAAACCGGAAAATCAGGACGTGATGGTTGGGCGCGTCAAAAAAGCGAAGCGTTACGCGACGCCATTATTGCTTTGCGTGGCGGTCGTGGAGCTGTCCGATGTGATGTTCGCGTTTGACTCCGTACCGGCCATTATCGCCGTCAGCCGCGAGCCGCTGATTATCTACAGCGCCATGATGTTTGCCATCCTCGGCCTGCGTACGCTCTATTTCGTACTGGAAGCGCTGAAGCAATATCTGGTTCATCTGGAGAAAGCGGTGGTCCTGCTGCTGTTCTTCGTGGCGTTCAAGCTCGGTTTGAATGCGACGGACCACTTCTGGCACCACGGCTACAGCATTGGCGCGACGACCAGTCTGTTCGTGGTATTAGGCGTGCTGGCGCTGGGGATTATTGCGAGCGTGATGTTCCCTGGGAAACGTGAGGCCTGATGCACCGCTCTTCTCCCTCTCCCTGTGGGAGAGGGCCGGGGTGAGGGCACCAGACCGCACCTAACCCTTAATCGGTGAGTTGCGGCGCTTGCGCGGATGATGGAAGTGCCGCCAGTGTGGATCCTGCGCAGCCGCCAGCAGTTCATGGTCGCCACGGGTATCACCCCAGGCGCGCAGGTGGTACGCGTTCAGATTGCCATACACCTTTTCCAGTCTGGCGACTTTCTGGGCGCAGCGGCAGTTGTTGCCGGTAATGCGCCCGGTCAGCTTGCCGTTTTTCACTTCCAGTTGCGTGCCAATCAGCTTGATGCCGAGTTTGTCAGCCCACGGCTGGAGCACCAGAGCAGGAGAGGCGGAGCAGATCGTCACTTCCGCACCGGAGTTCACTTCAGCCGCCACCGCCAGCACCCCTTCGGGGCGCATCAGCTTGTCCCAGTATTTTTCGCAAAACGCTTCCGCCTGCTGTCGTAGCCAGTGCTCATCCACGCCCGTCAGGAAGGTCTTAATCAGTACCTCTTTCAGCTCATCGCGCGTTAGCTTGCGGCGCACGCAGTGCAGCGTCGGTAGCGCCATACGCACCAGACGGCCTGCGAAATAACGTTTGCCGAAGGCAAAACGCAGGAAAGGGATGAAGCTGTCGTGGTGCGTTAACGTTCCATCAAAGTCGAAGACAGAGAGCACGTTGGATTTGGCCACGGCCTCGTCGGCAATCATATTGGTCATAAATACGTCTTAGCTGAAATACACATTCTGCTCATTAGTTTACCTGCTTTGGCGCCACAGTCCTTAAACCATGCGCTTTTTTTTCTCATTCTTGCGACCCAACCGAGGAGTCCAAAAACAGACCCGATAAAGATTGGGTAAAAAGTGAGCTGTCTATATTATCGCCGCATCGAAAGATATTTGGGAGGAACGTTGGCCTCCACCGGTAAGGAAAAATTCACTCACTTTTTCTCTCTTGATATGACGTTCAGATCGCTTATTTCAATACTCTCGTTAAGTTTTGCTTCGTTTTCCGCGTTCAGTTTTCAACTGCCCGCATCCATGCTATCGATGAACCACGACCTCGCGGGAACGCCGGCGAAATCGGCGCTGCTTCACCCGCAAGCGGCTCCGCTGCGCTCACGTATTCTTGACCAGTATCAGAAATGGAAAGGCACGCACTATCAGTGGGGCGGCTCCACGCATCGCGGGGTGGACTGTTCCGCGCTGATGCAACATCTGTTCAGCGATGCCGCGCATCTCAGCCTGCCGCGTACGACGAGCGAGCAGATCCATCGTGGCGTGAAGGTGGCACAGTACCGGCTTCGGGCCGGGGATCTGGTGTTCTTCCGGACCGGCCCGAACCAAAAGCACGTGGGCGTCTATATTGGCGGTAGCCAGTTTATTCATGCCTCAAGCAGTCAGGGCGTGACGGTGTCCACCCTGAACGATAGCTACTGGCAGGCGCGCTATATTACTGCCCGCCGGGTTGCAGGCAGTGAGACCTGACCACTCAGATAATGTCATCCACCACGCCACCGTCGACGCGTAACGCCGCGCCCGAGGTGGCGGAGGCCTGCGCTGAGCAGACATACACCACCATATTGGCCACCTCTTCAACCGTGGCCGCACGCTGGATCACCGAGCTGGGGCGGTTGGCCATCACAAACTCTTTTGCCAGCTGTTCCAGCGATTTACCGGTTTTTTCGATCTCGTCTTTCATCATCTCCGCGAATCCGTCAGACATCGTCGGCCCCGGCAATACGCTGTTGACCGTCACGCCGCTGCCCGCCACGAACTTCGCCAGTCCGCGTGCCAGCGAGAGCTGCGCCGTTTTGGTCACGCCGTAGTGGATCATGTCCGCCGGGATATTGCAGGCCGACTCGGAGGAGATAAATACCACGCGGCCCCAGCCTTTCTGCACCATGCCGGGCAGCAGCGCGCGTGAGAGACGCACGCCGGACATCACGTTGGTCTGCCAGTAACGCTCCCAGGTGTCATCGTCGGTGGCGTAAAAATCCTGCGGCCCGTAAATCCCGGCATTGTTGACCAGAATGTCGACGTTGCTCGCCACCTTCAGCAGCGACTCGACCCCTTCCGGCGTGCTGAGATCGGCTATCGCGGCACGCACCTGCACGCCCGGCACCACCTGCTGCAGCTGCTGAATACCTTTATTCACCGACTCCGTACTACGGCCATTGACGATCACTTCCGCACCGCTTTCGGCCAGCCCTCTGGCAATGGCGAAGCCGATCCCGCCGGTGGAGGCGGTAATCAGCGCCACTTTTCCCGTAAAGTCGATTTTCATCCTCTGCTCCTTATCGTTTTAACGTTCGGACCTTAAAGCGTAGCAGGTGACGATGACGGCTCCTGGCTAAAAAGGCGCAACAGGGTCTCAACCTGTTCGTCCAGCGGGTTAAGGGAGCGCTTAACGATCAGGTGCAGCGGCGTGGCCCGACGCACGCCGTGACTGAGCGGCAGCATCTTCAGCACCCCTTGATCCAGCTGAGCCTGAATGCGCTCCTCCGGCAGCCAGCCGTAACCCACCTGCGACATCACCGCCTCAATGGCGGCGTCAATGGTGGAGAAGGTCCATGAGCCTCCGGCAGCGCGCGCGGAAGAGTGGTTGTCTGCAATCTGGATCAGCGGCCACGGGCGGAGCATGTCGTCATTAAGCGGGGCGTCGAGCTGAAAGAGGGGATGCTGGTGATGGGCCACGGCGACAAAGTCGATATTCATCAGCCATTCGCCCAGCCCGGTAATATCCTGGCGGCGGGTGAGGATCATCACATCGGCTTCATCGTTAATGGCATCGGCGCGGGTATTTTCCAGCACTTCGGTGAGGCGCACCTGCGTTTGCGGGTACAACTGCTGGAACTGACGCAGGATGGCGAACAAACGCCGGCGGGGGAAGATATTGTCCACCACCAGATCCAGTCGCGTGCGCATTCCGTTGCGCAGGGTAGCCGCCCGCGTCTCAACGTAGGCAAAGGCTTTCAGCAGCGGTTTGACCTGGTTGAGAAGCAGTTCCCCGGCAGGGGTCAACACCGCCCGGCGCCCTTCCTGCACCAGAAGCGCCACCCCCAGCCGTTCCTGCAACAGCGACAGGTTATAGCTGACGGAAGACTGGCTGCGGTGCGTCTCTTCCGCTGCTCTTGCAAAGCTGCCCGCGTCCACCACTCTCTCCAGCAAAGACCATTGTTCGAGCGTCGTCTTGTGCATAATTAATCTAAAATTTGGATGAATTTGATTCAAACATAGCGTTATTCATTCATTTTTTGAAGGGGTACGATCGTCTCATCAAAACAAAGGAGACATCTTATGAGCACCTTCGACAAACATGACTTAAGCGGCTTCATCGGCAAACATCTGGTTTATACCTACGATAACGGCTGGAACTACGAGATTTATATCAAGAATGAAAAGACCATCGACTACCGTATTCACAGCGGTCTGGTGGGTAATCGTTGGGTAAAAGATCAGCGGGTATACATTGTTCGCGTAGGTGAGAGTATTTATAAAATCTCCTGGACCGAACCCACCGGCACCGATGTTAGCCTGATTGTGAACCTGGGCGACAAACTGTTCCATGGCACCATCTTCTTCCCACGTTGGGTCATGAACAACCCGGAAAAAACCGTCTGTTTCCAGAACGATCACATTCCGCTGATGAACAGCTATCGCGATGCGGGCCCGGCCTATCCAACGGAAGTGATTGATGAGTTTGCCACTATTACCTTTGTGCGCGACTGCGGAGCCAACGATGACAGCGTAATTGCGTGTGCTGCCAGTGAATTGCCAAAAGACTTCCCGAATAATTTAAAATAAGCGCGACAATTAACTAAAAAGAAAAGTTCCCGGTTGTTTCTGCTTTTACAGAAATAACCGGGATTTTTTTTTGTTTGTTGAGGGTTGGTTTAAACGTTACATTTTGCAAAAATTGAATGTGATCACAAAATAAAAAATTCATAATTATGTAACCTCTTGTTTATAAAGTTAATTAAATACACTCCTTAACACTTTAAATACGCATCTTAATTTTTCCCTAAGAAATGCGCGTTACCTTGATATGAGTTTATGAACCGTTGAAATAAACGAACCGGTAATTGGTTAATATCAAAAGCGTGCCATTCTTATTGCAAGGAAATTAATGATGAGCGATTTTTTGCCTTTTTCCCGCCCGTCCATGGGCAATGAGGAAATAACGGCGTTGCAGGAGGTATTAACCTCTGGCTGGATCACGACCGGGCCGAAAAATCAGGCGCTTGAAGAGGCATTCTGCCAACAGACCGGGAATCACCACGCCATTGCCGTCAGTTCGGCCACCGCCGGGATGCACGTCACCCTGATGGCGCTGGGTATTGGCCCTGGCGATGAAGTGATTACCCCCTCCCTGACCTGGGTCTCCACGCTGAATATGATTGTTCTGCTGGGAGCAACCCCGGTGATGATCGATGTGGACAAAGACACGCTGATGGTCACCCCGGACGCGGTTGAGGCCGCCATTACGCCGCGCAGCAAAGCCATTATCCCGGTGCATTACGCCGGCGCGCCATGTGACATCGACGCCATTCGCGCCGTGGGGGAGCGTCACGGTATTCCGGTGATTGAAGATGCGGCACACGCCGCGGGCACGTACTACAAAGATCGCCACGTGGGCTGGCAGGGCACGGCAATTTTCTCCTTCCACGCCATTAAAAACATGACCTGCGCCGAGGGCGGTCTGGTGGTGACGGATGACGAACAGCTGGCACAAAAAATCCGCAGCCTGAAATTCCACGGTCTGGGCGTCGATGCCTATGACCGCCAGACCCACGGCCGCGCGCCGCAGGCCGAGGTGATCGCGCCTGGCTTTAAATACAACCTCGCGGACATCAACGCCGCGCTGGCGCTGGTGCAGTTGGGCAAACTGAAACAGGCCAACAAACGCCGTCAGGACATCGCCGAACGCTACCTGCGCGAGCTGGCCGACACGCCGTTCCAGCCGCTAACGCTTCCGTCATGGCCGCATGTGCACGCCTGGCATCTGTTTATTATCCGCGTGGATGAAGCCCGCTGCGGGATCTCCCGCGACAACCTGATGGCGGCCCTGAAAGAGCAGGGCATCGGCACTGGCCTGCATTTCCGCGCGGCACACACGCAAAAATACTACCGCGAGCGTTTTCCTGATGTATCGCTCCCGCATTCTGAATGGAACAGCGCGCGTATTTGTTCTCTCCCACTTTTCCCGGACATGACTCATGACGACACAACCCGCGTCATTACCGCGCTCCATCAGCTTGCAGGACATTGATATGTTCAGTGCACCACCTGTACAAAAAGTTTCTGTGGTGATCCCGGTTTATAACGAGCAGGAGAGCCTGCCGGAACTGATCCGCCGCACCACCGCCGCCTGTGAGACGCTGGGCAAAGCCTATGAAATCCTGCTGGTGGATGATGGCAGCAGCGATAACTCCGCCCTGATGTTGACCGAGGCTGCGCAGGCCGAAGGCAGCCATGTCGTTGCGGTGCTGCTTAACCGCAACTACGGCCAGCACTCGGCCATTATGGCCGGGTTCAGCCACGTGACGGGCGATCTGGTCATCACCCTGGATGCCGATCTGCAAAACCCGCCGGAGGAGATCCCCCGGCTGGTCGCCAAAGCCGATGAAGGGTACGACGTGGTGGGTACGGTACGGCAGAATCGTCAGGATAGCCTGTTCCGCAAGCTGGCTTCCCGCACCATCAACCGCCTGATCCAGCGCACCACCGGCAAAGCGATGGGCGATTACGGCTGCATGCTGCGCGCCTATCGCCGCCATATTGTCGACGCCATGCTGCACTGCCATGAACGCAGCACCTTCATTCCGATTCTGGCGAATACCTTTGCCCGTAAGGCGACGGAGATCCCGGTGCTGCACGCCGAGCGTGAGCACGGGGAATCGAAGTACAGCTTTATGCGTCTTATCAACCTGATGTACGACCTCATCACCTGCCTGACCACCACGCCGCTGCGCCTGCTGAGCGTCTTCGGCAGCATTATCGCGCTGGCCGGGTTTACGCTTTCCGTTTTGCTGGTCGTCCTGCGTCTGGTCTTTGGCCCCCAGTGGGCGGCGGAAGGGGTCTTCATGCTCTTTGCCGTGCTGTTCATGTTCATCGGCGCCCAGTTTGTCGGGATGGGGCTGCTCGGTGAGTACATTGGCCGTATCTATAACGATGTTCGCGCACGTCCGCGCTACTTTATTCAACGTGTTGTCCGCCAGGAACACAAAGTCTCTCAAGAGGAAAAACACCCATGAAAGCTGTTGTCTTTGCCTATCACGATATGGGGTGCGCGGGCCTGCTTGCCCTGCTTGAAGCGGGTTATGATATCGCTGCCATCTTCACGCATCCGGATGCCGCGGGAGAGAATAATTTCTTTGGCTCCGTGGCGCGTATCGCCGCCGAGCGCGGCATTCCGGTCTATGCGCCGGACGATATCAACCACCCGCTGTGGGTGGATCGCATTCGCGCCGTCGCGCCGGATGTCATCTTCTCGTTCTACTACCGCAACCTGATTTGCGACGATATTTTACGTCTGGCGACGAAAGGGGCATTTAACCTTCACGGCTCATTGCTGCCCGCCTACCGTGGCCGCGCGCCGCTGAACTGGGTGCTGGTGAATGGTGAAACTGAAACCGGTGTGACCCTGCACCGCATGGTGCACCGCGCGGATGCGGGCGCCATCATTGCGCAGCAGCGTGTGGCCATCGGCGCGGATGAGACGGCGCTGCAGCTTCATCAGAAACTCTGCTCGGTGGCGCAAAGCTTGCTGCGCGATGCACTGCCGACCATCCTGAACGGCACCTTCAGCGAGACCGCTCAGGACGAGAGCAAGGCGAGTTGTTTTGGCCGCCGCACGCCGGAAGACGGCCGTCTGGACTGGAACAAGCCCGCCCGCCAGCTGCACAACCTGGTGCGCGCAGTGACCGACCCCTGGCCGGGGGCGTATAGCTTTGCCGGCGTCAGCAAATTCATCGTCTGGAAATCCAACGTGCGCGATGACGTCCCGGCCGCGAAACCGGGCACCATCGCCTCTGTCTCTCCGCTGATTGTCAGCTGCGGCGAGCAGGCGCTGGAGATCGTGACCGGTCAGACCGACAACGGCGTTTATGTTCAGGGGGCGCAGCTGGCGCAGTCTCTGGGGCTGGTTCCCGGCGCCTTGATCACCAGCGCCCCGGTGGTGGCAATTAAGCGCCGCACCCGCGTGTTGATCCTCGGCGTGAACGGTTTTATTGGTAACCACCTGACCGAGCGTCTGCTGAAAGACGATAACTACGAAATTTATGGCCTCGACATTGGCTCCGATGCCATCAGCCGTTTCCTTGACTGCCCGCGTTTCCATTTCGTGGAAGGGGATATCAGCATTCACTCCGAGTGGATCGAGTACCACATCAAAAAATGCGACGTGGTGCTGCCGCTGGTCGCCATTGCCACGCCGATTGAGTACACCCGCAACCCGCTGCGCGTATTCGAGCTGGACTTTGAAGAGAACCTGAAGATTATCCGCGACTGCGTGAAATACGATAAGCGCATCATCTTCCCGTCCACCTCAGAAGTGTACGGCATGTGTACCGATAAAAACTTCGATGAAGACACCTCTAACCTGGTGGTCGGGCCGATCAACAAGCAGCGCTGGATTTACTCCGTCTCCAAACAGCTGCTGGACCGCGTGATTTGGGCCTACGGCGAGAAAGAAGGGCTGCGTTTTACCCTGTTCCGGCCGTTTAACTGGATGGGGCCACGTCTGGATAACCTGAACGCGGCGCGCATTGGCAGCTCCCGCGCCATTACCCAGCTGATCCTGAACCTGGTGGAAGGCTCGCCCATTAAGCTCATTGAAGGCGGTAAACAAAAACGCTGCTTCACCGACATCAGCGATGGCATCGAAGCTCTGTTCCGCATCATCGAAAACAAGGATGGCCGCTGCAACGGGGAGATCATCAACATCGGCAACCCGGATAACGAAGCGAGCATTCGAGAACTGGCCGAAATGCTGTTGGCCAGCTTTGAGCGCCATCCGCTGCGTAACCAGTTCCCGCCGTTTGCAGGATTCCGCGAAGTGGAAAGCAGCAGCTACTATGGCAAAGGCTACCAGGACGTTGAGCATCGCAAACCGAGCATTCGCAATGCGAAGCGCTGCCTGAACTGGACGCCAACGGTGAAGATGGAGCAGACCATTGATGAGACGCTCGATTTCTTCCTGCGCACCGTGGAGCTGTCGGAACAGGCCTCATGAAAAAAGTCGGTTTACGCATTGATGTCGATACCTTCAGGGGAACGCGTGACGGCGTTCCCGGACTGCTGACGCTGCTGAGCAAGCACGATGTGCGTGCCAGCATCTTCTTCAGCGTGGGGCCAGACAACATGGGACGTCATTTATGGCGTCTGGTTAAACCGGCATTTCTGTTCAAAATGCTGCGCTCGCGCGCAGCATCGCTCTACGGCTGGGATATTTTGCTGGCCGGTACCGCATGGCCCGGCAGGCGTATCGGCGCGGGTAACGACGCCATCATCCGTGAAGCAGCGCAGCACCATGAGGTTGGCCTGCATGCCTGGGATCACCATGCCTGGCAGGCCTGGGCGGGCGTCTGGGATATTCCTCGCCTGGCCCGGGAAATCGAGCGTGGTCTGCGGGAGCTGGAGGCCATTATCGGTCAACCGGTGCGCTGCTCCGCCGTGGCGGGATGGCGTGCGGATCAACGCGTCGTGAAAGCCAAAGAGACGTTCGCGTTTCGCTACAACAGCGATTGCCGGGGTAGCGGACCGTTTTTACCGCAGCTCGGTGAAAACCGCGTTGGCACGGTGCAAATCCCGGTCACACTGCCCACCTGGGATGAAGTGGTGGGGCGCGAGGTGACCGCCGACGACTTCAACCGCTACATTCTGGACTGCATGCATCGCGACACCGGCACCCCGGTCTACACCATTCACGCCGAGGTGGAGGGGATTGCGTATCAGCATGATTTCGATGCGCTGCTGACGCTGGCGGCGCAGGAGGGGATTCAGTTCTGCCCGTTGATCGACCTGCTGCCAGACGATCTTAGTACTCTGCCTGTCGGCAAAATTGTGCGTAATGACATGGCTGGCCGGGAAGGCTGGCTTGGCTATCAACAAACCGTGAGTCCGGTACCATGAAAGTCGCCCGTTATGGCTTAGTGCTGTTCGCCCTGTTTATTGTTTACTACCTCATTCCGGTTGATATCCGTCTGTTATGGCAGCCTGATGAAACGCGCTATGCGGAAATCAGCCGTGAAATGCTCGCCTCCGGCGACTGGATTGTGCCCCATTTTCTGGGGCTGCGTTACTTTGAAAAGCCGATTGCCGGTTACTGGGTCAACAGCCTCGGGCAACTGCTGTTTGGCCACACGAACTTTGCCGTGCGCGCCGGGGCCATTTTTTCCACCGGCCTGACGGCGCTGCTGGTCATCTGGATGGCCTGGCAACTCTGGCGTGATAAACGCGTTGCCCTGTTCTCCGGCCTTATCTTCCTGACGCTGTTTCTGGTGTATGGCATTGGCACCTATGCCGTGCTCGATCCCATCATCACCCTGTGGCTGGTGGCGGCGATGTGCAGTTTCTGGCTGGCCTCGCAGGCGCACACCCTGGCTGGCAAAGTGGGGGGCTACATATTGCTGGGGCTGGCCTGCGGCATGGGGGTGATGACCAAAGGTTTCCTCGCCCTGGCGGTGCCAGTGCTTGGCGTCCTGCCGTGGGTGATAGCCCAAAAGCGCTGGAAAGAGGTGCTGATTTTTGGCGGGCTCGCCATCCTGAGCTGCGTGCTCATTGTCCTGCCCTGGGGGCTGGCGATTGCCTGGCGTGAACCCGATTTCTGGCGCTACTTCTTCTGGGTTGAACACATTCAGCGTTTTGCCCAAAGCGACGCCCAGCACAAAGCCCCGTTCTGGTATTACCTGCCATTCCTGGTCGCGGGCAGTCTGCCGTGGCTGGCGCTGTTGCCCGGTGCGCTGCGTCTGGGCTGGCGTGAAAAACATCCTGCAGGCGGCGGACTTTATCTGCTCGGATGGGTGGTGATGCCATTTTTGTTCTTCAGCATCGCCAAAGGTAAGCTGCCGACCTACATCCTGCCGTGTTTTGCCCCGCTGGCTATCCTGATGGCGCGCTATGCCTGCCTTGCGGCGGAAAAAGGTGCCAGGGCGTTACGCATTAACGGCGGGATTAACCTGGCGTTTGGCGTCATCGGCGTGGTGGCGGCGCTGGTGGTCTCTCCGTGGGGGCTGGCTAAGCATCCGGTCTGGACGTCGGTCGAACTGTATAAAGTCTTCTGCGCGGTGGTGGCCTTCCTCGTCTGGGCCGTGGTGGGCTGGTTTAGCTTCAGACGGAGCCAGCAGCGCTGGTGGCTGGCGGCGCTGTGCCCTGCCGGGCTGGCGTTGCTGATTGGCTTTGCCATTCCCAACCTGGTGGTGGATTCCAAACAGCCGCAGTCGCTGGTGGATACCGTGCGCGACCCGCTCCAGCAGAGCCGGTTCGTGCTGGCCGATAACGTCGGCGTGGCGGCAGGGCTGGCGTGGGAGCTGAAGCGTAACGACATCATCCTGTTTGGTCAGAGCGGTGAGCTGCGCTACGGGCTGGATTACCCGGATGTGAAAGACCGCTTTATCAATAAAGATGACTTTGCGCAGTGGCTGGCGACGCATCGCCAGCAGGGGAGCGTGTCGCTGGTGATCCTGCTGTCGAAGAACGACGATCTGAAACGAGCCAACCTGCCAGCGCCTGACCACCTGTATATCCAGGGGCGGCTGGCTTACCTGCAGTATCTCCCGCAATGATGACCTGGCTGTGGCTGGTGCTGGCAAGTCTGCTGACCTGCGCGGGACAGCTCTGCCAGAAGCAGGCGACCCGTCCGGCGACAACCGGGCGGCGTGGCGCGCATATTATGCTGTGGATGGGGCTCGCCTTGCTGGCGCTGGGCTGCGGCATGCTGGTCTGGCTGGGGGTGTTGCAGCGTCTTCCCGTCGGGGTGGCCTATCCGATGCTGAGCCTTAATTTTGTCTGGGTGACACTGGCGGCGAAGGGACTCTGGTATGAGAGGGTGGCCTGGCATCACTGGCTGGGCGTTGGGTTGATCATCACCGGGATAGTGTTGCTGGGAGGAAGCCTGTGAAAGGGGTGTTCTGGGCCTTATGCAGCGTGGTGTTAGTCAGCGTGGCGCAGCTGCTGCTGCGCAGTGCCATGCAGGCGCTTCCGCCCGTCGGCGAGGCGTTGGCATTTTTCAGGGCCCTCTGGCATTTCTCGTCCGGTACCGCCGCGCTACTGCTGGGGCTGATGGGCTATGTGGCCTCTATGGGCTGCTGGTATCTGGCGCTGCATCGCATGGCACTCAGCAAAGCGTATGCCTTGCTGAGCCTCAGTTATATTCTGGTGTGGGGCGCGGCGATCCTGCTGCCCGGCTGGGGCGAGTCGTTCTCGTGGCAGGGGCTGGCGGGCGTCGGGTTGATTATGCTGGGCGTGCTGGTGATATTTCTGCCCCGGACATCGGGTGGTGAAAAATCGCCCCGGGGGTAAGGGTAAACGGGGTGGGCGTGCAGACGGCGAGACTCAGGGAGCCAAACTGAAGCTGGCTGACCGAGTGGGTCTGTGAGGTGCTGTCGATGCTGACAATCTGCCAGGCGCTGCCGCCTCGCTGCTTCACAATCGCCTCCTTACGCGTCCAGATCCCCCAGAACGCGGAGAGCTTCGCCTCCTGCGCTTCGCGTTCCAGCTCCGCATGCTCCGCCACGCTGAACACCGCGTTCGCCAGTGCCTGCCAGTTTTCACGCGGGCGTATCACTTCGATATCGCAGCCTACTTCACCTTCATCGCTCACCAGCAGGGCAATGTCGTCCCCGCTGTGGCTCAGGTTAAACCAGAGCCGATGATCTTTCGCAAAGGCGGGTTTCCCCTGTTCGCCGTACACAATGTCGGGCAGCGGAGACGGGGACAATGCCCGGGCGAGCAGCGTCCTGCCTGCCAGCCAGGAACGGTGTCGCGCACCCTGAGGTGCCATATCTGCGAGCGTTGACGCCAGCGGGTCCGCGCTAAGGGTGGAGATTTTTCCCAGTATAAACTGGTACATAGTTACGCCCAGCGTTTGATAATGATTGAGGTATTGATGCCGCCAAACGCGAAGTTATTGCTTTGCAGATACTCGCAGTCAATCTGACGGGCTTCCCCCATAATATAATCTAAAGCACCGCATTGCTCATCCGGTTGTCTTAAATTGAGCGTCGGGGCAAACCAGCCTTCACGCATCATCTGCACGCTCATCCACGCTTCCAGCGCACCGCAGGCGCCTAACGTATGGCCAAAATAGCTTTTCAGCGAGGAGATGGGGACGTTGTCGCCAAAGATGGCCGCAGTGGCCTGGCTTTCGGCGATATCACCGCGATCGGTGGCGGTGCCGTGGGCGGAGATATATCCGATGTCCGATGCGCGTAAGCCTGCTATCGCCAGCGATTGCGCCATGCAAATCTGCATGGTTTCACGCTGCGGCTGGGTAATATGCGCCGCATCGCAGTTGGTGGCAAAGCCCACGATTTCGCCGTAGATGGTCGCCCCGCGCGCTTTGGCGTGCTCCAGCTCTTCCAGAATCAGCGTGCCTGCCCCTTCGCCGATGACCAGCCCATCGCGCGCGGTATCGAAGGGCGACGGCGTGGTTTTCGGCACGTCGTTGCGCTGGCTGGTGGCGAACAGCGTATCAAATACCGCCGCTTCTGACGGACAAAGCTCCTCGGCGCCCCCGGCGACCATGACGGTCTGATAACCATGGCGAATGGCTTCCCAGGCGTAACCAATCGCCTGGCTGCCGGAAGTACAGGCACTCGACGTGGGAATGACGCGCCCCCGCAGACCAAAGAACAGGCCGGTATTGACCGCGGTGGTGTGCGGCATCATCTGCACATAGGTGGTGCCGGTGATGTTGTTGGTGTGTTTTTCCATCAGCATGGAGGCGAAGTCGCTGACCGGTCCTGTGCTACCCGTGGACGACCCATAGGCGATGCCGGTTTGCCCCTGCGTCAGTACCGGGTCATCGATCAGGCCCGCCTGCTCAAGTGCCAGTTCGGTGGCGCGGGTAGAGAGCAGCGACACGCGACCCATGGCGCGAATGCGCTTGCGGGTATAGTGTGCCGGGAGGGTGAAATCCTCGATAGGGGCGGCCAGCAGGGTTTGCAGACCGGCATACTCTTGCCACTCCGTCATGGTGCGTACGGCATTTTCGTAGCCGAGCAGCCGCTGGGCAATGGTCGGCCAGTCCTCGCCAAAGGCGGTCACGCCCCCCATCCCCGTAATCACCACCCGACGCGTCATAACATCCCCCCGTTGATCGAGATCACCTGGCGTGTCACATAGCCTGCCCGGTCCGACATCAGATAACTTGCCAGACCGGCCACCTCGTCGGCCTGTCCCATGCGCTGCATCGGGATCATGGACATGGCCTCTTTCAGCGCGGCCTCTTCCATCTCGATCATGCCGGTATCAATCAGCCCTGGCGCGATGCAGTTGACGGTAATTTTGCGCTTTGCCAGTTCAATGGCCAGCGCCTTGGTGGCGCCGATAATACCGGCCTTGGCGGCACTGTAGTTCACCTGCCCACGGTTGCCCATCACGCCTGACACGGACGACAGGGTAATAATTCGTCCGCCCTTGCGGGTTGCGATCATCGGCATGATGCAGGGATGAATGACGTTATAAAAACTGTCGAGGTTGGTGTGGATGACGCTGTCCCAGTCCTCGTCGCTGAGCGCCGGAAACGCGCCATCGCGGGCGATTCCGGCATTGCTGACCACGCCATACCATGCGCCAAAGGTGCTGATTTCCTGTTCCAGAACCTCGCGGCACTGCTCGCGGTTACCCACGTCAAAGGTCAGTAAACGGCCCGTTCCGCCAGCCTGAACAATGCTCTCCAGCGTCTCGCGCGCACCGTCAGCATCACGATGGTAATGCACGCCCACGGTGAAACCGTCAGCCGCAAGCTGACGGGCGATGGCGCGGCCAATGCCTTTGCTGGCGCCCGTGACCAGTACGGAACGTGTCATGATGAAGCTCCCTGGGTGAAAAGTGAGGTTAATTCGTCTTCGCTGGGCTGGAACGTATTCACGCGGCCCGTGGCAAGAGGGGCGTTATCTGCCTGAATCGTGCATTCAAAGCTGCCAAAGCGTTCGTCCTGCATCAGGCGCTCGATGGTAATGGTTAACGTGGTGCCGGCGGCAAAGTGGCCCGTGCTACACACCAGCTCGCGCGCACCCAGCACCATGCCCAGCGGACTGTGGGGCAGCCCTTTTTGCAGACGGTGCCATTCAGACCAGACGCCCACGGTCTGGGCCATCAGTTCCAGCGCAAACCAGCCCGGCAGATCGCCGTCAGCGTTCAGGAACGGCGCAAGCACACCGTGCCCGTCGACCGTGACGCTGCACACCGCGCTGCTGTCGGTGACACGCTCAACGCGCTCCAGCAGCATCATCGGCGCATCGTGAGGCAGGTAGTCGGCGGGGGATAAATAGCTCATGACACTCTCCCCAGCAGCAGGCTGGCGTTGTTTCCGCCAAAGGCGAATGAGTTCGATAAAATCACCGGTTTTTTCAGGGGCGCACGCTGATGCAGCAGGCCGCAGGGCGGCAGCGTGTCGTCCGGCGCGTAGCGGGAAAAATCCTGCGGCGGCAGCGGCAGGTCACGGGTCAGGATCAGCCAGCTTAATGCGGCTTCAGTGATCCCGGCCGCGCCAAGCGTATGGCCGGTGAGGTGTTTGGTGGAGCTGCACGGTACCCGGTCGCCAAAGAGGGTGTTAATCACGTGCGCCTCAATCCGATCGTTGAGGGGAGTGGCGGTGCCGTGCAAATTAATATAGCCCACCTCGTCTGCCGTCATGCCTGCCGCCTTCAGCGCCTGAGTAATAGCGCGAATGGCGCCTTCCCCCTCGGGATGTGGGGCAGAGATATGGTACGCATCGCTCGATTCGCCCGCCCCCAGCAGCGCCACCTGATCCGCTTCGCGGGTCAGCACCATGAGGGCCGCCGCTTCACCGATGGTGATCCCCCGGCGGTCGCGGCCAAACGGTTCGCACTGCGTGGGCGAGAGCGATTCAAGGCTGTTAAAACCATTGACCGGCATACGGCTTAAGCTGTCTGCGCCGCCCACAAGGGCGACGTCCACCAGACCGGCCTCAATCAGACGCTGCCCGCTGATGATCGCCCGGGCGCTGGAGGAGCAGGCGGTCGAAATGGTATACGCCGGGCCATCCAGCTGCAGCCAGTTGGCGAGGAAGCGGGAGGGGTCGCCCAGCTCCTGCTGCGGGTACTGCCATTGCGGGCTGCGTTCGCCGTTCAGGGAGAGGCGCACGTACTCATCGCCTTCATCCAGCCCTGAGGTGCTGGTGCCCAGCACCACCGCCACGCGGTCGCGGCCCACGCGGGCGATGGCGGCCTCAACGGCAGGCTGAATCTGTGCCAGCGCCGCCAGCAACAGCTGATTATTACGGCTGCGGTGTGCTGCCAGGCTATCCGGTATCGGCGGCAGTTCACCCTCAACGCCGCCCAGCATGGCATCGGGTAAGCCTTGCAGCCATCCGGCGCGATGACGCATCCCCGGCGCTACCCCGGCGTTCAGGTTGGCCGCGATCTCATCGGCCGAGTTGCCCAGCGCGTTGACCATGCCAACAGCGGAAATGAAAATCATCTCAGTCACCCAGATATTGAATGGTGATGTGGTATTTAAAGACGTGCTGCGCAATGCTGATCGGCTCGCGCTTACCGTTGCGTTGCAGGTAGACAATCTCGGTGACCAGCTTGCCGTCAGGGTTACGCAGTTCGCGTCGGGTGCCAGTATCGTTTAGCGTCCAGCCTTTCGGCAACTGCGACTGCCAGGCGCTGAGCGGCCAGTGGCTGAGCATCACATCCGCCAGCACCTGGCTGGCGGGCGGCAGCTGGGGCATAACAACCGACTGCTCGGTATGGATCCCGCTGCCATCGTAGGTTGCGAGGAACAGGCGGATCCCCACCGACGAGAGCCCGGCAAGCGTCACTTTTTGCCCGTCAGCGTTCAGCAGAACCAGCAGCGACTGGGTCTGGCCGTTAAACCGGCCGGTCAGCAACTGCTGAGAACGGATGGCTGGCGTAATGCCCGGCGGTGGCAGCGTCACCTGCGAGCCCGGCTGCAGCCAGGCCTGCGGGCGAGTTTCTTCAGTATCGGTCGAATGGCTGCAGCCTGCCAGCAGCAGCGTCGCAGCCAGCGCGGCGGCGCGGTAAAAAGCGTTCATCAGGGTTTTCTCTCGTTCCTGGCCGGCATCGCCAGCGGGGCCAGCAGGAAGGCGGTAAAAATACCGCTTACCAGCACGATACCAAAGCTGCTGATGGCCTGCGTCGCGCTGAACACCAGCATGCCCAGCGTCAGCAGCGTGGTCATCATCGCCAGGGTGATAGCCAGCATCGACGTCAGCGGCGTGCCGCGCGGGTTACTGAAAAACAGCGTGTAGTTGATGCCAATGCCGAGCACCAGCACCAGCGCCAGCAGTGAAAACAGATTGACGGAATGCCCGGCGATGGCCAGCGCCGCCAGCCCGCAGCTGAGCGATAGCACTGACGGCACCAGGCTGATAAGCCCCTGGCGCCAGCCAAGACGGAGCATCGCGCCGCAGGCGATCACCGCCAGCGCCACGCACAGTAGCCCCGTCAGCAGCGTGCGGTAGAGGGCAAACAGGCTGTCAAAACGGGCCTTGCGATCGACCCAGACAACCCCTTCATGTTGCGCCGCCCGTTCACTCAGTGCCGCGCTGTTTTTGACGCCGTCCACCGGGACGAGCACGCCGCTTTGGCCGTCCGGCAGGGTCAGCCAGAGCAGACGCCAGCCTTCGCTGGCCGGGCTGGCAAGCCAGGCCTCCGCGCTGACAGGCATCGGCGTCAGATTCGGTGAGACAGCGTTCAGTCCGGCGCTGTGCAGCACGTTCATTACCGCAGGCGCAGCGTGGTGCAGCAGCGCAAGATCGCTTTTTTGCCGCTTCATGGAGTTCAGCGGCAGGGTTCGCCAGCTTGCCAGCTCACCCGCTTTTTGCGCCTGCGCCAGCGCCGGGGTAAAAGCCTCCAGCCGCTCCAGCGTCTGCTGGGCTGACGCGCCGTAAACCACAAACCATTTCTGATCGACGCGCTGGCCGGTCAGGGCGGTGATGGTCTTCTCCTGCGCCAGAATCGTTTTTGGCAGCGCCTGCAGCTGAGCAATATCGTCGTCCACCTTCAGGGTGCTAATCCCTGCGGCGGAAAGGAGCGCCAGCGTGACGGGCAAGCCAACCGCGAGTGTCTTTTTGCGTCGCCAGGCGGCCAGCCAGCGCGACATCGCTCTGCTGGCCGGAACCGGGCGTACCGGCATTCCACGGCACAGCCAGGGGTGCCAGAAAATTACCGTCAGACAGGAGGCGCTCAGCCCCACGGCGGCAAACAGCGCCATCTGGCGGATCCCCGGGAAGGGGGCCAGCATCATAATCAGGTACGCCACGACGGTCGTCAGAAGCGCCAGCAGCAGGGCATGACGCACTTTATCCAGACTTTGCCACGGTGAATTTTCGCCACCGTGCACCAGCCGTTCGGTCAGGTAATAGAGGGTGTAATCGGCTGAAATCCCGATGATGCTCATGCTCATCACCAGCGTCATCAGATGCAGCTCGCCAAAGAACAGCAGGGTGGTGACCGTGCCCGCCAGCGCGCCGATGGCAATGGAGATCGCGCACAGCAGCAACGGACGCAGGGAGCGGAACGTCGCCACAATCAGCAGGAACACCCCCAGAAGGGTGGCGACACCCAGCGTGGAGATATCCCGTTTGGCCTGCTGGCTGGCGTAATCGCTGTAAAACACCGTGCCGCGAGACAGCAGTTGCGCCTGTGGGTAATGCGTTTTCAGCGTCGCCTGCAGCGCGTTCAGGGTGGTCACCAGCCGGTGGGTTTGCTGCATATCAAAGGAGGATCCGGCCAGCTCGCCGTGCAGCAGATACCAGTAGTTTCCGGCGTCATCCTGCGTCACCAGCCAGCCGTCCATCAGCCGCAGCTTCTGGCCGTTTTGCGCCAGCGCGAGCTGCGCGCCGCGCATCAGCATCAGCGGATCGTTTTGCAGCTCCTTGCCGCTTACGCCGGAAAAGGCCGAATAGAGCTGAGATAACACCCACTGCGCCTGCGCTTCACCGCCGTTTTGCAGGCGGGCGCGGGTGGCGGGGTCAATCAGCCCGTTGCGGTGCTGCCAGAAGAACTCGCCCCAGGCTTTTTGCCCGGTGGCGTCCATGGGCCCTTTAACTTCGCTCAGCGCACCGCTGCGTTGCAGCAGCGTCAGCCACTGCTGCGCCACGCGCGGATCGGGTTTTTTGCCGGGGCTGACCAGCCAGACAAGCTGACGGTCGAGCCGCTGCATAAACCCGTCGTTAAGCGCCGGAGGGATCGCCCCCAGCGTCTGTGTCGGCAACATAGCCAGCACGCTGCTGTTCAGGCGCGCGCCGGGCAGCAGCGATACCAGCAGGCCCAGCAGGATCAGGCATACCGTGGCCCACAGCAGCGCCGGGCGCAGCGATTTACGGTGCGGCAAAGCGTTGGCGTTCGTCATCGGTCAGGCTGGCGGGTGTCAGTCGGTGGCGGGAGAGGGTGATATCCGTGCGGTCGCCCTGTTTGTCGTTGAGACGAACAGACTCCAGATACGTCGCACCGCCCAAATCGAGGGTGGTGAAAAGGGTATTCAGCGGCGTTGTTGTAGGGGTGAGCACCAGCGACCAGCGGCCTTCCCCCTGGTCTTTAAAATCGATGCGGAAATTGTCTTCCAGCACCTTGCGGTCGGCCTGGAACAACGCCCGCAGCAGTTGGTTGAACTGGAACATCTGCGGATTATTGTCGGCGGTAATGGTCTGCGGCGGCTGGCCGTTGATGGTCTGCACCATCCGTTTGTCATCCAGCAGCAGCGTCATGGGAAACGGGGCCTTTTGATCCCACAGCAGGCCGCTGTCACGGGCGATCACCATCTCGCCCTGCGAGCGCAGTGGCTGCGGCATGTCTTTAATCGTGCGAACCTGTTCGAAGTGCGCGCGCACCACAGGTTGCTCTGCGAACCGCTGTTGCAGTTCATCCAGCGTCACGGCGCTGACCAGCGGGCTGAATATCAGTGCCAGCAAAGGCAACCATTTCATGGCGTGACTCCCATACGTTCAAACAAGATCCCCGGGCTGACAAAGCACATTTCGCGGGTGGACTCGTCGACCGCCACCTGGATGGTGTAACCGGTGGTGGTGCGTTTACCGGTCTGCGCGTCGAAGATTTGATAGGCAATGCGCAGGCGGTTTTCATACTCTTCAATGTGCGCCCGGACCCGGATGCGTTGCTCAAACGTCACCGCATCGCGGTATTTCACCCGCGTATCGACCACCGGCCAGACATAGCCGGAGGCTTTCATCTGGCGATAGCCGTAGTCGAACTGATTGAGCAGCGCTTCGCGGGCTATTTCAAAGTAGCGGAAATAGTTGCCGTGCCAGACCACGCCCATCATGTCGACGTCGTGGAACGGGACGGTGATTTCAACTTCCGTCGTAAAGCGGGGATCGGTCAGCACCCTTTACTCCTTCTCGCTGATTTCGGGCAGTTGCCAGAAATCAAAAAAATTAAACCAGTCGAGCGGTGACAGCAGGGCGTAATGTTCCAGCCGCTGCGCGTAGCGATCGACGGTATGTTGCAGCGCCTGCTGGCGTTCACCGCGCGGCAGCAGCAGCGGGTCGGCAAACGGTTCGCAGTGCAGGGTCAGCGTCCCCTGCTGGCTGAGGGCAAAAATCAGCACCACCGGACAGCGCAGAATGGAGGCCAGGATAAACGGCCCCTGCGGGAACGGCGCGGGCTGGCCCATAAACTCGCTCCAGATCACGCGCCAGCTGCCGCCGCGCTGTGGCGTGACGGCGATACGATCGCCCACGATGGCCACCCATTCGCCGCGATCCAGCTTTTCTTTGATCAGGATAGCGGTCTCCGGGCCGATGTCAGTGACGGGCATCAGGTGAATGCCCGCTTGCGGAGCCATCTCTTCCATAATCTGCTTAAAGCGTTGGGCGTTATCGCTAAAGACCAGGGCGTTGATGGTTTTCCCCCCTTCACGCTGTGCCAGCGCCCGGCAGGCTTCCACGTCGCCAAGATGCGAGGCCAGCAGCAGTTTACCCTGTGGATCGTCCAGCCCCAGCGCCTCGCGGGCACCCGGTGCAAACACCAGATCGCGATGCAGCTTCATCTCGCCGCGCCAGCTGGCCACCTTGTTCAGCATGGCATGACCAAAACGCAGGAAGTGAAAAAAGCTGTTCAGCCGGGGGGGCGGTGGGATCTGTCGCTGTGCCATGACCTCTTTAACCCGCCTCAGCCATTGCCGCGACGCCTGACGCGCCGAACGGGCGGTAAGCCAGTAAACGGCGGTGACCGGCCACAGCAGGAGGGTGAAGGCCTTGCGCCCAAGCAGTTGCCAGACGCGTAACATCAGGCGCATACCCCATAGCCCTTTGACCTCCTGCTGTTGCGCCCAGTGCTGCGGGCGACGGCGCATCAGCAGGGAAGGGATGCGCGGCAACATCCCCAGGAACAGACGGGTATGCATCAGCGAGATGCGCACGTTGTCTTTTAGCGCATCGAAGTGGGATACACCGTCTGCCGGGTAGGTGACGCGGGTGGGCAGAAAATAGCTGGGCGTGCCCTGCCAGTAGAGGCGGACCATGACTTCAGTATCAAAGTCCATGCGCTTGCCGAGCGGGGTACGTGCGGCAAGCTGCATCACCGGCGCAATCGGGTAGACCCGAAAGCCGCACATGCTGTCTTTAAGCTGCAGGGACAACGTTTCAATCCAGACCCAGACGTGCGTTATCCAGCGACCGTAGAGACGCGAACGGGGTATGGAGTCATCGTAAACGGGCTGACCGGAAATCAGCGCCTCGGGGTGACGTTGCGCCAGCGCCAGAAAGCGGGGGAGATCTTCAATGGCGTGCTGGCCGTCGGCGTCCACCTGGATTGCATGAGTGAAGCCGCGCTCTGCGCAGGCTTTCAGCCCTGCCATCACTGCCGAGCCTTTGCCGCTGTTTTTCGCCAGACGCAGCAGTGTAACCTGCGGATGCTGCTCTGCTAACTGCGCCAGGGTGTGGCGCGTGCTCTCTTCGCTGCCATCGTCAACCACCAGGCACGGGAGGTCAAACGGTGCCAGACGTGCGAGCACCGCGGCCATCATCGCACCGTGGTTGTAGCAGGGGATCAACACGCAGGGGCGGAACGTTACTGACATAGGCGAATCTTCCCGCTGCTGGCGGTATGGCGTTCACTGCCCGCATGGCGCTGGTAGCTGAAGCTGAGCATCTGACGGGCAGGGTGCCAGTCAAGGATCAGCGTCACCGTGTTGTCCGGCAACAGCGGGGCCGCAAACTTCACATTCTGAATGCTGTGAAAACGGTAGCCCGGAGCCATCAGGGTGATGGCGTAATGCATCACCCAGTCGAGTTGTGCAACGCCAGGGAGCAGCGGCTGGACGGCAAAATGCCCCTTAAACCAGAGCAGGTCAGGATCAAGATAAAGCGTGATCTCCAGATGCTCCGGATGAGTCTGGTGGCGTTCGATTTCATGAATCTTCATGAAATAACTCCTGTAGCTGTGCAGTCACGCGCTTGTTCATGCTGTTGACCGGGATTTCATCGACGATCCGCCAGTAGCGGGGCACGGCAACCGGTTCAAGGCAGGGGCGAAGGGCGCGACGCCACGCGGATTCCTGGGCATTTTTACCCCCGTTGTCTCTGTGCAAACGCGCCGCGTCACTGAGTACCAGCAGCACGCCAATGGCCTGACGACCACGGCGAGTGACCGCCAGCGCGGCGGCGTCACAGATGCCGTCCAGCGCCAGTAACCGCTGCTCAATCTCATCAAGCGAAATGCGTTTATCTTCAATTTTGACTACCCGGCCACGGCGTCCAACGATGTTGAACTGCCCGTCAGCCGCGAAATGCAGGATATCATCCAGCACGATTCCTTCAGCCTCGCGGATCAGTGGCGACGTCACCCGATCGCCGTGGAACGTCACGCCAGGAAACGGCTGCCAGAGCGTTGTCTCATCCAGACGGTGACGCCAGGCCATAACGCCCGTTTCGGTGCTGCCGTAAATTTCGTCGGGCCAGACGTTCAGCCAGTCATGACAAGGAATGATGTCGCGCCAGGGCAGTTCGCCCCCGGCCGAGAGCAGCAGGGCAACCGGAGGCGGCACCAGCGAGGTGTCGAGCCGCTTGAGGAATGCCGGGCTGCTGATAAAGAGGTACCGTTTGTCCTGCGGCAGCGCTGACAGCTGTTCCGCGTACTGCAGCAGGAAGGCGTGCAGCGGCAGGCCAAGCGCCATGGGTAATACAACCCGAAACGTCAGGCCATACAGATGATGCAACACCACGGAGGCCACGACGTGACAGCCTGCCAGCCGTTCGCCAAACCGATCAGCGAGCAGACGGGCTTCCCGATCCAGGCCGATCACCGGCTTAATCACCCGCTGCGGCGCGCCGGTGGAGCCAGAGGTGAAAAGCTCGATAACGCGCGTCTCGTCAATGGCAGGCAAGGGGGAAAAGGGGGTGTTTGTCGGCGCAGTGGCGGTGACCAACCGCAGTCGCCCTGAAAACTCGAGCGTGGTGTCGCTCAGGACGCCGCTGAACATGGCCCGCTGTTCGTTAAGCTGCGCCGCCCGGCTGTGACCGGGGAGCACGGGGGTTTTACCCGCATGAAGCGCCGCCAGCAGGGCGACGATAAAAAGATAGCCGTTTTCAAAACAGAGCGCCCAGCGCTCGCCCTCTTCCTGACGCAGCGCGTCGACCAGCTGCGTAACATCGTGGCGCAGAACGCCCAGCGTCCAGATACGATCGTCAAGCCAGGCGACAGGCGTCTCATCAGGACGCGGGGCGTTTAGCCACTGGCTCAGAGGAAGCGGTTTATCCATCGTTTTTTATTACCCGTTGTCGCACCAGCCATTCACCCGCCATTAACGTTCCCATCAGGATGTAGGAAAGCATCCCGTTCCACAGTGTCCACAGGCGCAGGTCGGCGTACAGCACGGTAAACAGCGCGACTGCGCCGTTGCCGATAAAAAAGCCGCACCAGACTTTCGTCACTTTACGCGTGTAACGCACCCCGGCAGGAGACAGGTGGGGCTCCCGTATCCGCGCCAGCCGTTCCACCATCGGCATGGACGTCCACAGCGAGCCCCCAAAGACCACCAGCATCACCAGATTAACGACCACCGGATAAAACAGCACCCACAGGTGAGCGTGGAAAAGGCTCGCCACGCACAGCACTGCCCCGGCCAGCGTCACGCTCAGGAAAACGTAGCGTAAGGGGCCGCGCTGCTGGCGCGTCTGCCAGACACGCAGCAGCAACACCAGCGCCATCAGGGGCAATATCCACGGCAAATGGTGGCTTGCAAGGCCATAGCCAATCAAAAATGGCCAGGCCAGCAGCATCAGCCCCGTCAGTATCGGGATGAGTGGAATGGCAGGCACGTCAGGCGTCGCGCTGGAGTTGTTCCACAACGTCGACGATGTCCTGAACGGTACGCACCGCTTTGAAGGTTTCAGGCTTAATTTTATGACCCGTCTTCTTCTGCAGGTTAACCACCATATCCACGGCATCAATGCTGTCGAGATCCAGATCTTCGTAAAGCCGGGCCTGCGGCGTAATGAGCTCAGGGTCGAGTTCAAAAAGTTTAATAAGAAGCGCAGAGACTTCCTGATAAATGGTTTCTTGTTCTGTCATAGCGGGTCATTCTCAGGCGCGTTGTTGATGAATAAAAGCGGCGAGCGTGGCAACGGAATAGAAGTGCTGACGCATCTCGTCGCTCTCGGCAGAAAGCACTACGCCGTACTGATTTTTCACAGCCAGCCCCAGCTCCAGGGCATCAATTGAGTCCAGACCCAGTCCGTCACCAAACAGCGGAGCGTCGGTGTCGATATCCTCTGGGGTAAGTTCTTCCAGATTCAGCGTAGAGATAATGAGATTCTTAATTTCAAGATAGAGCGCTTGCATCTTTCATTCCTGACAAAGATTGAAGACCGGATGTTAATTGCTGCTGCATATGCCGGTTTAACTGCCTTGCCGCCAGCGCAGGTTCGTGCTGGCTCGCATCGTAAAAATCATGAATGTTGATGCGTTCGCGAACATCCACGGTAAAAATGGGTTTATTAGGCGGCACATTGTACCAGCGACTCTGTTTATCCAGCATGCGTTCGCTACAGTGGATCACCACCACGCGCAGAGAGCTGTTGCACCGCACGGCAATATTCGCCGCCCCCCGCTGCAGGGTAATGGCTTCGCCCACGCGGGTGCGGGTGCCTTCCGGAAAGATAAGCAAGGTGTCGCCCTGTGCCAGACGCTGCTGGCTGGCACGAAGCAGCGTTTCTGCTTCGCTGTTGATCAGGTAATCGGCTGCACGGATCACGCCGCTGACAAAGGGGTTACGCAGCAGCGCGCTTTTCACCAGACAGTCGGTTTCGTTCATCACCGAGGCGAGGATCACATAGTCCAGCAGCGAAGGATGGTTCGCTATCACCAGGCAGCCGCGCTCGGCGCGCAGCACGTCCAGATTGTTAAAGCGGTAATCCAGCACGCCGGTTCCGCGAACGACCGCCAGGAACAGCCGAAAACTGGCGGAAATGCTGCGTCGCGCCAGTCGACGGCGTGCCGTGCGATCGCGCTGAAAAATCAGCAGCAGGTTAAACCAGACCAGCGACAGCAGCAGCCCGCCGAGGCCAAACAGGGCGAAGCAGAACCCGGTCATCAGCATGCGCCAAAACCGATCGAGGCGGGAGAGGATCTGGCTCATTGGCGCGTCCACTGCCACTGCAAACGCTCGCCCGCCAGGGCAAATTGCCGCGCGTCGCTCAGGTAATGTCGCAGGAACTGAAGGCTTTGCGGCAGTGCGGGCTCTTCCCCTGTGCTTTCGCGATGGGTTTCACAGCAGAGCGCGTCGCCGGCTTCAATCACCAGCGCAAGGGCGTAAGGCCAGACGGGCATCTGCGGCGGGAGCCCGGCGTGATAAAACGCGGGCAGAACGCCGTCAAAATCCACCAGCAAAACGCGGGAGTAGCCCGCGTGAAGCAGACTCAACACTTCGCACAAACTTTGCTGGAAGGTGTCCATCCCGGCGGAGACTGAGGATGAGACAATCGGCTGACCCGCGGTGATCGTAAGATTGCCGACCGCGGCGTTATGCACAGACATTGCAAAATCGGTGGGGGAGACGGGTTGCTCCGTCGCCAGCGCTTGCAGAATACGGTAGTTGCGTTCCAGCTCGCCATGGCGGCTGCTGTAGACCACGGCATCGATACGATGTTTGCGCAGCATCGCAAGGCCAATATCCACCGCCAGCTTACTGCCCGAATTGAGGCGGCGGGCGGTCATCATCGGCAGTTCGGTCAGTTTCGCAAGCGGTGCGGCGGGATCGATGGCGTCAGACTGGCGCGACCATGCCTGCCATGCGCCGGCATCGCTGAGTCCTGGCGCTCTGGCCTGCCAGTCGATAATGGTGAGGGTAAATTTCATCTACGCGCGTCCGCGATAAACCTGTTTCTGTGATTTTTACTTCGCAAGCGCGATGTTACAGCGTACATCGTACAGTGTTGTCGCAGGCTTGCGAATAACGTTTCTCCTAAAAATTTCCCGTAGAGTCATGTTCCGTCTCACCCCAGACGATTAACCGGGAAGCCGACTCTTGGGTCGGCCCGGCCCCAGCAGTATCGCCAGTTTGCTGCCGCCTTTGGTGGTCTCCATCCAGATTTTACAGACGCTGGTGAGCGGTACCGACAGCAGCATCCCAACCGGGCCCAGCAGCCATCCCCAAATCAGTAAGGATAAGAACACCACCAGTGTCGACATCCCCAGCCGGTGGCCCATCATCCGTGGCTCAAGAATATTCCCCAGCACCATATGCACCACGAGAAACAGCGCCCCCACCAGCATGCACTCATAGAAGCCATTAAACAGAAACGCCTGAATCATGGGCGGCACGGCGGAGAGGACCGCGCCAATGTTGGGCACGTAGTTCAGCAAAAACGCCAGCACTCCCCACATCAGCGCGAACTGCACGCCCATCAGCATCAGCCCCAGCCAGACAATCACGCCGGTCCAGACGCTCAACAAGGTTTTTAATGCCAGATATTTGGAGACGCCCTTTAACGCGCGGTGTAAACCGGCGATGTGAATTTGCGGATTATTCAGCGCAAAGCGCAGCTTATAGGGCACGTGGCGCACTTCGAACAGCATAAACACCACCGTCATGACCAGCAGCAAAATGCTGGCCATGGCGCCGGACAGGCCGGTCATCAGCGTGGTGGCGTAGGTCATGATTTTTTCGGAATCCATCCGGCGCAACATCCGTTCCGGCGAAATATGCAGGTTCAGAAACGGCATCATCTCCTGAAGCGCCACGATCTTGCGCGTCAGCTCTTTGTTGTATTGCGGCAGCATCGTGGAGAACTCGCTCAGCGAGGCGGCCAGCACGCCGAAAAGGGCGGTGAGGGCAATCAGCATCACGATAACCACAATGGTTATGGCCACCGGGCGGCTGATACCCCGGCGCAAAAACCAGGTCACCAGCGGGTTAAGCACAATGGCAAAAAAGAGCGCCAGCAGAAGCTGGACAATAATATCGGCGGCAGCATGGATACCGGCGAGGATCACCACCAGAGAGGCGAGTTTTAACAGGATGTGGAGTCCTGCTTTGTCGGGCGGGTTAGGGGTCATGCGTGTTCCTTAATGTGATTGCCCGTTAAGTGTAGTGCGCGGGATCCGCTTCGTCTGGCACCGTTAATCTGAAAGTCGCTGCTGATTTTCTGCTGGCGTCGTGGTAATAGTGAAACACTGTTGCAAAAATCCAGGTAAAACCCCATGCCCGAACCTGCCGCCGAACCGGCATTAAGCGGATTGCGCCTTAATCTGCGCATTGTCTCCGTTGTGATTTTTAACTTTGCCAGTTACCTGACGATTGGCCTGCCGCTGGCGGTCTTGCCGGGCTACGTCCATGACGTGATGGGATTTAGCGCATTCTGGGCGGGGCTGGTGATTAGCCTGCAGTACTTCGCCACGCTGTTGAGCCGCCCACATGCGGGTCGCTACGCGGATCTGTTCGGGCCGAAGAGCATTGTGATTACGGGATTATGCGGCTGTTTTCTCAGTGGCCTGAGCTACCTGCTGGCGGCAACGACCAGCCACTGGCCGTTGGTCAGCCTGGTGCTGCTGTGCCTGGGCCGGGTGATCCTGGGGATTGGGCAAAGCCTGGCAGGAACCGGTTCGACGCTGTGGGGGGTAGGCGTGGTCGGGGCACCGCACATTGGCCGGGTGATCTCCTGGAACGGCATTGTCACCTACGGGGCAATGGCGCTTGGCGCCCCGCTTGGGGTGATGTGCTATGCGTATGGCGGACTGTACGGCCTGGCGGGCACCATTATGGTGGTCGCGCTGGTGGCGATCCTGTTTGCCCTGCCGCGTCCGAAAGTGAAGGCCAGCAAAGGCAAACCGCTGCCGTTCCGGGCAGTGCTGGGGCGCGTCTGGCCGTATGGTATGGCACTGGCGCTGGCAACCACCGGCTTTGGGGTGATCGCCACCTTTATCACCCTGTTTTATGACGCCAAAGGCTGGGACGGGGCGGCCTTTGCGTTAACCCTGTTCAGCTGTGCGTTCGTGGGTGCCCGTTTGCTCTTCCCGAACGGTATTAACCGCCTGGGCGGGCTGAATGTGGCGATGATCTGCTTTGCCGTTGAGATTGTCGGGCTGCTGCTGACCGGTATCGCTACCGCGCCGTGGATGGCAAAAGTTGGCGTGTTCTTCGCCGGAGCCGGTTTTTCGCTGGTCTTCCCGGCGCTGGGCGTGGTGGCGGTGAAAGCCGTGCCGCCGCAGAATCAGGGGGCGGCGCTGGCAACCTACACGGTGTTTATGGATATGTCGTTGGGCATTACCGGGCCGCTGGCAGGGCTGGTCATGGCCTGGGCAGGCGTGCCGGTTATCTATCTTGCGGCTGCGGGTCTGGTGGTGATGGCCCTGATGCTCACGTGGCGGCTAAAAAAATGGCCCCCGGTGCAGGCACCGGAGGCCACGTCATCATCCTGACGCGTTACTGAATCACGATGGTGTTGATGATGTTTTCAGCGGCAGTCTGCGCTTTCTGCTGATCTTCCGCTGGCAGGGTGATCTGCAGGGTCAGCAGTTTGTTATCCACCTTACCCAGCACCACGGAAGAGTAAGCCGTCTGACCTTTTGCAGAGATAATGCTGTCCAGCTGCTGCAGCGTGTGGCCTTTCAGTTCGATGGACTTGTTGGTCACCACCTGCAGCTGCGGGTCGCGGCTGCGCTGCTGATCTTCCAGACGTTTGGACAGTACGGCCAGGTCTTCGCTGGTGTCGTCGCCTACAATCACAATCACCGCTTTCTGCCCGGTTGCATCGGAATAGACGTGCATGTTGTTCGCCTGGGTCCCCAGCTTGCCGCTCTGGTCAGTCATATCCGCTGGCAGAGAGAAGCTGAGTTTACCGTCCAGCAGGTTCACCGGCTGACCGGTTGCGTTGCTCTCTGCAGACGCGCCCTGAGCAGGCGTTTTCGTGTCGCTGTTATCACAGGCTGCAAGGCCGACAACCAGCAGGCCAATCCCGACATATTTAACCAGATTGCGCATTGACTTCTTCCTTTCGATAAACGGCCATAACGGCTCATTTGTCCATCTTATCACAACTGATAAAGCGAACCCTTAACCAGCCTGCAATGCTGTGATTTCAGATTTATCTGCCAGTCTTTTCAGCAGCATATTCAGCAACACGCCGTACATCGGCAGGAAGAACACAATGCTGATAAGCACCTTGAAGCAGTAGTCCACCAGCGCAATTTCCATCCAGTGTTCGGCCATAAACGCATCCGGGCTGTGCCAGAAAGCGATAAAGAAGAAGGCCAGCGTATCGCTGACGTTGCCGAACAGCGTCGAGGCGGTGGGCGCCATCCACCAGCGGTGATTCTGACGCAGGCGGTTAAACACATGCACGTCGAGGATCTGCCCCAGCGCATAGGCCATAAAGCTTGCGGTGGCGATACGGGCGACAAACAGGTTGAAGTGGGTTAACGCTTCAAAGCCCTGCCAGCTTCCCATGTAAAACAGGGAGGAAATGACGTACGACACGAACAGCGCCGGCAGCATGACCGCAAAAATAATGCGGCGAGCCAGCGGTGCGCCAAAAATTCGCACGGTCAGATCGGTGGCGAGAAAAATAAACGGGAAGCTGAACGCGCCCCAGGTGGTATGGAAACCAAAGATGGCGATCGGCAACTGCACCAGATAGTTACTGGAGGTGATCACCAGCAGATGAAAAAGCGAAAGCCAGAACAACGCTTTTACGCGCTGCGATTCAGAAAACGGCGTCATATTGTGACCTTTTTATACGTTGGGGTGAGGGAACCCAATAAAAACCGCAGCATGATACTGCTTTGACGGGACTTTGCAATGGTTAGTTTTTACGCAACCGTTAACCTGGTTTGCATTGCCGGCTACGGGGCGTAAACTACAGCCGTTTTTATCTGACCGAGAACACCATGACCGATCTGTTTTCCACTCCAGACCACACCCTTGATGCGCAGGGCCTCCGCTGCCCTGAGCCGGTAATGATGGTGCGCAAAACCGTGCGCAATATGCAAACCGGCGAAACGCTGCTGATCATCGCTGACGATCCGGCAACCACCCGCGATATCCCCGGTTTTTGTACCTTTATGGAGCATGAACTGGTGGCACAGCAGACCGAAGCGCTGCCGTACCGGTATTTGATCCGTAAGGGGTAACCCCCTTACTGCATGCCCAGCAATCCCGGCAGCCACAGCGAAATCGCCGGGATGTACGTTACCATTCCCAGCACCACCAGCAGCATGCCGTAAAACGGTAGCATTGCGCGCACCACATGTTCGATTTTCTGCTTGCTCACCGCACTGGCCACAAACAGCACCGATCCCACCGGCGGCGTGATAAGCCCGATCCCCAGATTCACCATCATGATCATCCCGAAATGCACCGGGTCGATCCCCAACGCATTGGTCACCGGCAACAGCACCGGCGTCAGGATCAGAATGATCGGCGCCATATCCATCAGGGTGCCAATCAGCAGCAGCATGATGTTGAGGTACATCAGGATCACGTACTTGTTATCCGAGAGCGAGGTGAAGAACGCCGTGATGCGCACGGGCAACTGCATGTAGGTCATCACCGCGCCAAACGCCGCCGCAAAGCCAATCAAGATCATCACGATAGTGACCGTTTTCACCGTCCGGCACATCAGCTTCGGCAGTTCGCTCCACTTATAGTCGCGGTAGATAAACATGGTGACAAAGAACGCCCACAGGCAGGCGACTGCCGCCGATTCGGTGGCGGTAAATATCCCGGACAATATGCCGCCGAGGATAATCACCACCGTCATCAGCCCCCACAGGGCATCGAGAAATATCTTCAGCGCCTGTTTAAAGGGGATCTTTTCGCCTTTTGGATAGCCGCGCTTATGGGCAAAGCACAGACACAGCGCCATCAGGCACAGCCCCAGCAGCAGCCCCGGCAGCACGCCTGCGATAAACAGCGTGGCGATGGAGACCGTACCGCCTGCGGCCAGCGAGTAGATCACCGAGTTGTGGCTGGGCGGGATTAAAATCGCCTGCACCGACCCGCTGGCGGTGACCGCCGCCGCGTACTCGCGGGGATACCCCTTTCTCTCCATCTCCGGGATCATCACACTGCCGATGGAGGCGGTATCCGCCACCGATGACCCGGAAATCGCGCCGAAAAAGGTGGAGGCCACAATATTCACCAGCGACAGCCCGCCGCGAATAAAACCGACAAAGACATACGCGAAATTCACCAGCCGCCGGGCGATGCCGCCTTCCGCCATGATCGCCCCCGCCAGGATGAAAAACGGGATCGCCAGCAGGGTAAATTTATTAACCCCGCTGGTGATCTGGATCATCAGCGCCTCGAGCGGTAACTCGATCCACAACGCGCCCGCAACGGCGCTTAAGCCGACGGCAAACGCCACCGGCATACCCAGCGCCAGCAAAATGGCGAGGGTGAATAACAAAACGAATGCATCCATTGTTCACCCCTTAACTGTGGTTGCCGATCAGCACCACAGGACGGTTTTCCTGTGAGCCAAACAGCAGACGTTCAATGACAAACAGGATCAGCACCGCCGAACCAATCGGCAGCGGCAGATAACTCTCCCCTGACGTCAGGATCGGAAACTCGGCGACCGGCTGCTCCCAGAGCTCGACACACAGCCAGTAGCTGTACCAGAACATAATCAGCGAGATCAGCAGCATCAGCAGATCCACCACGCGCGCACACGCTGTTTTCAGCATGTCCGGCAGTCGGTCGGTCAGCATGTTCACCGCGATGTGTGACCCTGCGCGATAGCTCACCGCCGCGCCGATAAACGTAAAGGTCACCATGCAGATGATGGCAATCGGTTCCGGCCAGGATTCACCGCGATTCAGGACATAGCGCGAGAAGATGCCAATCGGGATCACCACCGTCATGACCAGCAGCGCGCATCCCGCTACGCCCATGGCGAGCAGATACAGCCGGTCCATCCACTTCAGGTAGAGTTCGGACATACGCTCTCCGTTTACTGAACGTCAGCAATGGCTTTCATCAGATCCTGATGCTTTTCGCCATACTGCGCGCGCACCGGCTCTGTGGCTTTGATAAATACCGATTTGTCGATCTCGTGGAACTGCACGCCACCGGCTTTCATCTTCGCCAGCGCCTCGGCGTTATAGGCCTGCCACAGCTTGCGCTGTTCGAACTGCGCTTCACGCGCCAGGGTCAGGATTTTCTGCTGTTCGTCTGCGCTGAGCTTGTCCCATTTCACTTTCGAGTAGAGCAGCATTTCCGGGGTAATGAAGTGGCCGCTGAGGGTATAGTTTTTGGCGATCGGCATATAGTTATGGGCGATGAAGGTCGGCGGATTATTCTCAGCGCCGTCGATTACGCCGGTCTGCATGCCGCTGTAGACCTCACTGACCCCCATCGCCACCGAGTTAGCCCCCATGTCTTTCAGTGTCGCCAGCGCCACCGGGCTTCCCTGAACGCGGATTTTTTTGCCTTTCAGATCCTCCGGTTTGACGATCGGCGTTTTGGTGATCAGGTTACGGGTGCCGGAGTCCATCCAGCCAAGAAACACCAGCCGTGATTTGGGATTGGCGGTCAGTTTGTCGCCAATCTGCTTGCCGATATCGCCGTCGATGACGTTGTGCATGTGGTCTTCATCGCGGAACACATAGGGCAGGGTAAAGACTTCGATATCGGGCAGGATCGCCGCCACCGGAGCCATGGAGACACGGATCATGTCGATCGCCCCCATCTGCGCCTGTTCAATCATCTGCTTTTCATCCCCGAGCACGCCGCCGGGAAAGACCTTGATCTCCAGCTTGCCGTCGGTTTGTTGTTTGAGTTTCTCCCCCATGTGCTGCACGGCCACTACGTTCGGGTAGCCTTCAGGATGTACGTCGGCGGCTTTAATGGTTTGTGCAGAGACAGAGCAGGCAAAAGCAGACAGACACAGGGCAGCCAGTAACGGCTTGAAGGTCGTTTTCATCGAGTCAACTCCAGGGTAGTGAGGTAAGCGTTAAAACAGTGTTTTATTTTTGTACGCTTAAAAATTAGACCATGGCCTGGAAAGCGGAGGTGAAGCGCCTCACAAAAGCGCAAATTTATGAAACGATGGTTTAGATTTGTGGGAAAGGACGGCCGGGTGGCTGTTACACCTTACCCGGCCAGGCGTGCATTGCGTGTTATTTGCGTCGCAGTAAGCGGAGCGCGTTGGCCGTCACCAGCACCGTCGCGCCGGTATCCGCCAGCACCGCCAGCCACAGCCCGGTGATACCGAGCAGGGTGGTGACGAGAAAAATCCCCTTAAGCCCCAGGGCGATGCTGATGTTCTGGCGAATATTGGCGCGCGTGGCGCGGGCCAGGGAAATCATCTGCGCCAGCCCGGTCAGGCGGTTATGGGTGAGCGCGGCATCGGCGGTCTCCAGCGCCACGTCGGTGCCGCTGCCCATGGCAATGCCGATGGTGGACGCTTTCATCGCCGGTGCATCGTTGATCCCGTCGCCGACCATCGCCAGCGGGGCGAATGCGTTCAGTTCCGTGACCGCGCTGACTTTATCCGCGGGCAGCAATCCGGCCTTGAATTCCAGCCCCAGCTCACCGGCAATTGCCGCCGCCGCGCGCGGATTATCGCCGGTCAGGATCACGCCCTGTACGCCAAGCTGATGCAGCGCCGTCACGGCCTCTTTGGCGTCATCGCGCAGGGTGTCGCGCAGCGCTAGCATCCCTTTCGCGACGCCGTCCTGCATGACGGTCACGACAGTTTGTCCGGTCTGTTCTAGCGCCTCAACCTCTGGGTTAGAAGACTTACCCGCCGCGACAATCAGCACCTTTTTACCGTCGATGTCGGCCTCAATCCCGGACCCGACCAGCGCCCGCTGTGCCGTTGCCGTCGGAATGGCCAGCCCGCGCGACTGCGCTTCACGCACAATCGCCTGCGCCAGCGGGTGAGTGGAACCCTGCTCAACGGCGGCGGCCAGCGTAAGCAGTTCATCTTCACCGATATCCTGCGGATACACGCCAGTGACCTGCGGCTTGCCGACGGTCAGCGTGCCGGTTTTATCGAACGCGATATGCTGAACCTGGCTCAGCTGCTCCAGCGCCGCGCCGCCCTTAATCAGCGCCCCGCGACGTGCCGCCGCTGCCAGCCCGGAGGTAATCGCCGCAGGCGTGGAGATCACCAGCGCGCACGGGCAGCCAATCAGCAGCAGGGTCAGACCTTTATAAATCCAGCCTTCCCACGGCGCGCCAAAGAACAGCGGCGGGACGATCGTGACCAGCAGGGCAACCAGCATGATGGCGGGGGTGTAAATCCGGCTGAAGCGGTCGATAAATCGCTCGACGGGGGCGCGACGCTCCTCGGCCTCTTCGATCAGCTTCAGGATACGGTCGATGGCGCTGTCACCCGGTTCGGAAAGCACCGTGAGCTGGACCAGACGGTCGACGCTGGTGGCGCCCGCAGGCACTTTTTCACCGGCCGCGCGTTCAACCGGAATCGACTCCCCGGTGAGGGCGCTTTCGTCGAAGCTCGCGGTGGCGGTGAGCAGGGTACCGTCCGCAGGCAGGCGCCCTCCGGCAGCGACTTCAATCACATCGCCCGGACGCAGCGCGTTAATGGCCACCGTCTGGCGTTCGCTTCCGGTCACTCGCGTGGCGGTTTCGGGCTTCAGTGCCATCAGGGCGCTGACCCCTTTACGCGCACGGCTTGCCGCCCAGCCTTCAAGACGTTCGCCAATTAAGAACAGCAGCAGCACCATGGCCGCTTCCGCTGTGGCACCAATGAACAGCGCGCCGATAGCCGCCACGCTCATCAGCGTTTCGATAGCGAACCAGCTGCCGCTTTTCATCAGCCGCAGCGCCTGGCGGGCAATGGGATACAGCCCGACAAGCGTGGTGGCGATAAACGCCAGATTGCCGGACGGGTGGTTGATCTGCTCCAGACCCCAGCTCAGGGCCATCATAATCACGAGCGCGATAAGGGGCAGATTTTCACGCAGCGGAGCGGTTTTTTCGGCGGGGGCCGTTTCGCTACGCAGGGAGTAACCGGCCTTGCTGACGGCGGACATTACCTGCTGGCTGACGTCATTATCGGCGCTGACCAGCAGTTTTTCGGTGGCAAAGAGCACCTGAACGTGGCTGACGCCCGGGATCTGTTTTACCGCATTTTCGACTTTGCGGGCGCAGGCCGCGCAGTCCATGCCGTTAACCACCCAGCTGTAGCGGTTTCCACTTTCAGGCAGCGGCTGCGCGTTTTGTGTTTCGCACGTCCCTTCACAGCAGCAGTCGTCCTTCGCCGGAACCGGACTGAGCTTAAGTGCGGAAAATTGAGGGACTTTTTTAGGTGTTTCTGGAGTCGACATGGCAGTCTCCGGTAATGATAATTTTCTCATTAACCGCAGCATACACTCTGGAGTCGACTCCAGAGTCAAGGCTTATTTAGATATACAGCGAACGCACAATCAGGAAGTGCCCGGCAAAGTAGCAGGCGGCGGCAATCGCGTTATCAGCCCGGAAACGACGGCGATAGTGGCTGCCCAGCCAGACGATATTCCCGATTAACAGCAGGGCCGCGCCGAAGAAGGCGGACATCGCCGGGGCCGTTGGACGGAAGAACCACAGTTCACCGGCCAGCCACACCATCACCAGCGTCATGGCGATAAACGTGCAGACAGGCAGACGCATCTCTTCCAGCCGCGACCAGATCACCGCAATCAGCAGGGCGCCAATCACCAGCAGCACCAGCGGGAGCGGCCAGAAGAAGGACAGCGTCATCTGGCTGGCGAAGTAGATGGTGTAGAGCAGATGCGACAGGAAGAACGCCCCCACGGCATACAGCAGACGCTGACGCGGCAGCAGGGTTAAGGCATCGCCAATCAGGGAAGCACACAGCCCGGCGAGGACCAGATAGCTGACGGCGTTAAACATCGGCGCTTGCCAGGCAAGCAGCAGGAGCAGCAACAGCGTGACGGGTTTAAACAACCAGCGCTGCCAGGCCGGACCGCGGTACGACGCATCGACATAAAGCCATGCGGAAAAACAGACAGCGATAAATGACCAAAGCATATTAACTCCCTGTATCTGTTAAGGCTGAATAATCAGTTTCATCTTCAGTGTAGTGATGCGGGCAGGCGTTTGGCAATGCCGGGGGAGTCAGGGTATCCTGAATTCCGCATAATCTTATGGGATTGTTGAATGAGCAAGATGCCGCTGTTTTTCATTATCGTGGTGGCGATTATCGTCATTGCCGCCTCGTTCCGTTTTGTGCAGCAGCGCCGCGAGAAGGCGGATAACGACGCCGCGCCGTTGATGCAAAAACGCGTGGTGGTCAGCAACAAACGCGAGAAACCGCTTAACGAACGGCGTTCGCGCCAGCAACAGGTCACCCCTGCGGGAACGACCATGCGCTATGAAGCGAGCTTTAAGCCGGAAACGGGCGGCCTGGAGATGACCTTCCGCCTGGAGGCGCAGCAGTACCATCAGCTGACGGTCGGTGAGAAAGGGATGCTGAGTTACAAAGGGTCGCGGTTTGAGGGGTTCAGGGCTGAATAATACGGTCCCCTCTCCCTGTGGGAGAGGGTTAGGGAGAGGGCACCAGACCGCACCTTACTTCTTCACCTGCGCCTTAAACTTCTTCATCCACACCAGCAGTTCAAACACGCCGAAAATAAACACGCGCAGCTGCTGCCAGCCGGTCATCTGCGGGCCGTCTTTTGGCAGGCCATTTTTCAGCATCACCATCTGCAGGGCGTGCATGAACGTGGTAAAGATAAACGCCACGTTCACAAAGATATTCATCGGGCGCGGGAACGGATGCACCAGATTGAGCAGCAAAAACGCCCAGACGCACAGCATCAGCAAACGTCCCAGATTAATCAGTACTGGCATTGGATTCTCCTTGTGCCTGACGATGATACAGACGATAAGCGACCTGACCCGCCACTTTTTCGCGGTGTAAATCCCAGTGAACCGGCACTGGCGGTAGCCCGTTTTCCACTTCGCTTTCAACGTAAATCAGCGCGTCATCCGCCAGCCAGCCGTTGCTTTCCAGCAGGGATAACGTCTCTTCCAGCAGCCCCTTACGGAACGGCGGATCGACAAACACCACGTTGTGCGGCGTGCCTGGCTGCGCGAGGAAGCTGAGCGTATTGGTGTTCACCACTTTGGCGTTGCTGGCTTTCAGCGTCGCCAGATTTTGCTGCAGCGTCTGCGCGACGCCGCGCTCCATCTCCAGCAGCGTGGCGCTGGCGGCGTAGCGCGAGAGGGCTTCCAGCCCTAATGCGCCGCTGCCCGCAAAGCAGTCGAGGCAGTGGGCGTCTACCATTGACGGGGCCAGCCAGTTAAACAGCGTTTCTCGCACGCGGTCAGTGGTTGGGCGTAAACCGGGGCTGTCCGGCACCGGGAGTTTCCGGCCTCGCCACTGGCCACCGATAATACGAATTTGACCGGCTGGGGCGCGGTTGGGTTTCTTCATCTCAGGAAAGCTCTGTTAACAATTGGCCTGCGATTGCGGGCGGTGATGTCAATTAAGTAAAGTGTTAGACTATTTCATCATTTTTTTAGCTTCCATGTATATAGCGCCGCGAGGAGTGTAGTCGCAGATGGCAAAACAAAAAAAACGTGGCTTCTTTTCCTGGCTGGGTTTCGGTGAAAAAGAGCAAGAAACAGAACAGAAAACCGAAGAACAACAAGCCGTTGAAGAGCAGCCTCAGCCTGAAACGCCTGTAGAAACCGCCGCGGTTGTTGAAGCGGAAGAGCATGCGCACAGCAAAGAAGAGACTGAAGCCTTTGCTGAAGAGGTGGTTGAGGTCACCGAACAGGTTCAGGAGAGCGAAAAGCCCGAACCTGTTGTTGAAGCGGTTACTGAAGCGCCGCAGGCCGTTATCGAACATGAAGCGTTGCCGCTGCCGGAAGAGGTAAAAGCGGAGGACGTTTCCCCTGAAGAGTGGCAGGCCGAAGCGGAAACCGTGGAAATTGTCGACGCGGTGGAAGAAGAAGCGGCACATGAGCCGGAGCTGACCGACGAAGAGCTGGAAGCCCAGGCGCTGGCCGCTCAGGCGGCTGAAGAAGCGGTTATCGTCGTGCCGGTGGAAGAACAGGCCGAAGAGGAGATCGTTCAGGAGCAGGAAAAACCGACCAAAGAAGGTTTCTTTGCCCGCCTGAAACGCAGCCTGTTAAAAACCAAAGAAAACTTAGGTTCCGGATTTATCAGTCTGTTCCGCGGTAAAAAGATCGACGACGATCTGTTTGAAGAGCTGGAAGAGCAACTGCTGATCGCGGACGTTGGGGTGGAAACCACCCGTAAGATCATTACCAACCTGACCGAAGGGGCGAGCCGCAAACAGCTGCGCGACGCCGAAGCGCTGTATGGCCTGCTGAAAGACGAGATGGGTGAAATTCTCGCAAAAGTTGACGAACCGCTTAATATTGAAGGCAAAACGCCATTTGTTATTCTGATGGTTGGCGTTAACGGTGTCGGGAAAACCACCACCATCGGCAAACTGGCGCGTCAGTTCGAGCAGCAGGGTAAATCGGTAATGCTGGCGGCGGGTGATACCTTCCGCGCGGCGGCGGTTGAACAGCTGCAGGTGTGGGGCCAGCGCAACAACATTCCGGTGATTGCGCAGCACACCGGTGCGGATTCCGCGTCCGTGATCTTTGACGCCATCCAGGCGGCGAAGTCGCGTAATGTGGATGTCCTGATTGCCGATACCGCAGGGCGTTTGCAGAACAAATCGCACCTGATGGAAGAGTTGAAGAAAATCGTCCGCGTCATGAAGAAGCTGGACGAAGACGCACCGCATGAAATTATGCTGACCATCGATGCCAGCACCGGACAGAACGCCGTCAGCCAGGCGAAGCTGTTCCATGAAGCGGTAGGACTGACCGGGATCACGCTGACCAAACTGGACGGCACCGCGAAAGGCGGGGTGATCTTCTCTGTGGCCGATCAGTTCGGCATTCCTATTCGTTACATCGGTGTGGGCGAGCGTATTGAGGATTTGCGTCCGTTTAAAGCGGACGACTTTATTGAGGCACTATTTGCCCGAGAGGACTAACAATGATTCGCTTTGAACACGTCAGCAAGGCCTATCTCGGTGGGAGACAAGCGCTGCAGGGGGTGACCTTCCACCTGCAGCCAGGCGAGATGGCATTCCTGACCGGCCATTCCGGCGCGGGGAAAAGTACCCTGCTCAAGCTTATCTGTGGGATTGAACGGCCAAGCGCCGGGAAGATCTTTTTCAGCGGCCATGAGATAAGCCGTCTGAAAAACCGTGAGGTGCCGTTCCTGCGTCGTCAGATCGGGATGATTTTCCAGGATCACCACCTGCTGATGGATCGCACCGTTTTCGATAACGTGGCGATCCCGCTGATTATTGCCGGTGCCAGCTATGATGATATCCGCCGTCGCGTCTCTGCGGCGCTGGATAAGGTCGGGCTGCTGGACAAAGCGAAGAACTTCCCGATCCAGCTCTCCGGCGGTGAACAGCAGCGTGTGGGCATTGCCCGTGCGGTGGTGAACAAACCTGCGGTACTGCTGGCGGATGAACCGACCGGTAACCTGGACGACGCCCTCTCTGAAGGGATTTTGCGTCTGTTTGAGGAATTCAACCGCGTTGGGGTGACGGTATTGATGGCGACGCACGACATCGGGCTGATTTCCCGCCGTTCGTACCGCATGCTGACCCTGAGCGACGGGCATTTGCACGGAGGCCACGGTGAACAAGCGTGATGCAATGAACCAGATTCGGCAGTTCGGGAACCGGTTTGACCGTTTCCGTAAGCCGCAGGGTGGCGGTGACGGTAACCGTAATGCGCCGAAGCGGGCAAAAGCCGCGCCGAAGCCAAACTCCCGCAAAACCAACGTGTTCAATGAACAGGTACGCTACGCCTTCCACGGCGCGTTGCAGGATCTGAAAAGTAAACCGCTGGCGACGTTCCTGACGGTGATGGTTATCGCCATCTCGCTGACGCTGCCAAGCGTCTGCTACATGGTCTATAAGAACGTGAATCAGGCGGCGTCGCAGTATTATCCGTCTCCGCAGATCACGGTCTATCTGGACAAAGCGCTCGACGATAACGCGGCGGCGCAGGCGGTCGGGCAAATCCAGGCCGAGAAGGGCGTGGAGAAGGTGAACTACCTTTCCCGCGAAGAAGCGCTGGGTGAGTTCCGTAACTGGTCAGGCTTTGGCGGTGCGCTGGATATGCTCGAAGAGAACCCGCTGCCAGCCGTGGCGGTGGTGATCCCGAAGCTCGACTTCCAGGGGACGGATTCGCTTAATACGCTGCGCGACCGCATCTCTACCATTAAAGGCATTGATGAAGTGCGCATGGATGACAGCTGGTTTGCGCGTCTTGCCGCCCTGACCGGGCTGGTGGGTCGTGTGGCGGCGATGATTGGTGTGCTGATGGTGGCGGCGGTGTTCCTCGTCATCGGTAACAGCGTGCGCCTGAGCATTTTCGCCCGCCGCGACACCATCAACGTGCAAAAGCTGATTGGTGCGACGGATGGCTTCATCCTGCGTCCGTTCCTCTACGGCGGCGCATTGCTCGGTTTTTCCGGCGCATTTCTTTCACTGATATTGTCAGAAATTTTGGTGATGCGGCTCTCCTCCGCCGTGACCGAGGTGGCGCAGGTCTTCGGAACTAAGTTTGATATCAGTGGTTTAGGGTTCGATGAGTGCCTGTTACTGCTGCTGGTTTGCTCCATGATTGGCTGGGTGGCAGCATGGCTGGCGATGGTTCAACATTTACGCCACTTTACTCCCGACTAAGAAAAGCGTGATATAATCTTTCCCTGCACCGAGATGTTCGCTCTGCAGGGAAAGCGTCCCTGTTGTCTCTTCCCCTGTTATCATCTCCATGTCACATTTTGTGCGTAATTTATTCACCGTTGCACCTGGAACTTGTGGATAAAATCACTGTCTGATAAAAGAGTGAATGCTAATCTCGTTGCTCAAACGCTTTGGCATGGTTGTTGCCTGATGGGGACAACCTGGACCAGAAGAAACATTGAGAGGAATGAATGACCAAAGAAATGCAAACTTTAGCTTTAGCCCCTGTTGGTAACCTGGAATCGTATATCCGGGCTGCGAACACCTGGCCGATGTTAACGGCCGAGGAAGAAAAGGAGCTTGCTGAAAAGCTGCATTACCAGGGCGATCTGGAAGCAGCGAAAAAGCTGATCCTGTCTCACCTGCGCTTTGTTGTTCACATTGCTCGTAATTATGCGGGCTATGGCCTGCCGCAGGCGGACTTGATTCAGGAAGGTAACATCGGCCTGATGAAGGCTGTACGTCGCTTTAACCCGGAAGTGGGTGTACGACTGGTCTCCTTCGCTGTGCACTGGATCAAAGCAGAGATTCACGAATACGTGCTGCGTAACTGGCGTATCGTGAAAGTCGCCACGACAAAAGCGCAACGCAAACTGTTCTTTAACCTGCGTAAAACCAAGCAGCGTCTGGGCTGGTTCAATCAGGATGAAGTGGAAATGGTGGCGCGCGAGCTGGGTGTTTCCAGCAAAGACGTGCGTGAGATGGAATCCCGTATGGCCGCGCAGGACATGACCTTTGACATGTCATCTGACGACGATGCGTCCGACAGCCAGCCGATGGCGCCGGTGCTGTATCTGCAGGATAAGACCTCTAACTTTGCTGACGGCATTGAAGAGGACAACTGGGAAGATCAGGCCGCGAACAAGCTGAGCTATGCGATGGAAGGCCTTGACGAGCGTAGCCAGGATATTATCCGTGCCCGCTGGCTGGACGAAGACAACAAGTCCACCCTGCAGGAGCTGGCCGACCGCTACGGCGTCTCCGCTGAACGTGTGCGTCAGCTTGAAAAGAACGCCATGAAAAAACTTCGCGCCGCGATTGAAGCGTAATTTCCGCGAAGTATGACGAGAGCCCCTGGATGCGAATCCGGGGGTTTTGTTTTTTTAACACCCACTCTGGCGAATTTCTCCCCCCTGGCAAACACTTACTGATGCGCTAAGCAGGCGACTTTCTCAGGGGGACAGGGTGAAAAATAACGAACTGAACGACCGGCGTTTACAGGCGACGCCGCGCGGCATCGGCGTGATGTGTAACTTCTATGCCGATAAAGCTGAAAACGCCACGGTGTGGGACGTCGAGGGCAACGAGTATATCGACTTCGCCGCCGGAATAGCGGTGCTGAACACCGGGCATCGCCATCCAAAAATCATTTCCGCCATTGAAAAGCAACTTCACGCCTTCACCCATACGGCGTACCAGATTGTGCCGTACGAAGGTTATGTGTCGCTTGCCGAGCGCATCAACGGGCGCGTGCCGATTGACGGCCCGGCAAAAACCGCTTTCTTCTCAACGGGGGCTGAAGCCGTCGAAAACGCGGTAAAAATTGCCCGTGCGTACACCAGACGCCCTGGCCTGATTACCTTTGGTGGCGCCTTCCATGGGCGCACCTTTATGACCATGGCACTGACCGGGAAAGTCGCACCCTACAAGCTGGGCTTCGGGCCGTTTCCTGGCTCGGTATATCACGCCCAATACCCCAATGAACTGCACGGTGTCAGTACGGCTGAGGCATTAAAAAGCCTGGAGCGTATCTTCAAAGCGGACATTGCCCCGGACCAGGTGGCAGCCATCATTCTTGAACCGGTTCAGGGCGAGGGCGGTTTCAATATCGCACCGGCGGATTTTATGCAGGCCCTGCGCGCCCTGTGCGATACCCACGGTATTTTGCTGATCGCCGACGAGGTGCAAAGCGGTTTTGCACGTACCGGGAAACTGTTCTCGATGGAACACCACTGCGTGAAGCCGGATCTAATCACCATGGCGAAAAGTCTGGCGGGTGGGATGCCGCTCTCGGCGGTATCGGGCCGCGCCGAGGTGATGGATGCACCTGCACCTGGCGGACTGGGCGGTACCTATGCCGGTAACCCACTGGCGATCGCCGCCGCACATGCCGTGCTGGACGTGATTGATGAAGAAGACCTCTGCACCCGCTCGGCGCATCTGGGTCATCACCTGGTGGAAGTGCTGAACAAAGCGAAGGAACACTGCCCGTATATCGCGGATATCCGCGCGCAGGGCTCAATGGTGGCGGTGGAGTTTAACGATCCGCAATCCGGACAACCGTCGCCGGAATTTACCCGTCAGGTGCAGGAGCGAGCCCTGCAGGAAGGCCTTCTGCTTCTGAGTTGCGGCGTGTACGGTAACGTCATCCGCTTCCTTTACCCGCTCACAATCCCTGAAGTGCAGTTCCGTAAAGCGCTGGACATTATTTCTGCGTCGCTGACTCGTTAAAGCCGGAAGCCCGGTGAAATTCCTGCCGGGCTTATCATATATTCATTTCAAATTTGCTATTCCAAAATCATAAAAATGGGGTATGTTTTAGCAGAGTATGCTGAAAAAGCGCGACTGGTATACCTATAACTGAAATAAAGCGCTACACAACAACATCACAATAATCGTAATAACCATAATAATGGGGAATCTCAGGATGAACATGAAGGGTAAAGCGTTACTGGCAGGATGTATCGCGTTGGCATTCAGCACCATGGCGCAGGCCGATATTAAAGTGGCCGTGGTGGGCGCGATGTCCGGTCCGGTAGCACAGTACGGCGACCAGGAGTTTACGGGCGCAGAGCAGGCGGTTGCCGATATTAATGCGAAGGGCGGTATCAAGGGCGAAAAACTGCAGATCGTAAAATATGATGATGCCTGTGACCCGAAACAAGCGGTTGCCGTGGCGAACAAAGTGGTGAACGACGGCATCAAATACGTTATCGGTCACCTGTGTTCCTCTTCCACCCAGCCTGCGTCTGATATCTACGAAGACGAAGGCATTCTGATGATTACCCCGGCGGCAACGGCACCGGAGCTGACGTCACGCGGCTATAAGCTGATCCTGCGTACCACCGGTCTGGACTCCGATCAGGGCCCAACGGCCGCCAAATACATTGTCGAAAAAGTGAAGCCGAAGCGTATCGCGATTGTGCATGACAAACAGCAGTACGGTGAGGGGCTGGCGCGCTCCGTACAGGATAACCTGAAGAAAGCGAATGCTGACGTCGTGTTCTTTGATGGTATCACCGCCGGTGAGAAAGACTTCTCCACCCTGGTGGCGCGTCTGAAGAAAGAGAATATCGACTTCGTATACTACGGTGGCTACCACCCGGAAATGGGCCAGATCCTGCGTCAGGCTCGTGCTGCGGGTCTGAAAACCCAGTTCATGGGGCCGGAAGGGGTGGCGAACGTTTCCCTGTCTAACATCGCCGGTGAGTCTGCGGAAGGCCTGCTGGTGACCAAGCCGAAGAACTACGACCAGGTTCCTGCGAACAAACCTATCGTAGATGCTATCAAGGCGAAGAAACAGGATCCAAGCGGCGCGTTCGTCTGGACCACCTACGCGGCACTGCAGTCTCTGCAGGCGGGTCTGAACCAGTCAGCCGATCCGGCTGAGATTGCCACCTGGCTGAAAGCGAACTCTGTTGATACCGTGATGGGGCCGCTCTCCTGGGATGAGAAGGGCGATCTGAAGGGCTTCGAGTTCGGCGTGTTTGACTGGCATGCCAACGGTACTGCTACTGACGCAAAATAATGCTGGTGCGGGTTGATGCCCTCACCCTAACCCTCTCCCACGGGGAGAGGGGATTACCCGGTTTTCTCCCTCTCCCTTAGGGAGAGGGCCGGGGTGAGGGTATCAGGACGCACAAATCTAGCGCTTCTCCCATCCATTTTTCTGCGCCGTAAACCCTAACGCCTGCATAAACGCCGCCATCACGCTACGGTCCTCCACGCCTACGTCGGCCATCCACCAGGAGGTAATGCTGGGGTTTTCACGGATCACTTCTTCAATCAGGTACTGTCCTACGCCGCGACGACGGGTGACGTCACGCACGCGTAGAGAGTCCAGCGCTCCTTCCGCGCCGCTCAGCGTCACGCGCACAGCCGCCAGCAGGCGCTCGTTGAAGCGCGCGGCGTAAATACGGTGGGTCTCGTCAACGTTGAGCGACGAAGGGGAATATTCCGGCCAGATCTTGCCCAGGTCGATATGATCCTGGTCGCTAAAGGTCACCAGACGAACGATAGTCAGTTTCATTAGCTGCTTGTCCAAATCAAATTGAGTAGAGGCAGTGTACTCAATTTAATCGCTCAGCGGCTTCCTCTTTTTATTCCCGTTTGCCAGGGGATTAGTTTTTTGCCAGCGCGAAGTGCAGTTTGAAAACACATGGATCGAAAAATAAGCAGAATTTTAACCTGAATGGCAGTGATTTATTCGGCGCTTTGTACCGTTATTTTATGCTGCAAACTGCACTTTTATTTGTTTATCTCTGCCTGATTTCAGAATATTATCTTTGCTTAATCGCCTGAAAAATAGAGATTTTAGTCTGGTTTTTGATAAAAACCTGCGCTAAACCATTAAAGGCACTGGTAAAAATAGCGTTGTGCATTAAAAGTACAGAATGCTTTTTAACCATAATAAAACAAAATATATACACGACATCACGAATGGGGATTCAGAGATGAAAAGGAACGCGAAGACGTTAATCGCGGGCATGGTTGCATTGTCTCTCTCGCATGCAGCTATGGCGGAAGAGATTAAAGTTGCGGTGGTCGGTGCCATGTCCGGGCCTGTTGCCCAGTGGGGGGACATGGAGTTCAACGGCGCACGTCAGGCAATTAAAGACATCAACGCCAAAGGCGGCATCAAAGGCGACAAGCTGGTGGGCGTGGAGTACGACGACGCCTGCGATCCAAAACAGGCCGTCGCGGTGGCGAACAAAATCGTGAACGATGGCATCCAGTATGTGATCGGCCATCTGTGCTCATCATCCACTCAGCCAGCGTCTGATATCTACGAAGACGAAGGTATTCTGATGATTACCCCCGGTGCCACCAACCCGGAGCTGACCCAGCGCGGCTACCAGCACATTATGCGTACAGCCGGTCTGGACTCCTCCCAGGGGCCAACCGCGGCGAAATACATCCTCGAGACGGTTAAACCGCAGCGCATTGCCATTATTCATGACAAACAGCAGTACGGCGAAGGCCTGGCGCGTTCTGTTCAGGACGGGCTGAAAAAAGGTGGCGCAAATATTGTCTTCTTCGACGGGATTACCGCGGGTGAGAAAGATTTCTCCGCGCTGATCGCCCGTCTGCAAAAAGAGAATATCGACTTTGTTTACTACGGTGGTTATTACCCGGAAATGGGCCAGATGCTGCGCCAGGCGCGCTCGGTCGGTCTGAAAACCCAGTTCATGGGGCCAGAAGGCGTGGGTAACGCCTCCCTGTCTAACATCGCCGGTGATGCCGCTGAAGGCATGCTGGTGACGATGCCAAAACGCTATGACCAGGATCCGGCGAACAAAGCTATCGTAGAGGCGCTCAAGGCGCAGAAGAAAGATCCAAGTGGTCCGTATGTCTGGATCACCTACGCGGCCGTGCAGTCTCTGGCCACCGCGCTGGATCGTACCGGCAGCAAAGAGCCGCTGGATCTGGTGAAAGATTTAAAAGCACACGGGGCGAACACCGTGATTGGGCCGCTGAACTGGGATGAGAAAGGCGATCTGAAGGGATTTGAATTTGGTGTCTTTAAGTGGCACGCCGACGGTTCGTCTTCGGCCGCCAAATAATTATCCCACCGCCCGGACCGCCGGGCGGGTATAAAAAGGTTTGCATATGTCCGAGCAGTTTCTCTATTTCCTGCAGCAGATGTTTAACGGCGTCACGCTGGGAAGCACCTACGCGCTGATTGCCATTGGCTATACGATGGTGTACGGCATTATCGGCATGATCAACTTCGCCCACGGCGAGGTGTACATGATCGGTAGCTACGTCTCCTTTATGATCATCGCCGCGCTGATGATGATGGGTATCGACAGCAGCTGGCTGCTGGTCGCCGCCGGTTTTGTCGGCGCGATTGTGATTGCCAGCGCCTACGGCTGGAGCATCGAGCGGGTGGCCTACCGGCCGGTACGCAGCTCCAAACGTCTGATTGCCCTCATCTCCGCGATTGGGATGTCTATCTTCCTGCAAAACTACGTCAGCCTGACCGAAGGCTCGCGCGACGTGGCGTTGCCAAGCCTGTTTAACGGCCAGTGGATCGTCGGCGCCAGCGAAAACTTCTCTGCCTCCATCACCACCATGCAGCTGGTTATTTGGGTGGTGACCTTTATTGCGATGCTCGCCCTGACGCTCTTCATCCGCTACTCCCGCATGGGACGTGCCTGCCGCGCCTGCGCGGAAGATCTGAAGATGGCGAGCCTGCTCGGGATCAACACTGACCGGGTAATTGCCCTGACCTTTGTGATCGGCGCAGCGATGGCGGCGGTGGCGGGTGTTCTGCTCGGCCAGTTCTACGGCGTGATTAACCCGTACATCGGCTTTATGGCCGGGATGAAAGCCTTTACCGCGGCAGTTCTGGGCGGTATTGGCAGTATTCCTGGCGCGATGATTGGCGGCCTGATTCTGGGCGTGGCAGAAGCGCTCTCCTCAGCGTATCTGAGTACCGAGTATAAAGATGTGGTCTCGTTTGCCCTGCTGATTCTGGTTCTGCTGGTGATGCCTACCGGTATTCTGGGTCGTCCGGAGGTAGAGAAAGTATGAAACCGATGCATTTTGCAATGGCGCTGCTCTCTGCCGCCATGTTCTTCGTGCTGGCGGGCGTCTTTATGGGCGTTCAGTTAGAGCTGAACGGCACAAAGCTTGTGGTCGACACCGCCGCTGACATTCGCTGGCAGTGGGTCTTTATCGGCACCGCCGTGGTGTTCCTGTTCCAGCTGCTGCGTCCGCTGTTCCAGAAAACGCTGAAAGGCGTCTCGGGACCGAAGTTTGTCCTGCCGGCTATCGACGGCTCCACCGTGAAGCAGAAGCTGTTCCTTGTGGCGCTGCTGGTGGCTGCGGTGGCGTGGCCGTTCGTGGTCTCGCGCGGCACGGTAGATATCGCCACCCTGACCATGATCTACGTTATTCTGGGTCTGGGCCTGAACGTGGTAGTAGGGCTCTCTGGCCTGCTGGTACTGGGCTACGGCGGTTTCTACGCCATCGGCGCGTATACCTTTGCGCTGCTCAACCACTATTACGGCCTCGGCTTCTGGACGTGCCTGCCGCTGGCGGGGCTGGTCTCTGCCGCTGCAGGTTTCCTGCTTGGCTTCCCGGTGCTGCGCCTGCGCGGTGACTACCTGGCGATTGTGACCTTAGGCTTCGGCGAAATCGTCCGTATCCTGCTGCTCAACAATACCGAGGTGACCGGCGGCCCGAACGGCATCAGCCAGATCCCGAAACCAACCTTCTTTGGTCTGGAGTTCAGCCGTACCGCCCGTGAAGGCGGCTGGGATACCTTCAGCAACTTCTTTGGCGTGAAGTATGATCCGTCCGACCGCGTTATCTGGCTCTACATGGTGGCGCTGCTGCTGGTGGTCATCACGCTGTTCGTGATTAACCGCCTGCTGCGTATGCCGCTGGGCCGTGCGTGGGAAGCGCTGCGTGAAGATGAGATCGCCTGCCGCTCCCTGGGCCTCAACCCGACCCGCATTAAGCTGACCGCGTTCACCATCAGCGCCGCGTTCGCCGGTTTTGCCGGCACGCTGTTTGCCGCGCGTCAGGGCTTTGTCAGCCCGGAATCGTTCACCTTTGCCGAATCCGCCTTTGTGCTGGCGATTGTGGTACTCGGCGGGATGGGTTCGCAGTTTGCCGTGATCCTCGCTGCCATTCTGCTGGTGGTCTCGCGCGAACTGATGCGCGACTTTAACGAATACAGCATGCTGATGCTGGGTGGTTTGATGGTGCTGATGATGATCTGGCGTCCGCAGGGTCTGCTGCCGATGACCCGTCCACAGCTGAAGCTGAAGAACGGGCAAGCGAAAGGAGAGCAGGCATGAGTCAGCCATTATTATCCGTTAACGGTCTGATGATGCGTTTTGGCGGCCTGCTGGCGGTCAACAATGTGAATCTGGATCTGCACAAGAAAGAGATCGTCTCCCTGATTGGCCCGAACGGCGCGGGAAAAACCACGGTCTTTAACTGCCTGACCGGTTTCTACAAGCCGACGGGCGGCACCATCATGCTGCGCGACCAGCACCTGGAAGGGCTGCCGGGCCAGCAGATTGCCCGCATGGGCGTGGTGCGTACTTTCCAGCACGTGCGTCTGTTCCGCGAGATGACGGTGATTGAGAACCTGCTGGTGGCGCAACACCAGCAGCTGAAAACCGGTCTGTTCTCCGGCCTGCTGAAAACGCCGGCCTTTCGCCGGGCGCAGAGCGAAGCGCTGGATCGTGCGGCGACCTGGCTAGACCGTATCGGCCTGCTGCCGCACGCCAACCGTCAGGCAAGTAACCTCGCCTACGGTGATCAGCGTCGCCTTGAGATCGTGCGCTGCATGGTAACGCAGCCGGAAATCCTGATGCTCGATGAACCCGCTGCGGGCCTCAACCCGAAAGAGACCAAAGAGCTGGACGAGCTGATTGCTGAGCTTCGCGATCATCACGACACCACTATCCTGCTGATTGAGCACGATATGAAGCTGGTGATGGGCATTTCAGACCGTATCTACGTGGTGAACCAGGGTACGCCGCTGGCAAACGGCACGCCGGAAGAGATCCGCAACAATCCGGACGTGATCCGCGCATACCTGGGTGAGGCATAAGATGGAAAAAGCGATGTTAACGTTTGACAAGGTCAACGCCCACTACGGCAAGATCCAGGCGCTGCACGACGTCAGCCTGCATATCAATCAGGGCGAAATCGTCACCCTGATTGGGGCTAACGGCGCGGGCAAAACCACGCTGCTCGGTACCCTGTGCGGCGACCCGCGCGCCACCAGCGGGCGGATTGTGTTTGATGGTAAAGACATCACCGACTGGCAGACCGCCAGGATCATGCGTGAAGCGGTGGCGATAGTCCCTGAAGGGCGTCGCGTCTTCTCGCGCATGACGGTGGAAGAGAACCTGGCGATGGGCGGCTTCTTTGCTGACCGCGACCAGTATCAGTCCCGTATCAAGTGGGTGTACGAACTCTTCCCGCGCCTGTGGGAGCGTCGTATTCAGCGTGCGGGCACCATGTCCGGCGGTGAGCAGCAGATGCTGGCGATCGGCCGCGCGCTGATGAGCCAGCCGCGCCTGCTGCTGCTGGATGAACCGTCGCTGGGTCTTGCGCCAATCATCATTCAGCAGATCTTCGACACCATCGAGCAGTTGCGTAAAGAGGGGATGACCATCTTCCTCGTCGAGCAGAACGCCAACCAGGCGCTGAAGCTCGCCGATCGCGGTTACGTGCTGGAGAACGGCCACGTGGTGCTTGAGGATACCGGCGATGCGCTGCTGGCGAATGAAGCGGTGCGGAGTGCGTATTTAGGCGGATAGGTAAAAGCAAAATGGCAACGCACGTTGCCATTTTTAGTGTTTTCTCCCTCTCCCTGTGGGAGAGGGCCGGGGTGAGGGCATCAGACCGCACCCCACCACACCCAACCACCCACCCAAACCCCTTCACACAACCATCATCCCGCTGACCTTTTGTTGTCACTTATCTGTAAACAAAAAGTTATTTTTCTGTCATTCGAGCATGTCATGTTACCTCGCGAGCATAAAACGCGTGATATCGCGCATCCGGCACAATAAGAGAGATGACAATGACATCGTTACGACACACAGCTTTGGGTCTGGCACTGGGTCTGGCTTTTGCGACGAACGCAATGGCTGTGACGACCATTCCGTTCTGGCATTCCATGGAAGGGGAGTTGGGTAAAGAGGTTGACTCCCTGGCGCAGCGTTTCAACGACACCCATCCGGATTACAAAATTGTGCCGGTGTACAAAGGTAACTACGAGCAAAGCCTGAGCGCGGGCATTGCCGCCTTCCGTACCGGTAACGCCCCTGCGTTGTTACAGGTTTATGAAGTGGGTACCGCGACCATGATGGCCTCCAAAGCCATCAAACCGGTCTATGAAGTGTTCAAAGAGGCGGGGATCAACTTCGACGAATCCCAGTTTGTACCGACCGTAGCGGGTTATTACACCGATTCTAAAACCGGTCACCTGCTGTCTCAGCCGTTTAACAGCTCGACGCCGGTGCTGTACTACAACAAAGACGCCTTTAAGAAAGCCGGTTTAGACCCGGAGCAGCCGCCAAAAACCTGGCAGGATCTGGCGGAGTACACCGCGAAGCTGAAAGCGGCGGGAATGAAGTGCGGCTACGCCAGCGGCTGGCAGGGCTGGATCCAGATTGAAAACTTCAGCGCCTGGCACGGCCTGCCGGTGGCCACCAAAAACAACGGTTTCGACGGCACCGACGCGGTACTGGAGTTCAACAAGCCAGAGCAGGTGAAGCACATCACACTGCTGGAAGAGTTGAACAAGAAGGGTGATTTCAGCTACTTCGGACGTAAAGACGAATCCACCGAGAAGTTCTACAACGGTGACTGCGCCATTACCACCGCCTCGTCCGGCTCGCTGGCGGATATCCGTCACTATGCCAAATTCAACTACGGCGTGGGCATGATGCCGTACGACGCAGACGTGAAAGGCGCGCCGCAGAACGCCATCATCGGCGGGGCGAGCCTGTGGGTGATGCAGGGTAAAGACGCCGGCACCTACAAAGGGGTGGCCGAATTCCTCGACTTCCTGGCGAAACCTGAAAACGCCGCCGAATGGCACCAGAAAACCGGCTACCTGCCGATCACCAAAGCTGCCTATGACCTGACCCGCGAGCAGGGCTTCTACAGCAAGAATCCGGGCGCGGATATCGCGACGCGTCAGATGCTGAACAAGCCACCATTGCCGTTCACCAAAGGGCTGCGTCTGGGCAACATGCCGCAGATCCGTACCATCGTCGATGAAGAGCTGGAAAGCGTGTGGACCGGGAAGAAAACACCACAGCAGGCGCTGGATTCAGCGGTAGAGCGCGGGAATCAGCTGCTGCGCCGCTTTGAGCAGTCGACCAAATCGTAATTAAAACCTTACCCCTCACCCCGGCCCTCTCCCCAAAGGGGAGAGGGTGTAATAATCCCCTCGCCCCTTTGGGGGAGAGGGTTAGGGTGAGGGGAAACCAACCCGAGCAAACCTATGTCATCATCCCGTCCGGTGTTTCGTTCCCGCTGGCTGCCGTACCTGCTGGTCGCGCCTCAGCTGGTCATCACCGTTATCTTCTTTATCTGGCCTGCGGGCGAAGCGCTGTGGTATTCGGTACAAAGCGTTGATCCCTTCGGGCTCTCCAGCCAGTTTGTCGGGCTGGACAACTTTACCGCGCTGTTCCACGACAGCTACTACCTGGACTCCTTCTGGACGACGATGAAGTTCAGCGCACTGGTCACCGTGAGCGGCCTTGTCGCCTCGCTGTTCTTCGCCGCGCTGGTGGATTACGTGGTGCGCGGCAGCCGTCTGTATCAGACCCTGATGCTGCTGCCCTACGCCGTGGCGCCAGCGGTCGCCGCCGTGCTGTGGATCTTCCTGTTTAACCCCGGTCGCGGGTTGATTACCCATTTCCTGGCCGAACTGGGCTACGACTGGAACCACGCCCAGAACAGCGGCCAGGCGATGTTCCTGGTGGTGTTCGCCTCGGTGTGGAAGCAGATCAGCTACAACTTCCTGTTCTTCTTTGCCGCGCTGCAGTCCATTCCTCGTTCGCTGGTGGAAGCCGCCGCGATTGATGGCGCAGGCCCGATCCGCCGCTTCTTCAGGCTGTCGCTGCCGCTGATTGCTCCGGTGAGTTTCTTCCTGCTGGTGGTGAACCTGGTGTATGCCTTTTTCGACACCTTCCCGGTCATCGACGCGGCCACCGCCGGTGGCCCGGTGCAGGCCACGACGACGCTGATTTATAAAATCTACCGCGAAGGGTTTGCCGGTCTGGATCTCTCGGCTTCCGCCGCGCAGTCCGTTGTGCTGATGTTCCTCGTCATCATCCTCACGGTGGTGCAGTTCCGCTATGTCGAAAGTAAGGTGCGCTACCAATGATTGAGAACCGTCGCGGGCTGACGATTTTCAGCCATACCATGCTGATTCTGGGGATTATCGTCATCCTCTTTCCGCTGTACGTGGCCTTTGTCGCCGCCACGCTGGACACCAAAGCGGTGTTTGATACGCCGATGACGCTGATCCCAGGCACGCATCTGTTCGAGAACATGAAAACCATCTGGACCCAGGGCGTGGGGGCCAACAGCGCGCCGTTCTGGCTGATGATGCTCAACAGCTTCATCATGGCGTTCGGCATTACGGTAGGCAAAATCACGGTGTCGATGCTCTCTGCCTTCGCCATCGTCTGGTTCCGCTTTCCGCTGCGCAACCTCTTCTTCTGGATGATTTTCATCACCCTGATGCTGCCGGTGGAGGTGCGTATCTTCCCGACGGTGGAAGTGATCGCCAACCTGAAAATGCTCGACAGCTACGCGGGCTTAACCCTGCCGCTGATGGCGTCTGCGACCGCCACCTTCCTGTTCCGCCAGTTCTTTATGACGCTGCCGGACGAGCTGATTGAAGCCGCGCGCATTGACGGCGCCTCACCGATGCGCTTTTTCCGCGACATCGTGCTGCCGCTGTCGAAAACCAACCTCGCGGCGCTGTTTGTGATCACCTTTATCTACGGCTGGAACCAGTACCTGTGGCCGCTGCTGATTATTCAGGACGTCAACCTCGGCACCGCCGTGGCGGGCATCAAGGGCATGATCGCCACCGGCGAAGGCACCACCCTCTGGAACCAGGTGATGGCGGCGATGCTGCTCACCCTTATCCCCCCGGTCGTTATCGTTTTAGCCATGCAGCGTGCGTTTGTGCGTGGTTTAGTAGACAGTGAGAAATAAGATGGCAGGTTTAAAACTACAGGCAGTGACCAAAAGCTGGGATGGCAAAACCCAGGTGATTCAGCCGCTCACCCTCGACGTGGCGGACGGGGAGTTCATCGTCATGGTCGGCCCGTCCGGCTGCGGCAAATCCACGCTGCTGCGCATGGTGGCCGGGCTTGAGCGCGTGACGTCCGGCGATATCTGGATTGACCGCCAGCGCGTGACCGAGATGGAGCCCAAAGACCGCGGCATCGCGATGGTGTTCCAGAACTACGCCCTCTATCCGCACATGAGCGTGGAAGAGAACATGGCCTGGGGGCTGAAAATCCGAGGCATGGGCAAGGGGCATATCGAGGAGCGGGTGAAAGAGGCGGCGCGCATTCTGGAGCTGGATGGCCTGCTTAAGCGCCGTCCGCGCGAGCTCTCCGGCGGCCAGCGCCAGCGCGTGGCGATGGGGCGTGCCATTGTGCGCGATCCGGCGGTGTTCCTGTTCGATGAACCGCTCTCTAACCTCGACGCCAAGCTGCGCGTGCAGATGCGTCTGGAGCTGCAGCAACTGCATCGCCGTCTGAAAACCACCTCCCTGTACGTGACCCACGATCAGGTCGAAGCCATGACCCTCGCCCAGCGGGTGATGGTGATGAACAAAGGCGTTGCCGAGCAGATTGGCACGCCGGTGGAGGTGTACGAAAAACCGGCCAGCCGTTTTGTGGCGAGTTTTATCGGCAGCCCGGCAATGAACCTGCTGGAAGGGCGGATCAGCAGCGCGGGCACCCACTTTGAGCTGGAAAGCGGGATGGCATTACCCATCAACTGGTACTATCGTGGCTACGCCGGGCGTAAGATGACGCTCGGTATCCGCCCGGAGCATATCGGTTTAACCTCTCAGGCGGACGGCGGCGTGCCGCTGGTGATGGACACGCTGGAGATGTTGGGTGCAGATAACCTGGCGCACGGACGCTGGGGCGAGCAAAAAATGGTGGTGCGTCTGCCGCATCAGGAACGCCCGAAAGCAGGCAGCACGCTGTGGCTGCATCTGCCGGAAAATCACCTGCACTTATTTGACGGTGAAACAGGACAACGAGTATGAGCAACTGGCCTTATCCCCACATCGTCGCCCACCGTGGCGGCGGTAAACTGGCGCCGGAAAATACCCTGGCGGCAATTGATGTTGGCGCACGCTACGGCCACACGATGATTGAGTTCGACGCCAAGCTGTCGAAAGACGGCGAAATTTTCCTGCTGCATGATGACAACCTCGAACGCACCAGCAACGGCTGGGGCGTGGCGGGGGAACTGCCGTGGCGCGATCTGCTGAAGGTGGATGCCGGAAGCTGGTTCAGCGGCGAGTACAAAGGCGAACCGCTGCCGCTGCTGGCGGAAGTGGCCGACCGTTGTCGTCAACACGGGATGATGGCCAACATCGAAATCAAACCGACGACCGGTACCGGGCCGCTCACGGGCAACGTGATTGCGCTGGCCGCACGCGAGCTGTGGGAAGGCATGACGCCACCGCTGCTGTCGTCATTTGACATTGATGCCCTTGAAGCGGCACAGGCTGCGGTGCCGGAGCTGCCGCGCGGGCTGCTGCTGGACGAGTGGCGCGAGGACTGGCGTGAGCTGACCACCCGCTTAGCGTGTGTCTCTATTCATCTCAATCATAAGCTGCTGGATGAGGCGCGGGTGAAGATGCTGAAAGCGGCGGGGCTGCATATTCTGGTGTATACCGTCAACAAACCCCAGCGTGCGGCTGAGCTGCTGCGCTGGGGGGTGGACAGCATCTGTACCGATGCGATTGACCTGATCGGCCCGGACTTTAGTTCTGCGGATTAAGCATACTGCCATTCGACTGCGACGGCAGCATATGCTGCTGTCCGCTGCCTGAAGAACTCATCCCCCCTAACATCCCGCCGTTTTTATTCGGCAGCGGCTGCTCGCGCATTTGCCCCTGCTGCACGCGCTGGGTGTTAGTGTTCATCTGATTTTGCAGGCTCTGCTGCTGCAGTCGGGTCTGCGTGTTCAACTGCTGATTCAGCATCCCTTTTTGCTGTTGCTGCTGGCTCATCATCTCTGTCTGCATACGCTGCTGGCTCGGAATGACATAGCCCGGCTGGTTAGGGTTATTCATCGTATTGAGTGGCTGTGCAAGTGCGGCAAACGGGAGCAACGCCGTCAGAATAAGTAAGCGTTTCATTGTCATCTCCTTCTGTGAGGTTTCTCTTAAGTTTACCCTGAATTCACCATGACGATGATTTTTTAGGAGTTGTGAACCAGGCTTAAGCGGGGAATATGGCTCCCTTCACCTGGAGAACAATAATGATGAAACCAACCCTTTTGCGCTGGGTCGCCATCGCTGCGCTGATGGCAGGCGGTACATTTAGCGTGGCGGCTAACCCGCCAGCGGCACCTCCGGTCTCTTATGGCGTGGAGGAAGATGTGTTTCATCCCGTGCGGGCAACCCACGGGATGGTGGCCTCGGTGGATGCGCTGGCAACGAAAGTGGGCGTCGATATTCTCAAACAGGGCGGTAATGCGGTGGATGCCGCGGTGGCGGTCGGCTATGCGCTGGCGGTAACACACCCGCAGGCGGGGAATCTCGGCGGTGGCGGCTTTATGATGCTGCGCACCAAAGACGGAAAGACGACGGCTATCGACTTCCGCGAAATGGCGCCTGCTCAGGCCTCCCGCGATATGTTCCTTGACGATCAGGGCAACCCGGACAGTAAAAAATCGCTGACCTCGCACCTTGCGTCCGGCACGCCGGGCACCGTTGCGGGCTTCTCGCTGGCGCTGGAAAAATACGGCACGATGCCGCTGAACAAAGTGGTCCAGCCTGCCATTAAGCTGGCGCGCGACGGCTTTGTGGTGAATGACGCCCTGGCCGATGACCTTAAAACCTACGGCAGTGAAGTCATTCCGAACCATGAAAACAGCAAGGCGATCTTCTGGAAAGGCGGAGAGCCGCTGAAGAAGGGCGATAAGCTGGTGCAGAAGAACCTTGCCAAAAGCCTGGAGCTGATTGCGGAGCATGGCCCGGACGCCTTCTACAAAGGGGCGATTGCCGACCAGATCGCCGAAGAGATGCAAAAAAACGGCGGGCTGATCACCAAAGCGGATCTGGCGGAGTATAAGGCGGTGGAGCGCGAGCCGATTAGCGGCACCTACCGCGGCTATGAGGTCTTCTCCATGCCGCCGCCGTCCTCCGGCGGGATCCACATTGTGCAGATCCTCAACATTCTGGAAAACTTCGATATGCACAAGTTTGGCTTCGGCAGTGCCGATGCCATGCAGGTGATGGCCGAGGCGGAAAAACGCGCCTATGCCGACCGCTCGGAATACCTTGGCGACCCGGACTTTGTGAAGGTGCCGTGGCAGGCGCTGACCAACAAAGCGTATGCCAAATCCATTGCCGATCAGATCGACATCAATAAGGCTAAGCCGTCGAGCGAGATCCGCCCTGGCAAGCTGGCACCGTATGAAAGTAACCAGACCACCCACTTCTCGGTGGTGGATAAAGATGGTAACGCGGTGGCGGTGACCTATACGCTCAATACCACCTTTGGAACCGGGATTGTGGCGGGCAACAGCGGCATTCTGCTGAACAACGAGATGGATGACTTCTCTGCCAAACCGGGTGTGCCGAACGTCTACGGGCTGGTCGGTGGCGATGCCAACGCGGTGGGGCCGAAGAAACGTCCGCTGTCGTCGATGTCACCGACCATTGTGGTGAAAGATGGTAAAACCTGGCTGGTGACCGGTAGCCCGGGCGGCAGCCGGATTATCACCACCGTGCTGCAGATGGTGGTGAACAGTATCGACTTTGGTATGAACGTGGCGGAGGCGACCAACGCCCCACGCTTCCATCACCAGTGGCTGCCGGATGAGCTGCGCGTCGAGAAGGGCTTTAGCCCGGACACCCTCAAACTGCTGGAGCAGCGCGGACAGAAGGTAGCGGTAAAAGAGGCGATGGGCAGCACCCAGAGCATTATGGTGGGGCCGGATGGGGCGCTGTTTGGCGCATCAGACCCGCGGTCGGTGGATGATTTAACGGCGGGGTATTAATCTGTTGTGTAATTCCCTCTCCCGGTGGGAGAGGGTTAGGGTGAGGGCAACAAACTACTTCATTCGCGCCATATAATACGCATCCACATACTCGCCGTTGCGCAGGGCATAACGCTTGCCTGTGCCTTCAATCTCAAATCCGTGTTTTTTGTACACCGCAATCGCCGGCTCGTTATCGACAAACACCGTCAGCTCAATGCGGTCAACGCGCAGCCAGTTATCGCACATATCAATCATGGTGCGCATCAGTGCGCTGGCAACGCCCCGGTTTTGCCACTGCGCGCCTACACAAATCCCAAAATCAGCCACATGGCTGCGGCGTGGGCGTTGCGCGACAGCGATGCACAGATGCCCGGTGACATTACCGTCTATACAGGCGACCAGCTGCTTAATGCCGGGCTGGTCGGTGAGTCGTTCTTGCCACATTTGCTCAGACGGATGAGGAACCTGTAGTGTGTTGTGGTACACCTCCGGTTGGGCGTGGATCTGACGAATGGCGTCATAATCTTTCGGTTCCGCATGGCGTATCACTATCTCACTCATTCCTTGTTCCTCAGTCAGTTAAACATCCCTTCCAACATCAGTGACTTTGAAATTTGAGTCAACCGCTATTTTTTGCAAAAAGTATTGGACAAGTGCGAATGAGAATTATTATTATTGCTCTGCATTCAGGAAGACCACTACGGGAACCTGAAAGCACGACATTGCTCACATTGCTTCCAGTATTACTTTAGCCAGCTTTTAGCTGGCTTTTTTTTTGTTATGGTAAGACCCAGTAACCTTCCAAAAGGGCTGAGCCATGACACTACATTGCGCATTTATTGGATTTGGTAAAAGTACGACCCGCTATCACCTTCCGTATGTTCTCAACCGTAAAGACAGCTGGCATGTGGCGCATATCTACCGTCGCCGCGCGAAGCCAGAAGAGCAGTCCCCGCAGTATTCCCACATCCATTTCACCAGCGATCTGGATGAGGTGCTTAACGACCCGCAGGTTAAACTGGTCATCGTCTGTACCCATGCCGACAGCCATTTTGACTATGCGAAACGCGCGCTCGACGCGGGTAAAAACGTGCTGGTCGAAAAACCTTTCACCCCGACCATTGCCGAAGCGAAAACCTTGTTCGCGCTGGCGAAGAGCAAAGGGCTGACCGTCACGCCGTATCAGAACCGCCGCTTTGACAGCTGTTTCCTGACGGCGAAAAAGGCGATAGAAAGCGGCAAGCTCGGCGACATCGTGGAAATGGAAAGCCACTTCGACTACTACCGCCCGGTGGCGGAAACCAAACCCGGCCTGCCGCAGGATGGCTCTTTTTATGGCCTGGGCGTGCACACCATGGATCAGATCATGCCCGGACCACGTGGCGTATGACATCCGTAGCCTGCGTAACAAAGCCAACCCGGACGATACTTTTGAAGCGCAGCTGTTCTACGGCGACCTGAAAGCCATCGTCAAAACCAGCCATCTGGTGAAAATCGACTACCCGAAATTTATCGTTCACGGCACGAAAGGTTCGTTTATCAAGTACGGTATCGATCAGCAGGAGACCAGCCTGAAGGCCAATATCATGCCGGGTGAGCCGGGCTTTGCGGCGGATGATTCGGTTGGCGTACTGGAGTATGTGAACGCAGAAGGTGTGACGGTCAGAGAAGAGCTTACGCCAGAAACCGGCGACTATGGCCGCGTCTACGACGCGCTGTATGCAACCCTTACCCGCGGTGCGGCAAATTACGTCAAGGAATCTGACGTTCTGACTAATCTCGAAATCCTTGAACGGGCCTTCGAACAGGCTTCTCCTGCCACGGTAACCCTTGCGAAATAAGCAAAAAAGGCTCCTCTGTACTTGTTCATAATTTTTGAACAGAGGAGTCAATTTTCACCCTCTATGATCCCAGGCGGTTTGCGTCCACACTTACTCCATCGAAACGAACTGAGGGTGAAAACAATGATCTACTTACGCAAAGCAAACGAACGTGGTCACGCGAATCATGGCTGGCTGGACTCATGGCATTCATTCTCGTTTGCCGACTACTACGACCCGAACTTCATGGGCTTCTCCGCACTGCGCGTGATTAACGATGACGTGATTGATGCAGGCCAGGGCTTCGGTACCCACCCGCATAAAGACATGGAAATCCTGACTTATGTGCTGGAAGGGGCGGTTGAGCACCAGGACAGCATGGGCAATAAAGAGCAGGTTCCGGCGGGCGAGTTCCAGATCATGAGCGCGGGTACCGGTGTACGTCACTCCGAGTACAACCCGAGCAAAACGGAAAAACTGCACCTGTATCAAATCTGGATCATTCCAGAAGAGACCGGCATCACGCCGCGCTACGAACAGCGCCGCTTTGACGCCAAACAGGGCAAACAGCTGGTGCTCTCACCGGATGCGCGTGAAGGTTCGCTGAAAGTGCATCAGGATATGGAGCTTTACCGCTGGGCACTGGCGAAAGACGAACAGTCTGTACACCAGATCGCCGCAAACCGCCGCGTCTGGATCCAGGTGGTGAAAGGTGACGTGTCCATCAACGGCACCAAAGCGACAACGGCGGATGGTCTGGCCATCTGGGATGAGCAAGCGCTCTCCGTGCATGCCGACAGCGAAAGTGAAATTCTGCTGTTTGATCTGCCACCGGTGTAATAAATCATAAATAAATGCCCATCCTTCCCTTTGACAGGGGAAGGATGGGCTTTGTCCGTGATAAACTGAGCAAATCTCTCTCTTCAAGATTTCTCAGGACGATGAAAAAGAAACGCCCCGTACTTCAGGATGTCGCCGATCGTGTTGGTGTGACCAAAATGACGGTCAGCCGTTTTTTACGTAACCCGGAACAGGTTTCCGTAGCGTTGCGTGGCAAGATTGCCGCTGCTCTCGATGAACTGGGTTATATCCCCAACCGCGCACCCGATATTCTCTCCAATGCCACCAGTCGTGCGGTGGGCGTCCTCCTGCCTTCTTTGACCAACCAGGTCTTTGCCGAAGTGCTGCGCGGTATTGAAAGCGTCACGGATGCGTTTGGTTACCAGACCATGCTGGCGCACTACGGCTACAAACCGGAACTGGAAGAAGAACGTCTTGAATCGATGCTTTCCTGGAACATCGATGGCCTGATTTTAACTGAACGTACTCATACCCCCCGTACGCTGAAGATGATTGAAGTGGCTGGTATTCCGGTGGTGGAACTGATGGACAGCCAGTCGCCGTGCCTTGATATTGCCGTGGGGTTTGACAACTTCGAAGCGGCACGGCAGATGACGGCGGCGATCATCGCGCGCGGTCATCGTCATATCGCCTACCTGGGTGCGCGTCTTGATGAACGTACTATCATCAAACAGAAGGGATACGAGCAGGCGATGCTTGACGCAAATCTGACCCCGTACAGCGTGATGGTGGAGCAGTCCTCGTCCTATACGTCGGGTATTGAGCTGATGCGGCAGGCACGGCGCGAGTATCCACAACTGGACGGTATTTTCTGTACCAACGATGACCTTGCGGTCGGTGCAGCGTTCGAATGCCAGCGTCTGGGGCTGAAGATCCCCGATGATATGGCGATTGCCGGTTTCCACGGCCATGACATCGGTCAGGTGATGGAGCCGCGTCTGGCGAGCGTCCTGACACCGCGTGAACGCATGGGCCGCATTGGCGCAGAACGCTTGCTGGCGCGCATTCGTGGTGAAGCAGTGACCCCGAAAATGTTAGATTTAGGTTTCACCTTGTCACCGGGTGGATCTATTTAATCCGACAAATTTGAAGTAGCTCACACTTATTCACTTCGCGCACGTTTGGATATTGCTTCTCTTTTGCCCCGGCAGGACAATGTTACCGATAACTGTTACCCGTAACAATTGACTGAGGGACACCCTTTGAGCACGACTAATCATGATCACCACGTTTACGTCCTGATGGGCGTTTCCGGTAGCGGTAAATCTGCCGTGGCAAGCGAAGTGGCGCATCAACTTAATGCGGCGTTTCTTGATGGCGACTTCCTCCATCCGCGCAGCAACATCATGAAGATGGCTTCCGGCGAGCCGCTGAACGACGACGATCGTAAACCGTGGTTACAGGCGCTGAACGATGCCGCGTTTGCCATGCAGCGCACCAATAAAGTTTCCCTGATCGTCTGCTCTGCGCTGAAAAAAACCTACCGCGACCTGCTGCGCGACGGCAACCCGAACCTCTCTTTCATCTACCTGAAAGGCGATTTCGAGGTCATTGAAAGCCGTCTCAAGGCGCGTAAAGGCCACTTCTTCAAAACCCAGATGCTGGTCACACAGTTCGAAGCGCTGCAGGAGCCGGGTGAAGATGAAAAAGACGTCTTAGTGGTTGATATCGATCAGTCACTGGAGGGTGTTGTTGCCAGCACCATAGAGGTCATTAACAAAAGGCAGTAAGTTTTGAGTACATTAACGCTAGTGTTGACAGCAGTGGGTTCGGTATTGCTGCTGCTGTTTTTAGTGATGAAAGCGCGTATGCATGCTTTTGTTGCTTTGATGGTGGTTTCTATTGGTGCAGGTCTCTTTTCCGGTATGCCGCTCGACAAGATCGCTGCGACGATGGAAAAAGGGATGGGGGGCACACTGGGCTTCCTGGCTATTGTGGTCGCGCTGGGCGCGATGTTTGGCAAGATCCTGCATGAGACGGGCGCGGTCGACCAGATTGCCGTCAAGATGCTGAAATCGTTTGGTCACAGTCGTGCACACTATGCGATTGGCCTGGCCGGTCTGATCTGCGCGCTACCGTTGTTCTTTGAAGTGGCCGTGGTGCTGCTGATTAGCGTGGCGTTCTCCATGGCGCGCCATACCGGTACTAACCTTGTGAAGCTGGTTATTCCGCTGTTTGCGGGCGTGGCGGCGGCGGCGGCGTTTCTCCTGCCGGGACCGGCACCGATGCTGCTGGCTTCCCAGATGCACGCTGACTTTGGCTGGATGATCCTGATTGGCCTGTGCGCGGCAATCCCGGGAATGATTATCGCCGGTCCGCTGTGGGGCAACTTCATCAGCCGCTACGTTGAACTGCATATTCCTGATGATATTACCGAGCCGCACCTGGGCGAAGGTAAAATGCCGTCCTTCGGCTTCAGCCTGTCTCTGATCCTGCTGCCGCTGGTGCTGGTGGGTCTGAAAACCATTGCCGCGCGCTTTGTACCGGTGGGCTCTACCGCGTACGAATGGTTCGAATTTATCGGTCACCCGTTCACCGCGATCCTGGTGGCGTGCCTGGTGGCGATTTATGGCCTGGCGATGCGTCAGGGGATGCCGAAAGACCGCGTGATGGAAATCTGCGGCGCTGCGCTGCAGCCAGCGGGTATTATCCTGCTGGTGATCGGTGCGGGCGGTGTGTTCAAACAGGTGCTGGTGGATTCCGGTGTTGGTCCGGCACTGGGTGAAGCGCTGACCGGAATGGGTCTGCCCATCGCGGTGACCTGCTTCGTGCTGGCGGCGGCGGTGCGTATCATTCAGGGCTCTGCGACTGTTGCCTGTTTAACGGCGGTTGGCCTGGTGATGCCGGTGATTGAACAGCTTAACTACTCCGGTGCGCAGATGGCGGCGCTGTCTATCTGTATCGCGGGTGGCTCGATTGTGGTGTCGCACGTGAACGACGCAGGCTTCTGGCTGTTCGGTAAATTTACCGGTGCCACTGAAGCGCAAACCCTGAAAACCTGGACGCTGATGGAAACTATCCTCGGCACCACGGGCGCGATTGTCGGGATGATTGCGTTTACGCTGCTGAGCTAACCCCGATTTTCGCCCTCTCCCACGGGGAGAGGGAGCAAACACTAAAAACGGCAATCAAGGATTGCCGTTTTGCTTTTACCTAGCCCTTCATCCACGCCCGGATCCCGTCCAGGAACATCTGCGTCGCCATCATCACCAGAATCAGCCCCATCAAACGTTCCAGCGCATTGACCCCTTTCTCGCCCAGCAGGCGCAGGAACAGCGACGACTGCAGCAGGATGATGAACGTTCCGCCCCAGGCAATCAGCAGGGCAATCACCAGATGGCTCATCTGGTTGGGATACTGATGCGACAGGAGCATCAATGTGGCCAGAATGGTCGGCCCGGCGACCAGCGGGATCGCCAGCGGTACGATAAACGGCTCTTCACCCGCCGGCAGGCCGCTGCTGCCCCCTTCGGCACTCGGGAAAATCATCTTAATGGCAATCAGGAACAGAATAATCCCGCCGGAAATCGAAACGGTTTCGGCGCGCAGATTCAGGAAGGCGAGAATTTTTTCCCCGGCAAACAGGAAGATAAACATCACCAGCAGGGCGATAAGCAGCTCGCGGATCATGATCGCCCGTCGGCGCTTGGGTTCGGTGTGCTTCAGCACCGACATGAAGATCGGCAGGTTTCCCAGAGGATCCATTATCAGGATCAATAAAACCGCCGCAGAAATGATTTCACTCATGTAAATTAGCCCTGAATTTCTCTATGGTTATTAGGATGATTAGCTCTTTTTCTGATTGCCGGGCAATCATCGATTAATTTCGCTTGCGACTTTGGCAGCATTTTGTAATGTGAAGCATATCCCAGTTCAATACTGGCTTGCACAATCAGCACACACCCTCTGCAGGAAACAAATGCTATGAAAAACGTTGGTTTTATCGGCTGGCGCGGTATGGTCGGCTCTGTACTCATGCAACGCATGGTTGAAGAGCGCGATTTCGACGCTATCCGCCCGGTCTTCTTCTCCACTTCCCAGCTCGGCCAGGCTGCACCGTCCTTTGGTGGTACCACAGGGACGTTGCAGGATGCTTACGATCTGGAAGCGCTGAAGGCACTCGACATTATTGTGACCTGCCAGGGCGGCGATTATACCAACGAAATCTATCCAAAGCTGCGTGAAAGCGGCTGGCAGGGCTACTGGATTGACGCAGCCTCTTCGCTGCGCATGAAAGACGATGCCATCATCATTCTCGACCCGGTGAACCAGGACGTGATCACCAAAGGCCTCAACAACGGCGTGAAAACCTTTGTCGGCGGTAACTGTACCGTCAGCCTGATGCTGATGTCCCTCGGCGGCCTGTTCGCGCAGGACCTGGTGGAGTGGGTCTCCGTGGCGACCTACCAGGCCGCGTCCGGCGGCGGTGCGCGTCATATGCGTGAACTGCTGACCCAGATGGGCCAGCTGCACCACAGCGTTGCGGCCGAGCTGGCAAACCCGGCGTCCGCAATCCTCGATATCGAGCGTAAAGTCACCGAGTTGACCCGCAGCGGCGAACTGCCGGTGGATAACTTTGGCGTACCGCTGGCCGGTGGCCTGATCCCGTGGATCGACAAACAGCTGGATAACGGCCAGACCCGTGAAGAGTGGAAGGGTCAGGCGGAGACCAACAAAATCCTCAATACCGCGAACACCATTCCGGTTGACGGTCTGTGCGTACGTATCGGCGCGCTGCGCTGCCATAGCCAGGCCTTCACCATTAAACTGAAAAAAGATGTGTCTATTCCGACCGTGGAAGAGCTGCTCGCCGCGCACAACCCGTGGGCGAAAGTGGTGCCAAACGATCGCGATATCACCATGCGCGAACTGACGCCAGCGGCCGTCACCGGCACGCTGACCACGCCGGTAGGGCGTCTGCGTAAGCTGAACATGGGGCCAGAGTTCCTCTCCGCGTTCACCGTGGGTGACCAGCTCCTGTGGGGCGCCGCCGAGCCGCTACGCCGCATGCTGCGCCAACTGGCGTAATAATTTGTTAACTACCGGGGGTGATTTTCACCCCCTTTTTTTGCGTACTACATGGAGTAAAACGCGTATGTCTTATTTTTTATCAGGAGTCATGTAGAGCGTTGGCTATGCTTTAAGGAAGAGTCATTTCTTACCTGAGGTTAGGACGGGACTAAGTGGAAGCCCGTTCAGGTCACATTAAAGTCGTCCCAGGCGCTTAAAAAGGGCGACATAAAAAACAGGATGAATACCATGTCCGATCGTGTGGATAGAGACGTGATTAATGCGCTTATTGCGGGTCATTTTGCCGACCCCTTTTCTGTGCTGGGGATGCACCAAACAGAGGCGGGACTGGAAGTCCGTGCGCTGTTACCGGATGCCACAGAAGTGTGGGTTATCGAACCTAAAACCGGCCGCAAGGTAGGCAATCTGGAATGCCTCGACTCGCGTGGCTTCTTCTCGGGCGTCATGCCCCGTCGTAAAAACCCTTTTCGTTATCAACTCGCCGTCATCTGGCACGGTCAGCAAAACCTGATCGACGATCCCTACAGTTTTGGTCCGCTGTTACAGGAGATGGATGCCTGGCTGCTGTCTGAAGGTACCCATTTACGCCCGTACGAAACGCTGGGCGCCCATGCGGATACGATGGACGGCATCACCGGCACGCGGTTTGCCGTGTGGGCACCTAACGCCCGGCGCGTCTCCGTTGTCGGGCAGTTCAACTACTGGGATGGTCGCCGTCATCCGATGCGCCTGCGTCGGGAAACGGGCATCTGGGAACTGTTCATCCCCGGCGCGCAAAACGGTCAGCTCTATAAATTTGAGATGATCGACGCCCACGGAAAGCTGCGCATTAAAGCGGACCCGTACGCGTTCGAAGCGCAGATGCGCCCGGATACCGCCTCGCTGATTTGCGGGTTGCCGGAAAAAGTGGTGCAGAGCGAGGAGCGCAAACAGGCCAACCGTTTCGATTCCCCCATCTCCGTGTATGAAGTGCATCTCGGATCCTGGCGACGCCACACCGATAACAACTTCTGGCTCAGCTACCGGGAGCTTGCCGATCAGCTGGTGCCGTATGCCAAATGGATGGGCTTTACCCACCTTGAGCTGCTGCCAGTCAATGAGCATCCATTTGACGGAAGCTGGGGCTACCAGCCAACCGGGTTGTATGCCCCGACGCGCCGTTTCGGCACGCGCGACGACTTTCGTTATTTTATCAATGCCGCACACGCCGCCGGGCTGAACGTGATCCTCGACTGGGTGCCAGGCCATTTCCCGTCTGATGACTTTGGTCTGTCCGAGTTTGACGGTACGAAGCTGTATGAGCACAGCGACCCGCGCGAAGGCTATCACCAGGACTGGAACACGCTTATCTACAACTACGGTCGCCGTGAAGTCGCGAACTACCTCGTCGGGAATGCGCTGTACTGGATCGAACGTTTTGGCATTGATGCCCTGCGCGTGGATGCGGTGGCATCGATGATTTACCGCGACTACAGCCGTAAAGAGGGGGAGTGGATCCCGAACGAATATGGCGGCCGTGAAAACCTGGAAGCCATCGAATTTTTGCGCAGCACCAACCGCATTATTGGCGAGCAGGTTGAGGGTGCGGTGACGATGGCGGAAGAGTCGACTGACTTTGCCGGTGTTTCGCGTCCACCGTCCATGGGGGGCCTGGGCTTCTGGTACAAGTGGAACCTGGGCTGGATGCACGACACGCTCGACTATATGAAGCTCGACCCGGTCTATCGTCAGTACCATCACGACAAACTCACCTTCGGGCTGCTCTACAACTACACCGAAAACTTCATGCTGCCGCTGTCGCACGATGAAGTGGTGCACGGTAAAAAATCCATCCTCGACCGGATGCCGGGCGACGCGTGGCAGAAGTTCGCCAACCTGCGCGCCTACTACGGCTGGATGTTCGCCTTCCCGGGCAAAAAACTGCTGTTTATGGGCAATGAGTTCGCCCAGGGGCGCGAGTGGAACCACGATACCAGTCTCGACTGGCATCTGCTGGAAGGGGGCGATAACTGGCATCACGGCGTACAGCGACTGGTGCGTGACCTTAACCTGACCTACCGCCACCATAAAGCGCTGCACGAGCTGGACTTCGATCCCTACGGTTTTGAGTGGCTGGTGGTGGACGACAACGAACGCTCGGTGTTTGTCTTTGTGCGCCGGGATAAAGCGGGCAACGAGATTATTGTCGCCAGCAACTTTACGCCGGTACCCCGTCATCATTACCGCTTTGGCATTAATCAGGCCGGTAAGTGGCGCGAAATCCTCAACACCGATTCCATGCATTACCACGGCAGCAATGCCGGTAACGGCGGTCTGGTGCAGAGCGATGCTCTTGAAAGCCACGGGCGCCCCAACTCCCTGAGCCTGACGCTGCCGCCGCTCGGTACCATCTGGCTGGTGCGGGAGGGCGAATGACGCAGCTTACGGCAGGTAAACCCGAACCGCTCGGGGCGAGTTATGACGGAAAGGGGGTCAATTTCACCCTCTTTTCTGCTCACGCGGAGCGGGTCGAACTCTGTGTGTTTGACGGTGAAGGTAACGAACATCGTTACGATTTACCGGCACGCACCGGGGATACCTGGCACGGCTACCTGGCCGGCGGGCGGCCTGGAATGCACTACGGTTTTCGCGTTCATGGTCCCTGGGAGCCTTCTCAGGGGCACTGGTTTAACCCGGCGAAGCTGCTGATTGATCCTTGTGCCCACCGCGTGGAGGGCGAATTTAAAGATGACCCGATTTTCCACGTCGGCTATGGGGAACCCGACCACCGCGACAGCGCCCATATCGTCCCGAAAAGCGTGGTGGTGGGTGACCACTACGACTGGGAAGACGATGCCCCGCCGGGCACGCCGTGGGGCAACACCGTTATATATGAGGCCCATGTAAAAGGGCTGACCTACCTCCATCCGTCTATCCCCAAAGAGATGCGCGGCACCTATAAGGCGCTCGGCCATCCGACCATGATCGCCTATCTGAAACACCTCGGGATCACTGCTCTGGAGTTGTTGCCCATCGCCCATTTCGCCAGCGAGCCTCGCCTGCAGCGGCTGGGGCTGAGCAACTACTGGGGCTACAACCCGCTGGCAATGTTTGCGCTCGACCCGCGCTATGCCGTCAACCCGGACAAGGCGCGGGATGAGTTTCGCGATGCGGTGAAGGCGCTTCATGCGGCGGGTATCGAAGTGATTCTGGACGTGGTACTGAACCACAGCGCGGAAAGCGATCTCGACGGCCCGACGCTCTCCATGCGCGGAATTGATAACCGTAGCTATTATTGGATCAGAGAGGATGGTGATTACCACAACTGGACCGGTTGCGGTAACACGCTCAACCTCAGCCATCCGGCGGTGACGCATTTTGCTTACGAATGCCTGAAATATTGGGTGGAAACGTTCCATGTTGACGGTTTTCGTTTCGACCTGGCTCCGGTGATGGGACGCACGCCGGCGTTCAGCCAGCAGGCGCCGCTGTTTGAGGCGATAAGAAACTGTCCGGTGCTCTCGCAGGTGAAGCTGATTGCCGAGCCGTGGGATATTGGTGAAGGCGGCTACCAGGTGGGCAATTTCCCGCCGCTGTTTGCCGAGTGGAACGACCATTATCGCGATGCCGTACGCCGATTCTGGCTGGCGCGAAATCTGTCTCTGGGGGAGTTCGCCGGACGCTTTGCCGCTTCCAGCGATCTGTTTAAACGCGATGGCAAACGACCTTCTGCCACCGTCAACCTGGTGACCGCGCACGACGGTTTTACGCTCCGGGACTGCGTTTGTTTCAATCAGAAACACAATGAGGCAAATGGCGAGGAGAATCGCGATGGCACTAACAATAACCATAGCTTTAATCATGGTATAGAAGGGTTAGGCGGAAGCCTTGACGTTATCGAACGGCGACGTGCCAGCGTGCATGCGCTGCTGACCACGCTGCTGTTGTCGCAGGGCACGCCGATGCTGCTGGCAGGGGATGAACATGGCCACAGCCAGCACGGTAACAACAATGCGTATTGCCAGGACAACACCTTAACCTGGCTCGACTGGGGAGAAGCGAACAGTGGTTTGATTCACTTTACCGCGGCGCTGATCCATCTTCGCCAGCAGATCCCCGCGCTCACCGCCAACCGCTGGTGGGAGGAGGGCGACGGCAACGTTCGCTGGCTGAATCAAGACGCGCAACCGTTAAGCGCGCAAGAGTGGCAACACGGCATACCGCGCCTGCAGATCCTGCTTTCGGATCGCTGGCTGGTTACGCTGAACGCGACGGATGACGTCGCAGAGATTGTTTTACCTGACGGGGAATGGCGCGCCGTTCCCCCCTTTGCCGGAGCGGATAATCCGGTAGTAATGGCTGTCTGGCACGGGCCTGCGCACGGAGTGTGCGTATTCCAAAGATGATAAAAAAGGAGTTAGTCATGGTTAGATTAGAGAAGAACGATCCCTTAATGTTGGCACGCCAGCTCCCCTTAAAAACGGTTGCCCTGATCCTCGCTGGCGGGCGCGGAACCCGTCTGAAAGATTTGACCATCAAGCGCGCCAAGCCGGCTGTTCACTTTGGTGGTAAGTTCCGGATTATCGATTTTGCACTGTCCAACTGCCTGAACTCCGGTATTCGCCGCATTGGCGTCATTACGCAGTATCAGTCGCACACCCTGGTGCAGCATATTCAGCGCGGCTGGTCATTCTTCAGCGAAGAGATGAATGAGTTTGTCGATCTCCTGCCTGCCCAGCAGCGTGTTCACGGTGAAAACTGGTACCGCGGCACCGCTGATGCGGTGACCCAGAACCTCGATATCATTCGCCGCTACAACGCGGAGTACATCGTGATCCTCGCCGGGGACCACATCTACAAGCAAGACTACTCCCACATGCTCATTGACCACGTCGAGAAAGGGGCGCGCTGCACCGTGGCGTGTCTGCCGGTGCCCGTTGCTGAAGCGACGGCGTTTGGCGTGATGCACGTGGACGCGGACGATAAAATTATCGACTTCGTTGAAAAACCGGCCAACCCGCCCACCATGCCGGGAGATGACACCAAATCGCTCGCCAGTATGGGGATCTATGTCTTTGATGCAGATTACCTTTATGAGCTGCTGGAAGAAGACGATAAAGACGAACACTCCAGCCACGATTTCGGCAAAGACATCATTCCAAAAATTACCAAAGCTGGCATGGCCTATGCACATCCTTTCCCGTTGTCCTGCGTGCAGTCAGATCCGAATGCGGAACCTTACTGGCGCGATGTGGGAACGCTGGAAGCGTACTGGAAAGCCAACCTCGATCTGGCCTCCGTCACGCCTGAGCTGGATATGTACGACCAGAACTGGCCGATCCGTACCCATATGGAATCCCTGCCGCCAGCGAAATTCGTGCAGGACCGCTCCGGCAGCCACGGCATGACGCTGAACTCGCTGGTCTCCGGCGGGTGCATTATCTCCGGCTCGGTGGTGGTGCAGTCGGTGCTGTTCCCGCGCGTGCGTATAAACTCATTCTGTAATATCGATTCGGCGGTGCTGCTGCCGGATGTCTGGGTCGGGCGTTCGTGTCGTCTGCGTCGCTGCGTGATCGACCGTGCCTGCGTCATTCCTGAAGGAATGGTGATTGGTGAAAACGCGGAAGAAGATGCACGTCGCTTCTACCGTTCTGAAGAGGGGATCGTGTTAGTCACACGGGAAATGTTGCGGAAGCTGCAGATCAAACAGGAGCGATGATGCAGGTTTTACACGTATGTTCTGAGATGTTCCCGTTGTTAAAAACGGGCGGCCTGGCGGATGTTCTTGGTGCATTACCCGCGGCGCAAATCGCCGGCGGAGTCGATACCCGAGTCCTGCTGCCCGCCTTCCCGGATATCCGGCGCGGCATTCCCGATGCAAAGGTGGTGACGCGCCGTGACACCTTTGCCGGACGCATCACCCTGCTGTATGGACATTACAATGGCGTGGGCATTTACCTGATCGACGCGCCGCACTTATATGACCGGCCAGGTAGCCCGTATCACGATACGAACCTGTTTGCCTATACCGACAACGTGCTGCGTTTTGCGCTGCTCGGTTGGGTTGGGGCTGAAATGGCGGTAGGGCTGGATCCGTTCTGGCGCCCGGACATTGTGCACGCCCACGACTGGCATGCGGGGCTCGCTCCGGCGTACCTGGCGGCGCGGGGCCACCCGGCGAAGTCGGTCTTTACGGTGCATAACCTGGCGTATCAGGGCATGTACTACGCCCATCACATGAATGAAATCGATCTGCCATGGTCGTTCTATAACATGCATGGGCTGGAGTTTAACGGGCAGATCTCGTTCCTGAAAGCCGGGCTTTATTATGCCGATCACATCACGGCCGTCAGCCCGACCTACGCCCGTGAAATCACGCAGCCTGAGTTTGGTTACGGCCTGGAAGGGTTGCTCCGTCAGCGCCATCGTGAAGGGCGTCTGTCGGGTATCCTCAACGGTGTCGATGAACAGATCTGGAGCCCCGAGACCGATCTGCTGCTGGCGGCCCGCTATGGCCGTGATTCCGTGGAAGATAAAGCGGAAAACAAACGCCAGCTACAGATTGCGATGGGGCTGAAGGTTAACGACAAAGTGCCGTTATTCGCGGTGGTGAGCCGTCTGACCAGCCAGAAAGGGCTGGATCTGGTGCTGGAGGCGTTGCCGGGTCTGCTGGAGCAGGGCGGACAGCTGGCGCTACTCGGCGCGGGCGACCCGGTATTGCAGGAAGGATTCCTGGCGGCCGCGGCGGAACACCCGGGGCAGGTGGGCGTGCAGATTGGCTATCACGAAGCCTTCTCGCACCGGATCATGGGCGGCGCGGACGTCATCCTGGTACCAAGCCGTTTCGAGCCCTGCGGCCTGACGCAGCTCTACGGCCTGAAATACGGCACCCTGCCGCTGGTACGCCGTACGGGCGGGCTGGCGGATACCGTATCTGACAGCTCGCTGGAAAACCTGGCGGACGGTATCGCCAGCGGGTTTGTCTTTGAGGACAGTAATGCCTGGTCGCTGCTACGGGCGATTCGGCGTGCTTTCGTCTTGTGGTCCCGTCCGTCGCTGTGGCGTTACGTTCAACGCCAGGCGATGTCCATGGACTTTAGCTGGCACGTTGCGGCGCAGTCATACCGCGATCTCTATCAACGCTTGATGTAACGAGGCGAAGTTACTGATATGAACGCTCCTTTTAGCTACTCTTCACCCACGCTCAGCGTTGAGGCGTTAAAGCACTCTATCGCCTATAAGCTGATGTTCACCATCGGGAAAGATCCGGTTATCGCCAACAAGCACGAGTGGCTGAACGCCACCCTGTTTGCGGTGCGTGACCGCATGGTCGAACGCTGGCTGCGCTCCAACCGCGCCCAGCTCTCACAGGAAACGCGTCAGGTTTATTACCTGTCGATGGAATTTTTGATTGGCCGCACTCTGTCTAACGCGCTGTTGTCGCTGGGTATTTATGACGATGTAAAAAGCGCGCTGGAGGAGATGGGGCTGGATTTAGAAGAGCTGATTGACGAAGAGAACGACCCTGGCCTCGGTAATGGTGGTCTGGGGCGACTTGCCGCCTGCTTCCTGGATTCACTGGCGACGCTGGCCCTGCCGGGCCGTGGCTACGGTATTCGCTACGACTACGGTATGTTCAAACAGAACATCGTTGACGGGCGTCAGAAAGAGTCCCCGGATTACTGGCTGGAATACGGTAACCCGTGGGAGTTTAAACGCCACAATACGCGCTACAAGGTGCGGTTTGGCGGGCGTATTCAGCAGGAAGGGAAAAAGTCCCGCTGGGTGGAAACCGAAGAGATCCTCGCTGTCGCCTATGACCAGATCATTCCCGGTTATGACACCGACGCGACCAATACGCTGCGTCTGTGGAACGCGCAGGCCAGTAGCGAGATCAACCTGGGTAAATTTAACCAGGGCGACTACTTCGCGGCGGTGGAAGATAAAAACCACTCCGAGAACGTCTCCCGCGTGCTCTACCCGGACGACTCGACCTATTCCGGGCGTGAGCTGCGCCTGCGTCAGGAGTATTTCCTCGTCTCCGCGACGATTCAGGACATCCTCAGCCGTCACTATCAGCTGCACAAGACCTACGCCAATCTGGCGGAAAAAACCGCCATTCACCTCAACGATACCCATCCGGTGCTGTCGATCCCGGAGCTGATGCGTCTGCTTATCGACGAGCATAAGTTCAGCTGGGACGACGCGTTCGAGGTGACCTGTCAGGTCTTCTCCTACACCAACCACACGCTGATGAGCGAAGCGCTGGAAACCTGGCCGGTGGATATGCTCGGCAAAATTTTGCCGCGTCACTTGCAGATTATCTTCGAGATCAACGACTACTTCCTCAAGACGTTGCAGGAGCAGTATCCGAACGATACCGGCCTGCTGAGTCGCGCTTCTATCATCGATGAATCGAACGGTCGCCGCGTACGCATGGCCTGGCTGGCGGTGGTGATCAGCCACAAGGTGAACGGGGTGTCAGAGCTGCACTCGAACCTGATGGTGCAGTCGCTGTTTGCGGACTTTGCGAAGATCTTCCCGACGCGTTTCTGCAACGTGACCAACGGGGTTACGCCGCGTCGCTGGCTGGCGCTGGCAAACCAGCCGCTTTCTGAGGTGCTGGATGAACACATTGGCCGCACCTGGCGAACCGATCTCAGCCAACTGAGCGAGCTTGAACAGCATATTGATTTCCCGGCGGTGAACAAGGCCGTACGGGAAGCCAAACTGTTGAACAAAAAACGTCTGTCAGTCTGGCTGGCGCTGCATCTGAACGTGGTGGCGAACCCGAAAGCGCTGTTCGACGTGCAGATCAAGCGTATTCACGAGTACAAGCGCCAGCTGATGAACGTGCTGCATGTGATCACCCACTATAACCGCATCAAGGCCGATCCGACGGCGGAGTGGGTACCGCGCGTGAAGATCTTTGCCGGTAAGGCGGCGTCCGCCTACTACATGGCGAAGCACATTATTCACCTCATCAACGATGTGGCGAAGGTGGTCAACAACGATCCGGATATTGGCGACAAGCTGAAGGTGGTCTTTGTTCCGAACTACAGCGTCAGCCTCGCGCAGCTGATCATTCCGGCGGCCGATCTCTCTGAGCAGATCTCCACCGCCGGGACGGAAGCGTCCGGCACCAGTAACATGAAGTTTGCCCTTAACGGTGCGCTGACCATCGGTACGCTGGACGGGGCCAACGTCGAAATGCTGGAGCACGTGGGGGCGGAGAATATCTTTATCTTCGGGAATACCACGGAAGAGGTGGAGGCGCTGCGCAAGAAGGGCTACTCGCCGCGTGAGTATTACGAAGAGGATGAGGAGCTACGTCAGGTGCTGACGCAAATCGCCACCGGGGTGTTTAGCCCAGACGAGCCTGGGCGCTATCGGGACCTGGTGGATTCGCTGATTAACTTTGGCGACCACTATCAGGTGCTGGCGGATTACCGCAGCTACGTGGATTGTCAGGACAGGGTGGACGAGCTTTATCGTCAGCAGGAGAAGTGGACCAGCGTCGCGATGCGTAACATCGCCAATATGGGGTATTTCTCGTCAGACAGGACCATCAAGGAGTATGCCGAGACGATCTGGCATATCGATCCGGTGCGGTTATAAAAGCAAAACGGCAACCCTGGTTGCCGTTTTTAGTGTTTGTTCCCTCTCCCGGTGGGAGAGGGGCAGGGTGCGGGCATCAGCCCGCACCGATCGCATTACGACGCCAACGACAGCTCACGCTTTCCCGCATGCTGCAGCAACCACTGCGCCACACGCGACTGCTGTTCGGCGTTCAGCCACATTCCCTCTTTGGTACGACGCCAGATGGCATCATCCAGACGGCGAACCCACTCATGTTCCACCAGATAGCGCAGTTCGGCTTCGTACAACTCGTGGCCAAAATGTTCGCCCAGGTCGGCAATCTCTTTCGCGTCACCCAGGATCAATTCCGTGTTGCTGCCGTAGGTACGGGCATAGTGGCGCGCCATGCCTTCGGTGATGAACGGGTAGCGACGACGCAGTTTCGCAGCGTAATCATCGCGGTTACCGGCAATTTCCCCGCCAGGCAGTACCGCGCCTTTGGTCCACGCCGGGCCAATGCCTTTGTAGTACGGCGCCAGTTTTTCCAGCGCGTGCTCAGCCAGCTTACGGTAGGTGGTGAGCTTGCCACCAAACACGGAGAGCAGCGGTGCCTGACCGTCCACGTCGTGAATATCGAGCGTATAGTCGCGGGTAATCGCCTGCGGTGAGTCAGATTCGTCATCGCACAGCGGACGCACGCCGGAGTAAGTCCAGACCACGTCATCGCGGGACAGCTGTTTCTTGAAGTGCGCGTTATACACCTTCAGAAGGTAGCTCACTTCGCTCTCGTCGATCTCGACGTTTTTCGGATCGCCTTTGTACTCCACGTCGGTGGTGCCGATGATGGAGAATTCGTCCATCCATGGGATCACAAACACGATGCGCTTGTCTTCGTTCTGCAGAATGTAGGCCTGCTTCTGGGTGTGCACGCGTGGTACCACAATGTGGCTGCCTTTGATCAGGCGGATACCGTACGGAGAAGGCAGATGCATCCCCTCGTCGAAGAACTGTTTCACCCATGGGCCGGTGGCGTTGACCAGACCGCGCGCTTTCCAGCTGAACTTCTCGCCGGTATCCACGTCTTCCGCTTCGACGATCCACAGGCCGTTTTCACGGCGCGCAGCGGTGGCGCGGGTACGGGTTTTCACTTCCCCGCCTTTCTTCTCAACCATCTGTGCGTTGGCCAGCACCAGACGCGCATCGTCCACCCAGCAGTCGGAATATTCGAAACCGCGCACGATTTCAGGCTTAAGGACCGATTCTGAGCCAAAACGCAAACCGGTTGAACCCGGGAGGCTGGTGCGTTTACCCAGATGATCGTACATAAACAGACCGATTCGAATCATCCACGCCGGACGCAGATGCGGGCGATGGGGCAGGCGGAAGCGCATCGGGATGGCCAGGTGCGGTGCCATCTTCAGCAGCACTTCACGTTCGGCCAGCGCTTCACTGACCAGGCGGAATTCGTAGTGCTCCAGGTAGCGCAGGCCACCGTGAATCAGTTTGGAGCTGGCGGACGACGTCGCGCAGGCGAGGTCGTTAGCTTCCAGCATCAGTACGGATAATCCGCGTCCTGCGGCGTCTGCCGCAATACCGGCACCGTTGATGCCACCGCCTATCACAATCAGATCTTTGGTTTCCATAACACCCTCACGCACTTTCGTTAAAGCTCAGAAATGTTCGATATCGCTCATGATAGCAAAGGAACGCGCTTTTGGTAACATCAAAAAAACAATTTAGAGTGATATGGATAACATAATGGCGTTTACCCGCCGCCAGGACGTACACTACGGGATAAAATAGTGCGACTAACTTTTCTCCCTCTCCCCGTGGGAGAGGGCTGGGGTGAGGGCATCAGAGCGCACCCAACCTGAACAACAGAAAGAGAACACCATGGATCAGTTTGAATGTATTAACGTAGAAGAAGCCCACCAGAAGATGCACCAGGGAACGGCGGTGCTGGTGGATATCCGCGATCCGCAGAGTTTTGCGATGGGCCACACCCCGGGGGCGTTCCACCTCACCAACGATACGCTGGGCGCGTTTATGCGCGATAACGACTTCGATACGCCGGTGATGGTGATGTGCTATCACGGCAACAGCAGCAAAGGTGCGGCGCAGTATCTTATCCAGCAGGGCTATGATGCGGTCTACAGCGTCGACGGCGGTTTCGATGCCTGGCATCGTCATTTCCCGGCAGAAGTGGAATACGCTTTTGAGCGCTGATCCCGCTATACTGTCCCCTTTTGTGTGGAAATAAGCGACCGCCGCCCATGTTGATGATCACCTCTTTTACCAATCCGCGCGTCGCCCAGGCGTTTGTCGACTATATGGCAACCCAGGGCATCATCCTGACCGTTCAGCAGCACACGAAAACCGATGTCTGGCTGGCGGATGAAAGCCAGGCGGATCGCGTGAATGCGGAACTGACCCGCTTTCTTGAGAACCCCGCCGATCCCCGCTACCTGGCCGCGAGCTGGCAATCCGGGCAGACGGGGAGCGGATTGCATTACCGGCGCTTCCCTTTTCTTGCCACCATTCGCGAACGCGCAGGTCCGTTTACGCTGCTGCTGATGGCGGCCTGCATTATCGTCTTCATCATTATGAACGTGGTGGGCGACCAGAGCGTGATGATCGCCCTCGCGTGGCCGTACGACCCGTCTCTGGATTTTGACGTCTGGCGCTATTTCACCCACGCGCTGATGCACTTCTCGGTGATGCATATTCTCTTCAACCTGCTGTGGTGGTGGTATCTCGGCGGGGCCGTGGAGAAGCGTCTGGGCAGCGGCAAGCTGATTGTTATCACCATCATTAGCGCCCTGCTGAGCGGCTATGTGCAGCACAAATTCAGCGGCCCGTGGTTCGGTGGTTTATCCGGCGTGGTGTATGCCCTGATGGGCTATGTCTGGCTCAGAGGCGAGCGCGACCCCGAAAGTGGCATCTATCTGCAGCGCGGATTGATAACCTTTGCGTTAATATGGCTAATTGCCGGATGGTTTGATCTGTTTGGTATGTCTATCGCCAATGGTGCGCACGTCACCGGGCTGGCCGTCGGGCTGGCAATGGCGTTTGCCGACACGCTCCATGCGCGAAAACGAACATAATTCCCAGGGATATTTCATGAAACAAACACAACGTCATGACGCCATTATCGAACTGGTAAAAAAACAGGGATACGTCAGCACTGAAGAGCTGGTGGAACAGTTTGCCGTCAGCCCACAAACCATCCGCCGCGACCTGAACGATCTTGCCGATCAAAACCGTATTTTGCGCCACCATGGCGGCGCGGCGCTGCCGTCCAGCTCGGTCAACACCTCGTGGCATGACCGCAAAGCCACGCAAACGGCAGAGAAAGAGCGCATCGCCCGCAAAGTCGCCACCCAGATCCCCAACGGGGCGACGCTGTTTATTGATATCGGCACCACGCCAGAAGCGGTCGCCCATGCGCTGCTGGATCACGAAAACCTGCGCATCGTGACCAACAACCTGAACGTGGCCAATACCCTGATGCAGAAAGACGATTTCCGCATCATCCTCGCCGGGGGCGAACTGCGCAGCCGCGACGGCGGCATCATTGGCGAAGCGACGCTCGATTTTATCTCTCAGTTCCGTCTCGACTTCGGCATTCTGGGGATCAGCGGCATCGACAGCGACGGGTCGTTGCTGGAGTTTGATTATCACGAGGTGCGCACCAAGCGCGCGATCATTGAAAATTCACGTCACGTGATGCTGGTGGTGGACCACTCCAAATTTGGCCGTAACGCGATGGTGAACATGGGCAGTATCAGCATGGTGGATGCGGTCTACACCGACGTGATGCCGCCGGCGGGGGTGCTGCAGGTGATTAAGGATAATAATTTGCAGTTAGAGTTATGTTGAGAAGCCATTCTCCCTCTCCCTGTGGGAGAGGGCCGGGGTGAGGGCATCAGACCGCAGAGGACTTACACCCCATACCCCATCATCTTCAACAGCTGCTGTGCATGCTGCACTGCATCCTGACGGTGCGCCACGCCCAGCTTCTGATACAGATTACGAATATGCGTTTTGATGGTGGTTGCCGCCACCGCCAGCTCACCGGCAATCTGCTCATTGCTGTAGCCTGAATAGATAAGCCCCAGCACTTGCCATTCGCGCTGCGTCAGCGGGCTGGTACGAATAAGCTCAGGCACTTCCGGATGATTCAGCAAGCGTTCAACGAAGTTCTCGTCGAAGTGGGCGAACTTGTGGCGATGGTGCTGGTTAATCTCGCGCAGAATGCGCTGGGCGCGGTGCTGATCCAGCTCCGGCAGCGTGTTGAGCTGAATAAGCTGACGCAGCTGCTGGGCCATCACTTCGCCCTCAATCACAAAGTGACTGATAAACCCGGTGCGGTTCGCCAGCTGCAACGCCTCCAGCAGCACGCGCTGGGCATCATTTTTACGCCCGGCCTGCCAGTAGAGCTGGTTAAGCAGCAGCAGGTTACGGTTGAGATCGCTCATCAGGCGCAGACTGCGGGCGTTCTCGTTCAGCTCTTCCAGCACAATCTCAGCAGGCTCGAACTCACCCAGCAGGATCTGCGCGCGGGCAATATTCCGCCACTGGCTTTGCAGGAAGTGGTTATTGGCAAACTCCGGTTTTGGCGTCTGGCGTAGCCAGTTGGCGGCGGATTTCTTATCACCCGTCATCTGCCAGTAAATCACCCGCACCTTATCGGCGTTTGAAACCCAGTCGCTGTGGTACTGACCATTGCCAAGCAGATTTTCCAGACGGTTCAGGTGATTGCGGGCATTATCCAGATCCCCGCGCGCCAGCGAGCACTGTACCAGCAGCGCCAGGCACTGCAGCTGTTGCTGCGGCTGGAAGCCAGAGAGCACTTCCACACCCTGACGGGCACAGCTCTCGGCCTCATCCAGGCGCGACCACGCCCACAGAAGCTGGGCGCGAATACGCAACAGGAACTCGTGCATTGGCAGTTGTTCCAGATGCTGCTCGCGGATCAGCTGGAACGCTTTTTCCTGATTCTCCCAGGCTGCCTGCAGGAACCCCTGAGCAAATAAGATTTCGCTTTGCTGGATCAGGCTCCACAGGGCGTAATGCCAGACATCATGACGGCGGGCCATCTGTTCGGTTTGTTGCATCAACGACAGGGAGCGCGTCAGCTCACCCTTGCAGTGGAGTACCTCGCCATGTACCGAGGTCGCCACAATGCGGCTGTAGAAGTTGGCCAGCGGCAGCTCATCCAGCGCGACCATCGCCAGCCGCTCAGCCTCTTCCGGATCGCCATCGTTGATCGCAACCTGTGCCCGCAGGGCGTTAAATTCGCCATGCAGGGTGGTATCCATATCGCTTTCCATCTCCTGCTCGGCACGCGCCAGCAGGGTATTCACTTCGCTGTAGCGGTGCTGGCTTTGCATCAGCCAGGCCTGCAGCAGCACCAGACGTGGGTTCTCCAGCAGGCTCTCCCACGGCAGCGCTTTCAGCGACTCTTCCAGCAGCGTCAGTTCGCTGTGGTTAAACAATCCCCACGCGTGGTTGAGGAGGATATCGCGCAGCATGCTGGCATCACCGGCGGCGAGCGCATGGTGAATGGCCTCACTCGGGAAGCCCTGCGCCATCCAGCTCTCGGCGGCGGCACGGTGGATTTCCGGCAGCTCAGTCGCCAGCTCCCACTGGCAACGCTGGCGCAGGAAACTGCCAAACAGCGGGTGATAGCTGAACCATTCGCCGGGATCGTCCATCCGCGTCAGGAACAGCCCCTGGCGTTCAATCTCTTCAAGCTGCAGCTGCCCGTTTTCGCAGCCGGTCACGCGCACAATCAGGGCGTCGTTCATGGAACGCAGCAGGGAGCTTTTCAGCAGGAAATTACGGGTCGAAGGATCGACACTGTTCAGCACCTCATCCACCAGGTAGTCAGAAAGGTGGCTGGCGTTGATCCCCGCAAGACGACGTGCAGACTGATGCGCCGGGCTGTTGTTTTGCCGGGCGGAGAGGGCAATCAGCTGCAGCGCTGTCGCCCAGCCGGCGACATCATCGCACAGGCGGCTGCTTTCGGCGGCCTCAATCGGTGAGTTAAGGCGGCAGTCGAAGAACTGTTTGGCTTCCTGATGGGTAAAGGCCAGCTGTTGGCTACCGACTTCCAGCAGCTGGTCGCGCACGCGCAGGTTGGCAATGCCCAGCTGCGGCAGGTTACGCGACAGCACCACCAGGGTCAGGTTTTCCGGCTGATGACGCAGGAAAAAGCGCATGGACTCATGGATAACCGGGTTGGTGATCAGATGGTAATCATCAATGACCACGTAAAGCGGGCGATGCCACTCGGCCAGTTCGATAAACAGCTGAGAGAAAAGGGAGGACAGGCTGGCGTACTGGCGCTTTTGCACCATCACTTCGCTGGCCACGCAGTGCCCGTTGGTGGCCTGCTGAATAGCAGCAATCAGATAGCTGGCAAAACGTTCTTGCTGGTTGTCACCCTCGTCAAGAGAGTACCAGCCAAGATCGCTCTTACCCGCGGCCCATTGCGAAATGAGCGTTGTTTTTCCATAACCTGCAGGGCTCGTAACCAGCGCCAGTCGGAAATTATGCGCGCCGGAAAGTTTAGCCAGCAGACGCTCGCGGACCACTGTATGGTCAAGACGAACCGGGCGACTTAATTTAGACGGAATCAACATAGGTTTCACTTCACTGTGGGGAACGAGAGAATTTATTTTTTTTGCGCTTCGTAATTAATAGATATAAGGTCGGCCAGAAAGAGAACTATTGCAAGTTATGTCTGGATTTGGTGGCTCTGAATTTGCACTCTGTCACAAAACATTCAGACAGATGATGGAACTTTCTGGAAAGGGCTGTGATGCCGCGTCAATGCTGGCTTGTATGGCTGTGCTGCGGCTACGCTGAAACTGGTTTCAGAAAGGTATAGTGACGTCAAATTTAATAAACGCGGGGTAAAGTTTAGTGAAATTAATAATCTTCTTCGTTCTGACCCGATTGCAGAAATATTATTCTACGTAAGTAATCATTTCAGCGCGTTTTAATTTCACCCGAAACTGCATTTCATTTTCCTGACACGCTTCCCGGTTATCTTTTTATCTTCCTGACACACTCCGACTATGCTCTCAGAGTGGCCTCGATCACACTTTTATGCTCATCCCCGCTACTCCTCCCTGCCTAATCCCCTGCAGGAGGAGGAAGAGGAGAAATGAGCCAGGCACACTAGCGCCAACTTGTGTTTTCTTTCTAAAGGATGCCGATCCCCTATGTCACAGCCTACCTTCAACAAAGCTCAATTCCAGGCTGCCCTGACGCGTCAGTGGCAGCGTTTTGGCCTTCATGCTGCAAACGAGATGACGCCTCACCAGTGGTGGCAGGCGGTGAGCGGTGCGCTCGCAGAGCAGCTGGATGCTCAACCTCTGGCAAAACCGGTAAAAGGTCAGCGCCACGTCAACTACATCTCGATGGAATTCCTGATCGGTCGTCTGACCGGCAACAACCTGCTGAACCTCGGCTGGTATCAGGAGGTAGGGGATGTGCTGAAAGAACACGACATTAACCTGACCGATCTGCTGGAAGAAGAGATTGACCCGGCGCTGGGCAATGGCGGTCTGGGACGTCTGGCGGCCTGTTTCCTCGATTCGATGGCAACGGTTGGGCAGTCGGCCATTGGTTACGGCCTGAACTATCAATACGGTCTGTTCCGTCAGTCATTTGCAGACGGGCATCAGATGGAAGCGCCGGACGACTGGCACCGTAACACCTACCCGTGGTTCCGCCACAACGCGCAGCTGGATGTGCAGGTGAACATTGGCGGCAAAGTATCAAAACAGGGTCTCTGGGAACCGGCATTTACGTTTATCGGCGAAGCCTGGGACCTGCCGGTGCTCGGTTACCGTAACGGCGTGGCGCAACCGCTGCGTCTGTGGCAGGCGAAGCATGCGCATCCGTTTAACCTGACCAAATTTAACGACGGCGATTTCCTGCGTGCCGAACAGCAGGGCATCGACGCCGAGAAGCTGACCAAAGTGCTCTACCCGAACGACAACCATCTGGCGGGCAAGAAACTGCGTCTGATGCAGCAGTACTTCCAGTGCGCCTGCTCCGTGGCGGATATTCTGCGTCGTCACCACCTGGCGGGCCGCAAGCTGACACAGCTGCCTGACTTTGAAGTGATTCAGCTTAACGATACGCACCCAACCATTGCGATCCCGGAACTGCTGCGTGTGCTGATCGACGAGCACCAGCTGAGCTGGGATGACGCCTGGGCGATCACCAGCCGCACCTTTGCTTACACCAACCACACCCTGATGCCAGAAGCGCTGGAGTGCTGGGACGAGAAGCTGGTGAAAACGCTGCTGCCGCGCCATATGCAGATCATCAATAAGATCAATGACCAGTTTAAAACGCTGGTGGATAAAACCTGGCCGGGCAACAAAGCGGTCTGGGCGAAGCTGGCCGTGGTACATGACAAACAGGTGCGCATGGCAAATATGTGCGTGGTGAGCGGCTTTGCGGTGAACGGTGTGGCGGCGCTGCACTCGGATCTGGTGGTGAAAGATCTGTTCCCGGAATATCACCAGCTGTGGCCGACCAAATTCCATAACGTGACCAACGGCATCACGCCGCGTCGCTGGATCAAACAGTGCAACCCGCTGCTGGCCGGTCTGCTGGACAAAACGCTGAAGAAAGAGTGGGCCAACGATCTGGACCAGCTGATCAATCTGGAAAAATACGCGGACGACGCGAAGTTCCGCGAGCAGTACCGCGCCATCAAGCGGGATAACAAAGTGCGTCTGGCGGCGTTTGTGAAAGCGCGTACCGGTATAGAGATTAACCCGAACGCCATTTTCGACATCCAGATTAAGCGTTTGCACGAATATAAACGTCAGCACCTGAACCTGCTGCATATCCTCGCGCTGTACAAAGAGATCCGCGAGAATCCGCAGGCTGACCGCGTGCCGCGCGTGTTCCTGTTCGGCGCGAAGGCGGCACCGGGATACTACCTGGCGAAAAACATTATCCTCGCCATTAATAAAGTGGCGGAGGCTATCAACAACGATCCGAAAGTGGGCGACAAGCTGAAGGTGGTGTTCCTGCCGGACTACTGCGTCTCTGCCGCAGAGATGCTGATCCCGGCGGCGGATATCTCCGAGCAGATCTCGACCGCGGGTAAAGAAGCGTCCGGTACCGGCAACATGAAGCTGGCGCTGAACGGCGCGCTGACTGTCGGTACGCTCGACGGTGCGAATGTAGAGATTGCCGAGAAGGTCGGAGAAGAGAACATCTTTATCTTTGGTCATACGGTTGAAGAGGTGAAAGCCCTCAAGGCCAAAGGCTACGATCCGGTGAAATGGCGTAAGAAGGACAAAGTGCTGGATGCGGTGCTGAAAGAGCTGGAAAGCGGTAAATACAGCGATGGCGATAAGCACGCGTTTGACCAGATGCTGCACAGCATGAACAAACACGGCGGCGACCCGTATCTGGTGATGGCGGACTTCACGGCCTACGTGGAAGCGCAAAAACAGGTCGACGTGCTGTACCGTGACCAGGAGGCGTGGACCCGGGCGTGCATTCTGAACACAGCCCGCTGCGGAATGTTCAGCTCTGACCGTTCAATCCGTGATTATCAGGCTCGTATCTGGCAGGCAAAACGCTAAGGAAGCGCGATGGAGAGTAAACGTCTGGACAGTGCCGCGCAGGCGGCGGGGATCAGCCTCAGTTACATTAATGCTCACGGCAAACCACAGTCTATTGGCGCCGACACCAAAAGACGTTTGCTGGATGCCATGCACAAAACCGACGCGAAAGCGTCGGCCACGCCGGTACCGAACGTCAAAGTCTTCACTGCGGGCAAGAAGATGTCGCTGGCGGTGGAAGGACGTGGCGAGTTTACCTGGCTGCTGACCACCGAAGAGGGACATCAGCACAAGGGCCACGCCACCGGCGGCAAAGCACTCACCCTTCCGGCGAAGCTGCCGGAGGGTTACCACACCCTAACGCTCACCCAGGACGAACTGCGCTTTCACTGCCGGTTGATCGTGGCGCCAAAACGTTGTTATGAGCCGCAGGCGTTGCTCGAAGGCAAAAAGCTGTGGGGGGCCTGCGTGCAACTCTACACCCTGCGCTCTGACAGCAACTGGGGCATCGGCGATTTTGGTGACCTGAAAAAGATGCTGGCATCGGTGGGGGAGCGCGGTGGCGCGTTTATCGGCCTCAACCCGATCCACGCCCTCTATCCGGCTAACCCGGAGAGCGCCAGCCCGTACAGCCCGTCGTCCCGTCGCTGGCTTAACGTGATTTACATCGACGTGAATGCGTTAGAGGATTTTAAAAACAGCCCGGAAGCGCAGGCGTGGTGGGCACTGAGTACCACTCAGCAGGCGCTGAAGCAGGCGCGTGAAGCAGACTGGGTGGACTATTCCACCGTGACGGCGCTGAAGATGGCTGCCCTGCGTCTGGCGTGGAAAGGCTTTTCTCAGCGTGATGATGAAGAGATGGCCGCCTTCCGTCAGTTTGTGGCGCAGGAGGGCGAGAGCCTCTACTGGCAGGCGGCGTTCGATGCGCTGCATGCGTATCAGGTGAAAGAGGACGAAATGCGCTGGGGCTGGCCGGTCTGGCCGGAAGCGTATCAATCCGTCGACACGCCTGAAGTCAAAGCGTTCTGTAAAAAATATGCCGATGAAGTGGACTTCTACCTGTGGCTGCAGTGGCTGGCGTACAGCCAGTTTGCCGCCTGCTGGCAGGTGAGTCAGGGCTATAAGATGCCGATCGGTCTGTATCGCGACCTGGCCGTCGGTGTGGCAGAGGGCGGGGCGGAAACCTGGTGTGACCGTGAGCTGTACTGCCTGAAGGCCTCCGTAGGCGCACCACCGGATATTCTGGGCCCGCTCGGCCAGAACTGGGGCCTGCCACCGATGGATCCGCACGTAATGGCGGCGCGTGCCTATGAGCCGTTTATCGACCTGCTGCGCGCCAACATGCAGAACTGTGGTGCGCTGCGTATCGACCACGTGATGTCCGTGCTGCGCCTGTGGTGGATCCCCTACGGTGAAACGGCCGATCACGGGGCGTATGTTCAGTATCCGGTTGACGATCTGCTGTCGATCCTGGCGCTGGAAAGTAAACGTCATCAGTGCATGGTCATCGGCGAAGATCTCGGTACCGTGCCGGTGGAAATCGTCAGTAAGCTTCGCGACAGCGGCGTTTACTCCTATAAAGTGCTCTATTTTGAAAACGACCATGAGAAAACCTTCCGCGCGCCGCAAGCGTACCCTGAACAGTCAATGGCAGTCGCGACGACGCATGACCTTCCTACGCTTCGTGGCTATTGGGAAAACGGTGATCTGACGCTCGGTAAAACCCTGGGTCTCTATCCGGATGAAGATGTGCTTCGCGGCCTGTATCAGGATCGCGAGCTGGCGAAGCAGGGTCTGCTGGATGCACTGCATAAGCACGGCTGTCTGCCGAAACGCGCCGGGCATAAAGCGTCGCTGATGGCGATGACGCCGACGCTCAATCGCGGATTGCAGCGCTACATTGCCGACAGCAACAGCGCCCTGCTGGGCCTGCAGCCGGAAGACTGGATTGATATGGCGGAGCCGGTGAACATCCCGGGCACCAGCTATCAGTACAAGAACTGGCGCCGCAAGTTATCCACCACGCTTGAGACGATGTTTGCCGATGACGGGGTGAACAGGCTGATTAAGGATTTGGATAAGCGCAGAAGGGCGGTGGGTAAGAAGCGGTAGTTTCACCCTCACCCTAACCCTCTCCCAGAGGGAGAGGGAATAGAACGTAGGCCGGGTAAGCGTCAGCGCCACCCGGCTTTTTTACATCAAACCACCATATTCAACAGCAGCACCCCGACCAGACCGCACACCGAAATAATGGTTTCCAGCGCGGACCAGGACTTGATGGTTTCACCGATAGTCAGGTTGAAGTACTCCTTGAACAGCCAGAAGCCCGGATCGTTCACGTGAGAGAAAATCACGCTACCGGAACCGACGGCAATAACCATCAGCTCAGGGCTGACGCCCGTGGTGGCAATCAGTGGCGCAACGATACCGCCTGCGGTGATTGCCGCAACGGTTGCAGAACCCAGCGCGATACGCAGAACTGCGGCGATAGACCAGGCCATCAGAAGCGGCGACACGTTGGTTTCATGCATCATGGCCGCGATGTATTTATCCACACCGCTATCGACCAGGACCTGCTTGAACGCACCGCCACCGCCGATGATCAACAGCATCATGGCAATGATTTTGATGGAAGAGGTCAGCGTGTCGTTGATCTGATCCATGGAACGACCGCGGTTCAGGCCGAAGGTGAACATCGCAATCAGCACCGCAATCAGCGTGGCCATCACCGGGTCGCCGAGGAACTCAGCAACGGACAGGAACGCGTGACCTTTCGGCAGAACCATCTCTGCCACGGCGCGCATCGCCATCAGGATCACCGGGACCAGAGAGGTCCAGACGCTGACGCCAAAGCCAGGCATCTCTTCTTCGGTGAAGGTTTTCGCGCTGTACAGACCTTCCGGAATCGGCTTATCAATGCCTTTCAGGAAGCGGGCATAAACAGGGCCAGCCAGAATCACGGTTGGGATCGCCAGAATCGTACCGAACAGCAAGGTTTTACCCATATCGGCATGGAAAATGGTGGCAATAGCGGTTGGGCCCGGGTGCGGTGGCAGGAAGCCGTGCGTTACGGACAGCGCCGCAGCCATCGGGACACCCACATACAGCAGCGGGATGCTCGCCGCCGCCGCAATGGTGAAGACCAGCGGCAGCATCAGCACGAAGCCCACTTCATAGAACAGTGCGAAACCGACGGTAAAACCGGTTAACACAACTGCCCACTGGATGTTCTTCTTACCAAATTTGTCGATAAGCGTGGTGGCAATACGCTGTGCGCCACCGCAGTCTGCCAGCATTTTGCCGAGCATGGCGCCAAAGCCCATGATCAACGCAAGGCTGCCGAGCGTGCCGCCGACACCCGCTTTAATGGAACTAATAACTTTGACCAGCGGCATCCCTTGCATCAGACCGACTGCAAGTGCCACCAGAACCAGAGCGATAAACCCGTTCATTTTGAAACGGATCATCAAGAGCAGTAATAACACAACACCGATAGCAACGATGACTAATGGCATGATTTACCTGGCCTTTGAATTGTTATGGGTAACGTCATTGTTTCAACGACACGTTCCGGTTGTCCCAACTGGGAACAGAGTGGTTAACGGCACTAATACTGATACCTTGGAAACTATTTAGTTTAGTCGGCTGTTATGAGTGTGTTTAGTGCCCATGAGAATGATACGGGTAACATGGCGTGATTGAGAATCACCTTGGAGGGCAAAATTTAAATTATGAGACGCAGGTCAACATATAGAGGTAAACGCAAAACGGTAACCATGAGGTTACCGTTTTTTATGTTTTCACCCTCTCCCGCGGGAGAGGGCCGGGGTGAGGGCATCAGACCGCATTGTACTTGTAGGCCCGGTAAGCGCAGCGCCACCGGGCAATACAGACGGGCAATGAATCAGTAGTAAGAGTGCTCGCCGCGCTGGTGTTCGGTCAGGTCACGCACGCCTTTCAGTTCAGGGAACTCGTTCAGCAGCTGCTTCTCGATCCCTTCTTTCAGGGTTACATCGACCATGGAACAACCGTTACAGCCGCCGCCAAACTGCAGAATTGCGTAGCCTTCGTCAGTGATTTCCATCAGGGAAACGCGACCACCGTGGCCGGCCAGCTGCGGGTTGATCTGGGATTGCAGCAGATACTCTACGCGCTCCATCAGCGGGGCATCGTCAGAGACCTTGCGCATTTTGGCGTTTGGCGCTTTCAGCGTCAGCTGCGAGCCCAGTTGATCGGTGACGAAGTCGATCTCCGCATCTTCAAGATACGGCGCGCTCAGCTCATCAACATAGGCGGTGAGCTGGTCAAATTTAAGGGCAGTGTCAGTTGCTTCCACCGCGTCTGGCGGACAATAGGAGACACCACATTCTGCATTCGGAGTGCCTGGATTGATCACAAACACGCGGATCTGCGTCCCTTCTTCCTGATTTGCCAGCAGTTTGGCAAAGTGCGCTTGTGCAGAATCGGAAATACGGATCATAGCTTTGGCCTAATAGTTGACTAAATTACCTGGGTATAATCATACGCCCATTGGAGAAGGGCTACAAGGTACGGCACAGACACCATACCTGAACCGACGCGGCGCCGCTTTGCAAAAGCAGTCGGGAAAGTTCAGCAACGGTACTGCCTGTGGTGACGACATCATCCACAATCGCGATATGGAGCCCTTTGACGGCGAATTCAAGGCGAAAGGCGTTTTTGAGGTTCCTTTTGCGAAGCCGGGCATTCAGCTGATGCTGAATGGCGGTGGCATAGCGGCGTGTCAGCGCAGCGGCGGGGTACTGACAGCCGAGCCACCGGGCGAGCGGACGGCAGAGCAGGTCGCTCTGGTTGTAGCCACGCCGCCAGTGACGGCGTTGGTATAAGGGCACATTCACCACCATATCCACTTTCGGCAGCGCGCGGGTGCGCCGTGCCTGCAACACCGCCAGCAATAACAGGCGGGCGAGAGGGCGAGCCAGCGCACTCTGGCCGGAAAACTTCAGCGCGTGGATAAGCCTGCTTAACGGTGGAACGTAATCATCAACCGCCACCAGAGCGCTCCACGGCGGTGGTTTTTTCAGGCAACGACCGCAGGGAAACTGTGGGCTGTACGCCGGTAAACCGCACTGTGGACACGTTGTGATGCTGCTTGCCAGCGAACGCGTGCAGACAGAACAGACTCCCCACGTGCTCAGCGCAAGCGGCATTCGGCATAGCCAGCACAAGCCGGGCACTGTTAGCATAGGCAACCTCCATGTAAAAAAGAGAACAGTAACTGATGAACACGCTGTGGTGGCAGACCGTCGGGACGGGAAATCGCCATCTTGTGCTGCTGCACGGATGGGGACTGAATGCGGAAGTATGGCATTGCGTAAATGAGGAACTTGCCTCGCATTTCACGCTGCATCTGGTGGATTTACCCGGTTTTGGCCGCAGCCGCGGCTATGGGGCGATGTCGCTTGAAGAGATGGCGCAGCAGGTTCTGGCCGCCGCACCGCAACAGGCCATCTGGCTCGGCTGGAGTCTGGGCGGGCTGGTGGCAAGTGAGGTTGCATTAACGAACCCTGAACGCGTGCAGGCGCTGGTAACGGTGGCCTCGTCGCCGAACTTCAGTGCGCAGGAGGAGTGGCCGGGTATTAAGCCGGATGTACTGAGCAACTTCCAGCGGCAGTTGAGCGAAGATTACCAGCGAACAGTAGAACGCTTCCTGGCTCTGCAGACGATGGGGACGGAGAGCGCCCGTAAGGATGCTCGTCTGCTGAAGCAGACCGTGCTGTCGCTGCCGATGCCGGACGTGGAGGTGCTGAACGGGGGACTCGAGTTACTGAAAACGGTCGACCTGCGTGAGCCGCTGACCGCGCTGGCGGTGCCCCACCTGCGCATTTATGGTTATCTGGATGGGCTGGTTCCACGCAAAGTGGTACCACTGCTGGATGAACTGTGGCCAGAGAGTCAATCGCTGACAATCGCCAAAGCGGCCCATGCGCCGTTTATCTCGCATCCTGCCGAGTTTTGTTCAGCGTTGATCGCCTTCAGTCACGAAGTGCCCACCACTCCCTGAGACAGGCTTTCCCTTCCGGGCAATGTTTACAACTGCCGGACAGACAACCGTCCGGCTCTTCCTGAATACGTATGGCTTTCCCCATCGCTTCCAGTCTTTCCAGCATGGCATCGATCATTGGCTGCGGCGTATGCAGGCTGAGGCTCAGCTGTTTTGCCTCCATACGCCCCTGCAACGCCAGTAAATCACGAACCTGAATCAACGATGCCATGGCTCCCCCTAGTGACAATCGCCCGCCGGGCTGTTGCAGCAGGTCGCGGCGGTTTTACGGTTTGCCAGCAGGTTGATATCGACGCGGCTGCGTGCCCGGCGTAGCAGACCGAGAACGAGCACGTTAAACAGCACAACCGCCAGGATGCAGACCAGGCTGTAGCGCGGATGCTGGCTGAAGTTAACGGTCTGGTAAAAGAGCGTCGCCAGCGAGTAGGCGATGTTTAATCCCCACAGGATGGAGAACCCCATCCAGCCGCGGCTGGACTCACGGGCTATCGCCCCCATCACCGAGATGCACGGAATATAGAGCAGGACAAAGATGAGGTAGCTGTAGGCCGCTGACGCGCTGTCAAATTTCTCGCTCATCACGCCCATGGCACCGGTGGCCATTTCGCCGTCGCCTTTGCTGGCTTCAATCGGGTTCGCCAGTACGCTCAGGCTGAAGGTGTCTTTCAGGCTCTGCCAGGTCTCTTCCACCGCGCCGAGCAGTTCATCACCGAGGTGGAACGCTGCCGGGTTAAACGCTTCTTCCTGGATATTCTCTGCGGTGTACAGCGTGTTCAGGGTGCCGACCACCACCTCTTTTGCCATCGCTCCGGTGAACAGGCCAACGGTCGCCTGCCAGTTATCCTCATGCACGCCAATGGGTTTAAACACCGGGGTAATGACGCGGCTGACGGAGGCGAGGGCGGAGTCGTTGATGTTATCCGCCGCCTGCCCGCTCAGGGTGAAGCTGTTCAGCGCGCTCAGGAAGATGCTGACGATGACAATCACTTTACCGGCGCGCAGCACAAAACCTTTCAGGCGCTGCCAGGTCTGGATCGCCAGGCTTTTCAGATGCGGCACGTGATACACCGGCAGTTCCATCACAAACGGTGACGCTTCCCCGCGCATGATGGTGTGTTTAAGCATGAGCCCGGTCAGGATCGCCATCACGATGCCCAGCACATACAGCGAGAAGACCGCCAGTGCTCCTTGCTGACCAAAGAAGGCCGCGGCGAAGACCGCAAAGATAGCCAGTCGCGCTCCGCAGGACATAAATGGCGCCATCATGATGGTCATCAGACGTTCGCGGGGGGCATCAAGCGTGCGCGCACCCATTACCGACGGCACGTTACAGCCGAAGCCGACAATCAGCGGGACGAAGGATTTACCCGGCAGGCCCAGGGCCTGCATCAGGCGATCCATCACGAAGGCCGCGCGGGCCATGTACCCGGAGTCCTCAAGGAACGACAGGAACAGGTACATCATGCCGATTTGCGGTACCAGCGGCAGAACGGTGTTGATACCACCACCGATCCCCTGGGCTAGGAAAATGGTCAGCCATTCCGGGAAGTGCAGGGTGTAACCCAGCCACTGAATGCCGTGGACAAATATCGCCACCGAACCGGCATCGAACACAGGCTGTAGTGCGCCGCCGATGTTAATGGCGAGCAGGAACATCAGGTACATCACCAGTAAAAAGATCGGCAAACCGAGGAAGCGGTTGAGTACAATCTTGTCCACGGCGGCCGTAAAGCGGCTTGGCTCGGCCGTCAGGGCGTTACTGACCACGTCGCAAATGGCGGCGATGGCCTGATAGCGCGCGTCGGCGATGTGCAGGGCCGGGTCATCGAGCTCATCGCTCAGACGCGCCAGCGCCACGTCCAGTTTGTCTGCAGCATGGCCCGCATAGGCGCGGCTGTAGATATCGCCTTCCAGCATCTGCAGGCCGAGCCACAGGCGCTGTCTGGCGGGCATGCTGTTGTCCATCTCCTGCGCCAGCAGACCGGCCTCGCGCAGCAGCGGTTGCGCATAGTGCACCAGCTCAACGTCGGCGTTGCCCGCGTGACGGTCAATGGCCAGCTTCAGCGCGTCAATTCCGCGGGCACGGGTAGAAACCAGCGGCACCACCGGGCAACCCAGACGCGCGGAGAGGGCGTCGACGTCGATACGCAGCTTTTGTTTCTCTGCGATGTCGAGCATGTTGAGCGCCACAATGCAGGGGATCCCCAGCTCAAGCAATTGCAGCGTCAGATAGAGGTTACGCTCCAGGTTAGACGCATCGACCACGTTGATTAACAGGTCCGCATCGCCACTCAGAATATAGTGACAGGCAATCTGCTCATCGAGCGAGGTTTGTGACGAAATGGTGGTTAAGGAGTAGGTGCCGGGCAGATCCACCAGCGTGACCTGATTGTCTGTCGTGGTGAACTGGCCTTCTTTACGTTCTACCGTTACGCCCGCCCAGTTACCCACACGCTGGCGTGCACCGGTGAGCTGGTTAAATAACGTTGTCTTGCCGGAATTAGGATTGCCAATTAAGCCAATAGTTAATTTTTTCATTGTTTTCGACTCACTGAAACCGCTGGCTTGTTATTGGGATAAGGCTTCGACTTCAATTAATGCGAGGTCTTTTTTACGCAGTACCAGATTCACACGCCGGGTTTCGATATGAACAGGATCCCCTAACGGGGCCACGCGCACCACCTGGAATGACGAGCCGGGCAGCATGCCCAGCGACAGCAGCTTTTGCCGATAGGCCGGGCTAATTTCGCGGGTAAAACCGGTAATTTTCCATGCACTGTCTGGAGTGAATTGCATAATGCCTGATTCCACGGAAGGTTAAATTATCTACTATGGGATGATAATGAGAATAGTTTTTATCAGCAATATGAAAACTGTGACGGAATGTTGTTAAGCGTATTAATTTACGGCCTGTTTGACCTTGCTCAATATTTGCTGAATTACGGGGCAGGGAATAATAAATGTATTTGTTAACGGAGTGATAAAGGGTGGTTTAAATATGGATATGCAATCGGTTTCATCTCTTGCGATATAATTTGTCCTCTCACCCCGGCCCTCTCCCCAAGGGAGAGGGTTAGGGTGAGGGGCATTTACAACCTTAGCGTTTCTTACCCATCGCGGCCGCCAGCGCATCCATCATCGCGCTGTTGCCCGCCGGCTGGGCATGACGTCCGCGTGGCTTCGCGCCTTTGGCGGCCGGGCACTGCTGCTCACGGCCACCGCCGTTACTGCCGCGGCGCGCGTTGGTTTCACCTGGCTGTTCGTCCAGACGCATGGTCAGCGCGATGCGCTTGCGCTGCAGGTCCACTTCCAGCACTTTCACCTTCACGATGTCGCCCGCTTTGACCACGGTATGCGGGTCTTCAACAAACTTGTCGGCGAGGGAAGAGATATGGACCAGACCGTCCTGATGCACGCCGATATCCACAAACGCGCCAAAGTTGGTGACGTTGGTGACCGCACCTTCCAGCACCATGCCGGGCAGCAGGTCGTTCATGGTCTCCACGCCGTCAGCAAAGGTCGCGGTTTTAAACTCAGGACGCGGATCGCGGCCCGGTTTTTCCAGCTCTTTGATGATGTCGGTCACGGTCGGCACGCCGAACTGCTCGTCGGTGAAATCGACCGCTTTCAGGTTGCGCAGTGCGTTGCTGTCGCCCATCAGGTCTTTGAGTGCCTGCTGGGTCGCTGCCAGAATGCGCTCAACCACCGGGTAGGCTTCCGGGTGAACGGTTGACGCATCCAGCGGGTTATCGCCGTGGTTGATGCGCAGGAAGCCCGCACACTGCTCAAACGCTTTCGGCCCCAGACGGCTTACCTTCAGCAACTGCTGGCGGTTCTGGAACTGGCCGTTCTCATCACGCCAGGCAACGATGTTCTGCGCCATCATGCGGGTTAAGCCTGCCACGCGGGTCAGCAGAGGAACGGAGGCGGTGTTCAGGTCCACGCCCACGGCGTTTACGCAATCTTCCACCACCGCATCCAGCTTACGCGCCAGCTGCGTCTGGCTCACGTCGTGCTGATACTGGCCCACACCGATGGATTTCGGGTCGATCTTCACCAGCTCCGCCAGCGGATCCTGCAGACGACGGGCGATAGAGACCGCACCGCGCAGGGAGACGTCCAGGTCCGGGAACTCCTGGGCCGCCAGCTCAGACGCAGAATAGACGGACGCACCGGCCTCGCTGACGATCACTTTCTGCGCCGTCACTTTCGGGAACTGTTTTTGCACGTCGAGGTAGAAACGTTCGGTTTCGCGGGAGGCCGTACCGTTGCCGATGGCCACCAGCTCGACGTTATATTTCTCGCACAGCGCGGCCACCACAACCGCCGCTTTCGCCGCCTGACCGGTATGCGGGTAAATGGTGTCGGTTGCCACCAGCTTGCCGGTACCGTCAACCACTGCCACTTTTACGCCGGTACGCAAACCCGGATCGAGACCCATGGTCGCACGCAGGCCAGCAGGTGCGGCCATCAGCAGGTCATGCAGGTTACGGGCAAAGACGTTGATTGCTTCGTCTTCAGCGCGCTCGCGCACGGTGCCCATCAGTTCGGTTTCGAGGTGCATCAGCACCTTAATGCGCCACGTCCAGCTCACCACGCCTTTACGCCAGCTGTCTGCCGGGGCGTTATTCAGGCGCAGGCCGAGGTGGTCGGTGATGATCTGCTCGCAGTGGCTCTCTTTTGGCGGCTCATCAAACTGCGGGTCGGCGTTGAGAGAGAGCTGCAGCACGCCTTCATTACGGCCGCGGAACATGGCCAGTGCACGGTGAGAAGGCACGGTTGAAATCGGTTCGTGGTGATCGAAGTAGTCGCGGAATTTCGCGCCTTCCTCTTCTTTGCCTGCCACCACGGTAGAGACGATGTGGGCGTTCTTCCACAGATAATCACGCACACGGGAGAGCAGGGCGGCATCCTCGGAGAAGCGCTCCATCAGAATGTAGCGTGCGCCATCAAGGGCCGCTTTGGTGTCTGCCACGCCTTTGTCAGCGTCGATAAATTTGGCCGCTTCGGTTTCCGGGTCGTGTGACGGTTCGTTCCACAACAACTCGGCCAGCGGCTCCAGACCTGCTTCAATTGCAATCTGCCCGCGCGTACGGCGCTTCGGTTTATAGGGCAGATAGAGGTCTTCGAGTTCAGTTTTGCTCAGGGTGCCGTTAATGGCCTTTTCCAGATCGCTGGTCAGTTTGCCCTGTTCGCCGATGGATTTGAGGATTGCCTGACGGCGGTCTTCCAGTTCGCGGAGGTAGCCCAGACGGGTCTCCAGGTTACGCAGCTGCGTGTCATCCAGACCGCCGGTGACTTCCTTACGATAACGTGCAATAAACGGCACGGTGTTCCCTTCATCAAGCAGGCGAACGGCAGCTTCTACCTGTTCGGCTCTGGCCTGAAGTTCACCCGCAATAATGCGGCAGAGCGAATCTTTCATCATGGCTTTATCATCTTGTGGGTCAAAAATCAGGGGATAGTTATACGGGCTGACACGGTAAAATGCCAGCCGTGGAGGGCGCTCTCGGACTATTTTACGTAGGTGATCTCGTTCACGTACCAGCTCGCTTCTCCGGCAGGCGTCTGGACGACGGCTAAATCACCCACCTCCTTTTTCAGCAGCGCGCGGGCCATCGGCGAGTCGATGGAGATATAATCCTTACGGCCAAAAATTTCGTCGTACCCGACAATGCGAAAGCGCAGGGTATTGCCATCATCATTCTCGATCTCAACCCACGCGCCGAAGAACACTTTGCCCTCCTGCTGCGGCGAATAATCGACAATTTTAAGATTTTCGAGACATTTGGTCAGATAGCGTACCCGGCGGTCGATCTCACGCAGCCGCTTCTTGTTGTACTGGTAGTCAGCATTTTCGCTGCGGTCGCCCAGGCTTGCCGCCCAGGTCACTTTTTTGGTCACTTCCGGACGCTCTTCGCGCCACAGGTAATCCATCTCTTTTTTGAGTTTTTCGTACCCTTCGCGGGTGATCAGGGGCGTTTTCATACTGTGACCTTCAGACTCGACTTCATTGCAAACATTGCGCACATTACGTATCACGTAGTCTATCAGACAGCGTTAATAATCATTTATGTGATGAATTGTGCAGATAAGCTGCTGTTAAATATGCTTTGTAACAATTTCGACTAGAATTTATACCAGAATTCGCTGGTCGAACCCGTGCACTTTTTTAGAATACGCTGTTATTAGACTATCCGAACCTTTGGGAGTACACACAATGCAAGAGAACTACAAAATTCTGGTCGTGGATGACGACATGCGCCTGCGTGCGCTGCTGGAACGTTATCTGACCGAGCAGGGCTTCCAGGTTCGTAGCGTCGCGAACGCTGAGCAGATGGACCGCCTGCTGACCCGTGAATCCTTCCATCTGATGGTCCTCGACCTGATGCTGCCGGGCGAAGACGGGCTCTCTATTTGCCGCCGACTGCGCAGCCAGAGCAACCCCATGCCAATCATTATGGTGACGGCGAAAGGGGAAGAGGTTGACCGTATCGTGGGCCTCGAAATTGGCGCTGACGACTACATTCCTAAACCGTTTAACCCGCGTGAACTGCTGGCGCGTATTCGTGCCGTGCTGCGCCGTCAGGCGAACGAACTGCCAGGCGCACCGTCGCAGGAAGAAGCGGTGATTGCGTTTGGGAAGTTCAAGCTGAACCTCGGTACGCGTGAGATGTTCCGTGAAGACGAGCCAATGCCGCTCACCAGCGGTGAGTTCGCGGTACTGAAAGCGCTGGTCAGCCACCCGCGTGAGCCCCTTTCCCGTGACAAGCTGATGAACCTGGCGCGTGGTCGTGAATACTCGGCAATGGAACGTTCCATCGACGTGCAGATCTCTCGTCTGCGCCGCATGGTGGAAGAAGATCCGGCGCATCCTCGTTATATTCAGACCGTGTGGGGTCTGGGCTACGTGTTCGTCCCGGACGGCGCTAAAGCATGAGGCGAATGCGCTTCTCACCGCGAAGCTCGTTTGCCCGTACCCTGCTTTTGATTGTCACCCTGCTGTTTGTCAGCCTGGTGACAACCTACCTGGTGGTGCTGAACTTTGCGATCCTGCCGAGCCTTCAGCAGTTTAATAAGGTCCTGGCGTACGAAGTACGTATGCTAATGACCGATAAACTGCAGCTGGAGGACGGCACGCAGTTAGTGGTTCCTCCGGCGTTTCGCCGTGAAATCTACCGTGAACTGGGCATTTCGCTCTACTCGAATGAAGCGGCGGAAGACGCGGGTCTGCGCTGGGCACAGCACTATGAATTCCTCAGCCAGCAGATGGCGCAGCAGCTGGGTGGCCCGACGGAAGTGCGTGTTGAGGTCAACAAAAGCTCACCGGTCGTCTGGCTGAAAACCTGGCTGTCACCCAATATCTGGGTGCGCGTTCCGCTGACAGAAATCCACCAGGGCGACTTCTCGCCGCTGTTCCGCTACACCCTTGCCATCATGCTGTTAGCGATAGGCGGCGCGTGGCTGTTTATCCGTATACAGAACCGACCGCTGGTCGACCTGGAGCACGCAGCGCTGCAGGTCGGTAAAGGCATTATTCCTCCGCCGCTGCGTGAATATGGCGCATCGGAGGTGCGTTCGGTGACGCGCGCGTTTAATCATATGGCGGCTGGCGTCAAACAGCTGGCGGATGACCGTACGCTGCTGATGGCGGGCGTTAGCCATGATCTGCGTACGCCACTCACGCGTATCCGCCTGGCGACGGAGATGATGGGCGAAGAGGACGGTTATCTCGCCGAGTCCATCAACAAGGATATCGAAGAGTGTAACGCTATCATTGAGCAGTTTATTGACTACCTGCGTACCGGCCAGGAGATGCCGATGGAGATGGCAGACCTGAACGCGGTGCTGGGCGAAGTGGTGGCGGCAGAGAGCGGCTACGAGCGCGAGATTGAGACTGACCTTCAGGCCGGTGAAATTCAGGTTCGCATGCACCCGCTCTCCATCAAGCGCGCGGTGGCGAACATGGTGGTGAATGCGGCCCGCTACGGTAATGGCTGGATTAAAGTCAGCAGCGGATCGGAACTTAACCGCGCCTGGTTCCAGGTGGAAGATGACGGTCCGGGTATCAAGCCTGAGCAGCGTAAGCATCTGTTCCAGCCATTTGTGCGCGGCGACAGCGCGCGCAGCACCAGCGGAACCGGCTTAGGCCTGGCGATTGTGCAGCGTATTATCGATAACCATAACGGATTGCTAGAGATTGGTACCAGCGAGCGGGGTGGATTGAGCATTCGCGCCTGGTTGCCGGTGCCGGTGACGCGGGGGCAGGTGAAAGAGGGTTAATCGGGGTGCAGCCTGATGCCCTCACCCCGGCCCTCTCCCACGGGGAGAGGGAGAAACCATTAAAAAAGGCAACTTTCGTTGCCTTTTTGCTTTTACCTACAGCTTCGGTCCCGCACTCACCAGCGCTTCACCCGCCGGGGTATCGGTATACTTCTCGAAGTTCTCAATAAACAGCTTCGCCAGCGTTTCCGCTTTCTCACGCCACTGTTCCGGGGATCCATAGGTGTTACGCGGGTCAAGGATATGCGTATCCACGCCCGGCAGCGCCGTTGGAATAGCCAGATCAAACATCGGCAGGGTGAAGGTTTCAGCGTTATCCAGAGAACCATCCAGAATGGCGTCGATAATGGCGCGGGTATCTTTGATGGAGATACGCTTGCCGGTACCGTTCCAGCCGGTGTTAACCAGGTACGCCTGCGCGCCGGAGGCCTGCATGCGTTTTACCAGCACTTCTGCGTACTGCGTCGGGTGCAGCGACAGGAAGGCCGCGCCGAAGCAGGCGGAGAAAGTTGGGGTTGGCTCCGTCACGCCGCGCTCGGTGCCCGCCAGTTTGGCGGTAAAACCGGAGAGGAAGTGATACTGCGTCTGGCTGGCGGTCAGGCGGGAAACCGGAGGCAGCACGCCGAACGCATCCGCCGTCAGGAAAATCACCTTCGTCGCATGACCCGCTTTCGACACCGGCTTCACAATGTTGTCGATGTGGTAGATCGGGTAGGAAACGCGGGTGTTTTCGGTTTTGGATGCGTCGTCGAAGTCGATAGATCCGTCGGCACGTACGGTGACGTTTTCCAGCAGCGCATCGCGGCGGATGGCATGGAAGATATCCGGCTCAGCTTCTTCAGACAGACGAATGGTCTTCGCGTAGCAACCGCCTTCGAAGTTAAACACGCCGTCGTCATCCCAGCCGTGCTCGTCATCCCCAATCAGACGACGTTTTGGATCGGTAGACAGGGTGGTTTTACCGGTGCCGGACAGGCCGAAGAACACCGCTACATCCCCTTTTTCACCGACGTTCGCTGAGCAGTGCATGGAGGCGATACCGCGCAGCGGCAGCAGGTAGTTCATGACCGAGAACATGCCTTTCTTCATCTCGCCGCCGTACCAGGTACCGCCAATCAGCTGGATACGCTCGGTCAGGTTAAAGGCGATAAAGTTCTCGGAGTTCAGGCCCTGCTCTTGCCACTGTGGGTTGGTGCATTTGGCACCGTTCATCACGATGAAATCGGGTTTGAACGTCTGCAGCTCTTCGTCGGTTGGACGAATAAACATGTTTTTCACGAAATGCGCCTGCCAGGCCACTTCGGTGATAAAACGCACGGAAAGACGGGTGTCGGCGTTAGCGCCGCAGAAAGCGTCGACAATGAACAGACGCTTGCCGGAAAGTTGCTGGGTGACGAGCCCTTTCAGATGCTGCCAGGTTTCCGGGGAGAGCGGTTTGTTATCGTTCTTCCCTTTGCCCTTGTCAGCCCACCACAGCGTGTCGCGGGTGGTTTCGTCTCGGACGATATACTTATCTTTCGGCGAACGACCGGTAAAGATACCGGTATCGACGGCGATAGCACCAAGGTTAGTCAACACACCTCGCTCGTATCCTTCCAGTGCTGGATTGAGCTCTTCCTGATACAGCGTATCGTAATCGGGGTTGTAGACGATTTCCTGGACGTCGTGAATACCATAAGCCTTGAGATCTTGCGGGGTTAAACCAGTAACACGCATATCACTGCTCCTTAGCCAATATGTACTGCCTGAAATTGTAGGGTTTTTCTGAGGTTGTTAACCGCGACGGGGCTCATAGATTTACGTATCTGGTCAAAACCCTTACTAACGGAAAACGCTGCGACTCCAGTCACAGGGCAGGCGGATTATCGCAGGAATCACTTTTTTGTTGGGGAAAATGTTCCGAAAAGGTTAATGGCTGGTGATTTTATCGGAAAGAATGTGAATGTAATCGCATACACGTAAGAAAATTACGTAAGGGTTACAGTATGAAAACGATTCATGTCATTCGCGGATTGATGAAACAATACGCTTTTCTGGAAAAGGGATGAGAGATGGAAAACAGTGAAACGTTATCCCCTTCAACGCGCCTGGCCGTCGTGCTGGTGGGTGCTTTACAGGGACTAATCTGCTACGGGATCAGTGAGTACATCGCGTATGCGAAATTGCCATCCGATACGGTGTGGTCGTTGTGCGTGATGCCTGCAACGGTGGCGATGACTGCCACTGTCGCGCTTTCCGTGACGTCATTCAGAAAACCGTTACTCTGGCTGGCGCTCGCGATCGTTGGCGCTGTTGTCGCCGGGATGGGCGCCTGGCTTAAGTGGAGCGTATCGGGGCTTGAACACTGGGAAATCAAAGAAGCCGTACTCGTCTGGGGCTTTCATCTTCTGTTGATGATGCTATTGATGTTGCCATGGCTGCAAAGGCGTCTGTCGCCTGAGACGACGGCCTCGTTCTACAGTGATTTTTACGATAAGCACTGGCACAACGCGCTGACTGTACTGACTATTTTTATCTCCAACGGCCTCTTCTGGCTGGTGCTTTTCCTCTGGGCTGAACTTTTCAAACTCATTGGCATTCAGTTTTTTGATCGCCTTTTCTTCCAGTCTGACTGGTTTATTTCAGTAGCGATTGGCGTGGTTTCTGCCAGTGTCGCCGTACTGGCGCGCATGCAGGTGCGCTTGATGCGCGCATTACAAAACCTGCTTACCCTGATCGCCACCGGCCTGTTGCCTCTGATGGCGGCCTTAGCGCTGCTGTTTATTGGCGCATTGCCCATGATGGGCTTTGAGGCCATTTCCGCACGGATATCTGCGGCGGGCCTGCTGACCGCCTTAGCGCTACTGCTCCTTTTTCTGGTGACGATTGTCTGGCATCCGCAGCGTCAGACGCTACCTTACTATGCGCTTCTCAACGGGATGGTTCGTCTCGCCATCGCTATCGTTCCCGCCTATCCGGTGTTAGCAGGGTGGGCGTTATGGCTGCGCATTTCGCAATATGGCTGGTCACCGGAACGTCTCTATGGCGTGCTCATTACGCTGGTGGCGCTGGTCTGGGCGGTAGGATTTTGCATAAGCGTTGTCTTCACCCGCCGCGAAGCGCAAAAGCTGCAGGCTTACGTTATCCCGGTAACGGGATTACTTGCGCTTACTCTTCTTATTCTGGTTCATACGCCGGTGCTTGATCCGTGGCGTATCAGCGTTGAAAGCCACATGTCCCGCTATCATGACGGGCGCATCAACGCGGATCAGGTCAGCCTGTATATGCTCAGCAACAGCGGGCGTAAGGGACGCGAGGCCATGCAGACGCTGCAATACGATCGGCAGTTTATGGCTGAGCCAAAGCGCCAGCGTGAGCTGTACGGCCTTCTCAGCGGAAATCGGGACGGAGCAGGGAAGATGACAGTCGCAGTGCTTGAGAAACAGATCCAGCTCGCACCGGGTACGTCTCGACCCGACAAGGGGTTGTGGCAGGCGATGCTGAATAACCAGTACCGATTTGATTCCTGCAGCCGCGAGCGGAAAACCTGTTTACTGATGTCGCTGGATCTGAACGGCGACGGCAAGCCTGAAGCGGTGATTTATCAGTTTAGCGACCGCACGATTGTGGTGTACACGCAAACCCGTACCGGCTGGAAGCTGGCAGGCGATACCTGGAAAATGCCTGATGGTTTATCACGGGAAGAGCTGGAACGCGCAGTGCAGCAGGGGAAGGTGAAACCTGTTGTGAAGCCGTGGGCAGATATTCAGATCTTCGGTGAACGCGTAGAGATAAATTACGATAATGCACTGGTGCGTTAACAAAACGGCTCCTTGCGGAGCCGTTGCTTTATGATCAGTGAACCTGCGGATCCGCCGGAGAGGCGTTGTTGCGGATCTCAGCGATATCCATCGAATTGAACACATAGTGCGTACCGCAGTAGTCACAGTGCATATCGATTTCACCGTCTTCAGCCATAATGCTGTCGATCTCTTCATCCGGCAGGGTTTTCAGTGCGCCAGCGCAGCGTTCGCGCGAGCAGGTACACTTAAACTCCACGGCCTGCGGATCGTAAACCGTCACCTCTTCTTCATGATACAGACGCCACAGCACATCGGTCGCCGACAGGTTGAACAGCTCTTCTGCCTTGATGGTTTCGGTCAGCGTCGCCAGGTGCTCAAAATCATTGGTCTGCGCATCCTGTGCAGGCAGAACCTGCAGCAGCATACCGCCTGCAGCGGGTTGACCGTCTACTTCGCCGGTACGGATGAACAGGCGAGTTGGCAGCTGTTCGGAACGCATGAAGTAATCTTCCAGGCAGGCGGCCAGGGTATCGCCTTCCAGACCGACCACGCCCTGATAGCGTTCACCTTCTTCCGGGGAGATGGTGATCACCAGGTAGCCATTCCCCACCAGCGTTTTCAGGTCGGCATTGTCAGGAATGTCGCCCTGAACGCGCGCGACACCGCGCATCTGCTGCTGATTGTTACCATTGATCACGGCCAGCGACATAGGGCCATCACCCTGCAGCTGCACGGTGATATCACCGGCAAACTTCAGCGTGGCGGTCAGCAGGCTGGTGGCAACCAGCAGTTCGCCCAACAGGGTTTTCACCGGCAGCGGGTAGTTGTGGTTTTCCAGAATCTGTTTCCAGGTTTCGGATACGGTGACCAGCTCGCCACGCACGGCGAATTGTTCAAACAGATAGCGGTGTAATTGGTCGTGTTGGGCCATAATAGTCTCTCGTGCAGGTGAGGGTTACTCGGTCTCACCGTGTTTAAATTTCATCAGATCGCGGCGCTCTTTTTTATCCGGTCGCCGGTCCGGGTGGGGCATGGTCAGCGCATTCATTTTGCGCGCCAGCGCGGTCTTCTCGCGCTTTTCAATGCTCTCAGCCGTCTCTTCATAAAGCTGTACGGCTTCAGATGCGGGCCGTCGTTGTTCGGTAATGGCTTTAATCACCACCGTTCGTTCATCGTTGCCCTGACGCAGCGTTAAGGTGGCATTCAGTTCAACCAGCTTACTCGGCTTGCTACGCTGGCCGTTGTAATGCACCTTTCCGCCGTCGATCATCTCGCGGGCAAGGGCGCGCGTTTTATAAAAACGGGCTGCCCACAGCCATTTATCCAGTCTTACCCCATCAGAGGGTTTTTCTTTCATGGCATCTCCTTCACGGTCAGTGAGGGGATCATCTGACGATAGTCACCCAGCCCCGGATGCCGCAGATAGCTTTTGTCCGCCAGGCCGGAGTCAGGATTGGTCACGCCCAGGCAGTAGCGAATGCCAAACGCCGCGGCGGAATCCAGAATGGGCTCGCTGTCATCAATGAACAGCGTGCGTTCCGGCTGTAAACCGGTCTCTTCCTTCACCGCATGCCACAACCGCTGATCCTCTTTCGGATAACCAAATGTGTGGGTGGAAAGTAATAAATCAAGGTGTGACGCAAGACCCGTATGTTCCAGCTTCACGGCCAGATTATGCGGATGGGCGTTGGTCAGCAAAATACGGCGCTTGCCGCTTGCTTTCAGCGCATCCAGGAAGGGCACGGTGTCCTCACGCAGTACGGCGCGCGGGCCCTGGGCGGTGGTCATGGCACAAATATCCAAACCGAGTCGTTCGCTCCAGTAGTCCAGACAGTACCAGTTTAGCGTATGTTGCACCGCGCTATATTGCGAACGAATGAATTCCTGCGCTTCTGCCGGGGAGATACCCTGCTGTTCGCCATAGGTTTCCGGGACCAGCTTTTGCCAGAAGTAATTATCGAAGGCGAGATCGAGCAGCGTGCCGTCCATATCCAGCAGGACGGTATCAACCTCCTGCCAGGCGATATCAAGATGCATAGGGGAACTCCAGCCAGAAGAAACGTGCGCGACAGGGTAGCACAACTTGTCGCGCAGGGATGTTATCCGATCAGGCTCTCAGAGGAGGGGACCAGCTTAGGATTGAGGCAATTTTCGTAGTATTGCTGGATCTCGGCAAGCCGGGTGCGTGAACGCTGGTAGCGACGCAGGGCCATGAAACCATTCCAGAAAATGGATGCCAGCATCGCAAACATCAGCAACGATGTACCGATGTAACGCCATAACCCCGCGCTGTCCGGCATCCGGTGCAGGCCGATATGGCGCGTGCCGTTGGCGTCGGTAAAGATACTGGTCACAATCCCTTCGGCGCTGAACGGGGTCTGCATCAGCATCTGCGCCAGACGCTGGAACTGCCCCCATTGCTCCTGTGCCGGGTAGTCATACAGCGCGGTCTGCGGGTAAGGCTGATCGACCAGGTCGCTCCCTTCATCGCTGACAATCACAAAGCCGCCAGGCGCCGGACTATTCAGCGCCTGGGCCGCACGGGTGGTTTCACGCATCACAAACGGCGCGGTAGAGGTGGCCACCAGGTTATCCAGCGATTCGGCGCTGACCGGACGCAGCAGTACATTTACGCCGTCCAGTCGACCTGCTTCGGCGCGCTTCACCAGCGAGTCCCAGTCCTTGCTGTTACCCAGGTTGACGAGCGCGTTTTTAAGACGAACACATTCGTCCTGCGCGGAACATAAATCCTGCGTTTTCAGCACGATTTCGCCAAAGTCATCCAGCAGTACCATTCCGGATTTCTGAATGGCAGAACGCAGGGCAGGGCTGACGCGTGAATCATCATCGGTTTTCGGGTGCAGCTGGCGGTTAAGCGTCTGGGTAAGCGCGGTGGCTTTATTGACGACATCCGACTCCGGTAGCGGTAGCGGCGGTGCATCGTTCCAGACGATTTGCGAGCAATCGAACGGCATGAACGGTGAGTTCTGACGGGTATTCCAGGCTCCCGGTGTGTGGATGTTACACATCCCGGTTCCCTTCAGACGGAGCGTATCCCCCACCCGTACGCCGGCTTCATCCAGTTGCTTAACGCTGGTGGCTTCAACGGTTTGCGCCCCTTTGATCCACGACAGGGTGAATTTGATGGGCATATCCAGCGGCACGAACAGCAGCAACAGGGCAAAGACCAGCGCTGCGCCCCCGGCGATAACCGTGCTGCGTAGCCAGTGCTGAAGCGGGAAGTTCTTCACTTCATCGTGCAGGGACAGGTAGCGTCCCTGACGTACAACGTGGCGGTCAAGATAGATATCAATATCGGTTTTATGCCCTAAATCCTGGGCGATCCACGGCTGCCAGTGGCGCGGATAGATCAGGTCGATAATCCCGAGGGAGATGTTGTTGATATGTTCCTGATCGTTCTCACCAAACAGGCCCCAGCGTTTTGGCGTACCGCGCAGGCAGTGAATTTCACGCAAAGAGGTTTTGGCAGGAGGCGCAAACAGCCCCCACAGCCCGGCGGCCAACAGCAGCACTGCACCGCCAGCAAGCCAGGGGACAAAGACATCCGGCGTCAGCAGGCAGAAGAAAAAGAGCAGGAAGGCGGCCACAATCAGGACCGCCTCGCGAATGCCATCCGGGCGACTCAGGGCGTGCTCTTCATGCGTCTCCTGACGAATGTTCAGCAGTTCAATTTGCTCGGTCTCTTCGCCACGGATGGAAGCCTGCTTTGAACTCGCGCGTTCCAGAGCAAAGCGCGGCGCTTCCTGAAGGTATTCGCCCAGAGTATGGCCGTTTAGCGAGATAACCAGCGGCAGCGAATCGGTATGGATCAGCTCGACGCTGTTTTCATCGTTAATGTACTGTTCCCAGGACGGAGGCAGATGCACTTCGACGGAATCCAGATAGTAACGCCACTTATTGGGATCGTCAGTGGTGATGCCATAGCGGGTAATGGAGCGCGTCACGCAGAGCACCGTGTCGCTTTGCGCGTTCAGATTGAGGATTACCGGCGCAGCAGTGGCCCCCGTTGGCCCAGGCGTTAACTGGGAACGGTTGAGGGTCTCAAGGTAGTTTTCAACGGCATCACGCTCTTCTTGCGTGAGTTTACGCGTTGTGGCGCCAGCAAAGGCATTTAAAAAGGGCAGCCGAAAACGCCGCTGTACGCGACGCCTGTATAACCACCCTGCAACCAACGCGCCGGCCAGCATAGCAGCGAGAACGATCAAAATGGTGCTCATGCTTTCCCCATCTTACTTTATCTTCTTACAGGTGTAGTCAGTAGCACCTTTAACAATGAATGAGAGTCTGTGGTTGGCTATCGGCAAGCATGGAGTCGAACTTGAGCATTCTGCAGCGCATCCCAGTGACCGATGATGATAGCAAAGCCTGTGATGGCGCGATATCAGCAAATTCCTGGAAACATTTCAACCTCTTGACATTTGTTTTGAATTGAGGATTGATTCCTGTCAGGTTGCACAAATGTAAATAAAGAACAATTGACATTGCCGAAACCGTGCGGCGTATCGCACAATAAAGTCAGTTCACACTGCAAAGACCCATCAAGATGAGCAAACCACTACAAAAACCCACCATTCTCAATGTTGAAACTGTCGCGAAATCGCGGCTGTTTAATGTCGAAAGTGTGGACCTGGAGTTCAGCAACGGTGTGCGTCGCGTTTATGAGCGTATGCGCCCCTCGTCGCGCGAAGCGGTGATGATTATCCCCATCGTCGACGACCATCTGATTTTGATCCGCGAATATGCAGTGGGCACGGAATCTTATGAACTGGGTTTCTCGAAAGGCCTTATCGACCCGGGTGAAACGGTCTTTGAAGCGGCAAACCGCGAGCTGAAAGAAGAGGTCGGTTTTGGCGCGAATGAGCTGTCGTTCCTGAAAAAACTGAGCATGGCTCCCTCCTATTTTTCCAGCAAAATGAACATTGTGGTGGCTGAAGATCTCTATCCTGAATCACTGGAAGGGGACGAGCCGGAGCCGCTGCCACAGGTTCGCTGGCCGCTGGCGCACCTGATGGATTTGCTGGAAGATCCTGACTTCAACGAGGCGCGTAACGTGAGCGCGCTGTTCCTGGTACGGGAATGGCTGAAGGGGCAGGGGCGACTGTAGTGGCCTGATGCCCTCACCCCAACCCTCTCACACGGGAGAGGGAGCAAACACAAAAACGGCAACCCGAGGTTGCCGTTTTGCTTTTTTGTCAGAACAGCTCGTGCGTCTCGCCGTTATCAATAATCTCTGTACCCACCTCATGTACCGCCTGCGTGGTAGGCTGCGTACCTTCGATGAAATACTCCTCACGACTATTGCCACCGTTAGCTAACTGTCCGGTGCTGCGGTCGATATTGACCGTGACCACACCTGGAGGCGGCGTCAGTGGTTGTTCCGGCACGCCCTCAAGAACGGATTTCATATAGGCATCCCAGGCCGGTTGCGCACTCTTCGCCCCGCCTTCGTAGCCGGAAATCTGATCTTTAATCGCGCCAGACGCCGTGGTGCGGCCTAAATCGCGGCGGTGATCGTCAAAGCCGATCCAGACCGAAGTCACCACGCCCGGACCGTAGCCGGAGAACCAGGCATCTTTCGAGCTGTTGGTGGTCCCGGTTTTACCGCCGATGTCATGGCGCTGTAAATCACGCCCTGCACGCCAGCCGGTACCCTGCCAGCCCGGTTCACCGAAGATGTTGGTGTTCAGTGCGCTCTTAATCAGGAAAGAGAGCGGGGTGTTGATCACATGCGGGGCATATTCCTGCGCACCGGTCTGTGCGACCAGCGCCTGGTTTGCCTGTTCCAGCTGTGGCTGTGGCACCACACCGTTCTGCTGCTCCTGCGACACGGCAACGTCTTCCATGTCCTTGTTCTCAAGCACCTCAGATTTCGGCGTATTGCCGTAAATTACCGGAATATCGCACTCCGCGCAGGCGATTTTAGGCTTCGCTTCGAACAGCACACCGCCCTGGTCATTCTCGATTTTACTGATGAAGTACGGGTCAATCAGGAAGCCGCCGTTAGCCATGACCGAATACCCACGCGCCACCTGCAGCGGCGTGAACGAAGCCGAGCCTAACGCCAGCGATTCGGTACGCACGATATTCTGTGCCGGGAAGCCAAAGCGTTGCAGATACTCTGCCGCGTAGTCGACGCCCATGGCACGCATCGCACGCACCATCACCACGTTTTTCGACTGTCCCAGACCCTGACGAAGACGAATAGGGCCAGCATATTCCGCAGGGGAGTTCTTCGGCTGCCAGTCGGAACCGGCACCGGCATCCCAGCGAGAGATCGGCACGTCGTTGAGGATACTGGCAAGGGTCAGCCCTTTATCCATCGCCGCCGTGTAGAGGAACGGTTTGATATTAGAGCCGACCTGACGCAGCGCCTGAGTGGCGCGGTTAAATTTGCTCTGGTTGAAATCAAACCCACCGACCAGCGCCAGCACGGCACCGTTTTGCGGGTTAATGGAGACCAGCGCGGAGTTCACGTCTGGCACCTGCGCCAGCCACCAGGCATCGCCCACCTGACGCACCCAGATTTGCTGTCCGGTCTGTACTACATCGGTCACCTTGCGTGGTGTTGGCCCTTGCAGGGTGTCAGAGCGATACGGACGCGCCCAGCGGATACCCTCCATGCGCAGGGAGACTGATGTGCCGTCTGCCAGTGTCGCAATGGCTTCCTGAGGGTCGGCTTGCGTGACCACTGCAGGCAGCAACGGGCCATAGGTTGGCAGCGCTTTCAGCGTACTGGTGATTTTTTTACTGTCCCAGGCGCTTTCACCCACCTTCCAGAGTACGTTGGATGGGCCGCGATAGCCGTGGCGCATATCGTAGTCCATCACGTTATTTCTCACCGCTTCCTGTGCCGCCTGCTGCACTTTGCGGGTGACCGTGGTGTACACGCGATAACCATCTTCATAGGCCTTATCGCCATACCGGCTGACCATTTCCTGGCGCACCATTTCGGTCAGATACGGGGCAGAGAAGGCGATCTCCGGCGCATGGTAGTTGGCGTCGATGACATCGTTGCGTGCCTGCTCATATTCACTCTGACTGATGTAGCCTTCGCTCAGCATACGTGACAGGACGACATTGCGACGTGCGGTGGCGCGATCGAGTGAGTAGAGCGGGTTAAACGTGGACGGGGCTTTAGGCAGGCCAGCAATGGTCGCCATTTCGCTTAAGGTCAGCTGCTCCACGGGTTTACCGAAGTACACCTGAGCCGCGGCACCCACGCCATAGGCGCGATAACCGAGATAGATCTTGTTGAGGTAAAGCTCAAGGATTTCGTCTTTACTCAGCAACTGCTCAATGCGGATCGCGAGGAACACCTCTTTTATCTTACGTGTCAGCGTCTTTTCTGGGCTGAGGAAGAAGTTACGTGCCAGCTGCTGCGTGATGGTACTTGCCCCCTGAGAGGCATGCCCGGAGAACATCGCGACGCTTGCGGCGCGGAAAATCCCCACCGGATCAACACCGTGGTGCTCGTAAAAACGGCTGTCCTCAGTGGCGATGAAGGCCTTCACCATCACCGGGGGAATTTGATTTAAGGTCAGCGGGATACGGCGCTTTTCGCCGTACTGCGCCATCAGCTCGCCGTCGGCGCTGTAGACCTGCATTGGGATCTGGAGTCGCACATCACGAAGCGTAGCGACATCAGGTAGCTGCGGCTCAATATATTTGTACAAACCATAAATCGAGCCTGCTCCCAGCAGAATGCAACACACTGCAAGGATTAATAAATACTTTACGAACTTCACCGGAGATTTCCCATCTGGTTTCACTTGGGCAGTTTCTAAACAATCGCGCGGTAGTATAAAGGCAAGCCTGATTCATTGATATAGCCGTCACGGCGACGGGCGATAAGGAGATCGTGAAGCATGGCTTTCAAAACATGGCAAACGGGCGTTCATATTCAACAAGATAGGGTGCTGATTGTCGCGCTGGTTCGCGAGCGTCTCAGCTGGTGTCTGCGCCGCTGGTGGGCGATACCGCTGACGGAAGGCATCATCCTCGACGGGAAAATTTGTCAGCCAGAACAACTGGTTGACGCATTACGCGACTGGCGGCGTACATTGCCGCATCAGCACCGGGTGTTCCTCTCATTTCCGGCCGCGCGTACCCTGCAACGATCGCTGCCCCGCCCGGCTATCGCCCTTTGCGACAGCGAACAGCTCTCCTGGCTGGGGGCTACGCTCTCGCGTGAACTGGAGATGTCCCCTGACGCGCTGTGCTTCGATTACGCACAGGACACGTTCAGCAACACATTTCATGTCACCGCAGCGCAAAACAAAGAGGTTGAAACACTTCTGACGCTCGCGAAAACGCTGCATTTACGTTTGGTGACGATTACCCCGGATGCCAGCGCGCTGGCAAACCTTCTTCCTGCGGTGGCGCCGGCGCAGTGTGTCGCGTGGCGAGACGAGCATCAGTGGTTGTGGGCAATGCGCCACCAGTGGGGGCGCCGCTTTGCTACCGAGGCCAAAAGCGTGGCTGAACTGGCGGCACTGTTGGCCCTCGCGCCGGACGATATCGTGCTGTTTGATAGCCAGCGCGATCCGTGGGAGACCCTCTCTCGCACTCAGCCCCCGCTGCCGGAATGCGGTGCCGATTATACCGTCGCGCTGGCGCTGGCCATGAGCGAGGTGCCTGAATGAGCATGACCAATCTTCTTCCGTGGCGACAGCAACGACGCGCGCGCCGCCTGCGATTCTGGGGAGGGCTGTCTGCAGCCGCGTCTGTTCTGACGCTGATAACGGTTTTCAGCCTGAGAATGCACGCCAACCTGAAACAGCACGCCCTGCAGGCTGAACTGGCGGGCATGCAGACCGTGCAGCGCGTGCTGTCTTCACGTCTGCCTCTTGCCACACCGGCGCCCACGCGCCAGCCCCGGCGTAGGGCGTGGCAGCCGGTGCTGACGTCTCTTTCCGATGCCATTCCGGCGCAGGCCTGGTTCACGGAGCTTCGTTATCAACACCCTTCTGTGACAATCAGCGGCTATGCCTCAGCACTGCCCGCCCTGTCGGCAATGGGTGATGTTCTCCGGCACATAGCGGGGTTTACCTCCGGGCCAGCAGGAGAGATACGGCAGGATGGTCACGGGCGCTGGATGTTCACTTTTCAGCTCACAGACCAGGGGTAACGCGTGAACATGATACTGGAACGCTGGTGTGAGAGCCGTCGCCGGTACCGGGTCCTGTGCGGTGGGCTGGGCGTTGCCTTTCTGTGGGGGACCGCATGGGGCGTATTCCTGAGGCCGCTTAATTCACAGCTTGCTGCACTTCAGATGCAAATGGCCGACGCCGTACAGCGCCATGCGGCGCTGTGGCGTGTCGCCAGCAACGGGCCTCGCCGGACACCAGAGTCTGACGTACGCACGGTGGTGCGCTTTTCCCCGCTGGACTTTCAGGCTGATGGCGCAACGCTGGTGCACTGGAAACCCCTTCCGGGCGGTGGGGAGCTGGCGCTGGATGCCGACTGGCCGGCAATCCTGACGGTATTCACCCGGCTGGCGCAGCAAGATGTCCGGATTGCCGCCTTTACGCTTGCGCCCCAGGGCGCGGCGTTACGTCTGCGAGTGCAGCTGGAGCAAGACCATGCGAAATAGCCTGCGCTACCTGCTGGTTTGCTCAGTGCTGTTACTCACCGGGATGCGCGATCCGTTTCATCCGCCCGACGATCCCTGTGCCGTTGGCGAGCTGACGCAGTGGCACTATCGCGGCATGGTCGGCGGGGTTGGCCTGTTGCAGGACGGGAAACAGCGCTGGTATCGCCTGCACTTAGAGGAACGTTTACCGGCGGGCTGGCGGATCAGCGCAATGAATGAGACGCAACTCGTCGTAGATGTTGGTGAAACCTGTGAGCCAACGCAATGGTCGTGGCAACGAGAAGGAACGAAGAAAAATGAATTTAAGGATAACGCTGCTGTTACTAACGATCGTCACTCCGCTGGCCGCCGCACCGAAACCGGTCACGCTGGTGGTGGATGATGTTCCTGTGGTCCAGGTTCTGCAGGCGCTGGTTGCTCAGGCGAACCGTAATCTGGTGGTGTCACCCGACGTGAGCGGCACGCTGTCGCTCAATCTGACACATGTTCCGTGGCGACAGGCGCTGCAGACGGTTATCACCAGTGCAGGGCTCGTGCTGCATGAAGAGGGTGGCATTTTTTATGTCCATACGGCGGCCTGGCAGCGCGAACAGCAGGAGCGTAAAGCGCAGGCTCGGGCCCGCCGTGAACTGGATGCTCCGCTGCTCTCGCAGAGCATAGCGTTTTCTTACGCCGATGCTGGGGAACTGCAAAAAACTGCGGAAAAACTGCTCAGTCCGAAGGGCAGTTTATCGCTCGATAAGCGCACCAACCGCCTGCTGGTCCGGGATAATAAGGCCGTACTGGAGACGCTACAGCACTGGGCAACACAGATGGATATTCCCGTCGAGCAGGTCGAACTGGCGGCGCATATCGTGACCATCAATGAAAAAAGCCTGCGGGAGTTGGGCGTGAAATGGAGCCTCGCCGAGGCCACGGAGACGGGCAAGGTGGGGCAGGTGACTGCCCTTGGCAGCGATCTGTCCGTTGCCAGCGCCACTACCCACGTGGGGTTTAATATCGGGCGGATTAACGGCAGGCTGCTGGATCTGGAGTTGTCGGCGCTGGAGCAAAAACAGCAGGTCGACATCATCGCCAGCCCGCGATTGCTGGCCTCACATATGCAACCGGCCAGTATCAAACAGGGCAGCGAAATCCCTTATCAGGTCTCCAGCGGTGAGAGTGGGGCAACCTCTGTGGAGTTCAAAGAGGCGGTATTAGGCATGGAGGTCACGCCGGTGGTGCTACCGGGCGGTCGCGTGCGCCTGAAATTACACATCAGCGAAAATATGCCGGGGCAGGTGTTGCAACAGGCCGATGGCGAAACGCTGGCTATCGACAAACAGGAGATAGAAACCCAGGTGGAGGTAAAAAGTGGAGAAACGCTGGCGCTGGGCGGGATTTTCTCGCAAAAGAATAAAACCGGGAGTGATAGCGTACCCGGGCTCGGTAAAATCCCCTGGCTTGGGCAGCTTTTTCGCCATGATGGAAAAGACAACGAACGGCGTGAGTTAGTGGTGTTTATTACGCCACGTCTGGTGGCTATTCGCTGACGGGTAACGATCCCCGCAATGATTTTGCATTCAGTTTGTTGCAGATGTTTGACGTGGGGCATGAATTAGCATACAAGGAGTACCGATTTGAGTTGGACTGACGTCTTGTTGTCTTATGCGTCTGGCGCGGCGATTTAATCAGTTGCCAAACAAGCCGGAGTATTGAGATAATTTTTAGTCTGACTCTCGCTCTATTGCATATGAGGTTTCAGTTCATGTCCTGCTACGCCGGGTGTCTGCGAAGCGGGGATTACCATTAACGAATAGTCTTAGTAGTACCGAAAAAATGGCAGAGAAACGCAATATCTTTCTGGTTGGGCCTATGGGTGCCGGCAAAAGCACTATTGGGCGTCAGTTAGCTCAACAACTCAATATGGAATTTTACGATTCTGATCAAGAGATTGAGAAACGAACCGGAGCTGATGTGGGCTGGGTCTTCGATGTAGAAGGCGAAGAAGGTTTCCGTGACCGAGAAGAAAAAGTGATCAACGAACTCACGGAAAAACAGGGCATCGTGCTGGCGACCGGCGGCGGTTCTGTAAAATCTCGCGAAACCCGCAACCGTCTCTCCGCCCGTGGCGTAGTGGTCTATCTTGAGACGACCATCGAAAAACAGCTGGCACGTACGCAGCGCGATAAAAAGCGCCCGCTGCTGCAGGTTGAAACGCCACCACGGGAAGTTCTGGAAGCGTTGGCCGATGAACGCAATCCTCTGTACGAAGAGATTGCTGATGTGACCATTCGTACTGATGATCAGAGCGCTAAAGTGGTTGCAAACCAGATTATTCATATGCTGGAAAGCAACTGATTCTGGCTTTATATACACTCGCCTGCGGGTAAAAGCATTAAAGGTGGATGTCGCGTCATGGAGAGGATTACAGTTACTCTCGGGGAACGTAGTTACCCTATCACCATCGCGGCTGGTTTGTTTAACGACCCAGCTTCCTTTTTACCACTGAAAGCGGGTGATCAGGCGATGCTGGTCACCAATGAGACGCTGGCTCCGCTTTATCTTGACCGCGTTCGCCACCTGCTTGAGCAGGCCGGCGTGAAGGTCGACAGTGTGATTCTGCCCGATGGCGAGCAGTATAAAAGCCTGACGGTACTGGATACCGTCTTTACCGCATTACTGCAAAAACCGCACGGTCGCGATACGACACTGCTTGCCCTGGGCGGCGGTGTTGTGGGCGATCTGACGGGGTTTGCGGCGGCAAGTTATCAACGTGGCGTCCGTTTTATTCAGATTCCAACCACGTTACTGTCTCAGGTCGACTCTTCCGTTGGCGGCAAAACTGCAGTCAACCATCCGCTCGGCAAAAACATGATTGGCGCGTTCTACCAGCCCGCTTCGGTGGTGGTGGATCTCGACTGTCTGAAAACCCTGCCACCACGCGAACTGGCTTCTGGCCTGGCTGAAGTGATCAAATACGGCATTATTCTTGATGGCGAGTTCTTTAACTGGCTGGAAGAGAATATGGATGCGTTGGTGCGCCTGGATGAGGCTAAACTGGCATACTGCATTCGCCGTTGTTGTGAGCTGAAAGCAGAAGTTGTTGCAGCAGACGAGCGTGAAACGGGCTTACGTGCTTTACTGAATCTTGGGCATACGTTTGGCCACGCGATTGAAGCCGAAATGGGTTACGGAAACTGGCTCCACGGTGAAGCTGTCGCGGCTGGTATGGTGATGGCTGCCCGCACCTCCGAACGTCTGGGTCAGTTCAAACCAGAAGAGACGGCGCGTATCATCGCACTGCTGGAACGTGCAGGCTTGCCGGTAACCGGGCCGCAGGAGATGTCGGCGCAAGCGTATTTACCCCACATGATGCGCGATAAAAAAGTATTGGCAGGTGAGATGCGTCTTGTACTCCCGCTTGCAATAGGGAAGAGTGAAGTGCGCGGCGGAGTGCCGCACGATGTCGTTCTTGGCGCTATCGCTGATTGTCAGCAGGCGTAACAACTAGAAAGGTCAGGCCACTGGTACCGGTGGTCGTTTAGCTTCAGGCGAAATGCAAAGTCGTTGGCATAAGCCTTTGAGTGGGGTGTTAAATGGATGAATTCAAACCAGAAGACGAGCTGAAACCCGATCCCAGCGATCGTCGTACTGGTCGTTCTCGTCAATCTTCAGAACGTGATAACGAGCCGCAGATCAACTTTGACGATGTTGATCTGGATGCAGACGATCGTCGCCCTTCACGTAGCCGTAATGCGCGTGATGAGCGAGAAGAAGAGGATTATGAGTCCGAAGAAGATTCAATGGACGAACAGCCAGTAGAGCGTCGCCCGCGTAAACGTAAAAAAGCGGCCGCGCAGAAACCGGCCTCCCGCCAGTACATCATGATGGGACTCGGCGTTCTGGTGCTTGTGCTGCTGATTGTCGGCATTGGCTCCGCGCTGAAAGCACCTTCAACGAATTCTGGCGAGCAAACGGCTTCCGCTGAGAAGAGCATCAACCTCTCCGGTAACGATGCGACAGACCAGGCAAATGGCGCACAGCCAGCGCCGGGTACGACCTCCGCAGAGCAGACCGCCAGTAACACAACGACGCCGCAGGATGTTTCCCTGCCGCCAGTTTCTTCCACGCCTGCTCAGAATCAGGCACCTGTCACGCCAGAAGGCCAGCAGCGTGTAGAGGTTCAGGGCGATCTGAACAACGCGCTGATGCAGCCGCAAAACCAGCAGCAGGTGGATAACGTGGTGGTTAACTCTACGCTGCCAACTGAACCTGCAACCGTTGCGCCTGTTCGCGGTGGCAACGCTCAGCCACAAACCGCGGCAACGGAAACCAAACCGCGTCAGACCCAGACCCAGACGGCACCACGTCAGGAACGTAAGCAGGCGGTCATTGAACCTAAGCGTGAGACCAAACCTCAGGCCGTGGTAAAAGCGCCTGAAGTCAAAGCTGCACCGGCGCAGCCGAAACGCACTGAAACCGCTGCGGCAAGCGAGCCCGCAAAAGCGCCAGTGACGCAGACTGCACCGAAGGCCACGGCGACCACCACGGCGCCTGCGGCGACAACGGCTCCAGCTGCAACCGCCACAGCACCGGCTACCACAGCGGGTAAAACGACGGGTAATGTCGGTTCACTGAAATCTGCACCGTCCAGTAATTACACGCTGCAACTGAGCAGTTCGTCTAACTATGACAACCTCAACGGTTGGGCGAAGAAATCGAATCTGAAAAACTACGTAGTTTATCAGACGACCCGTAACGGACAGCCGTGGTATGTGCTGGTGAGCGGTGTGTATGCTTCCAAAGATGAAGCGAAACGTGCCGTGGCGACACTGCCAGCAGACGTTCAGGCGAAAAACCCGTGGGCGAAGCCCATTCATCAGGTTCAGGCCGATCTTAAGTAATGTTTAAAGCGCAGGATGCTGTCGGAGCTTTCTCCACAGCCGGAGAAGGTGTAATCAGTTAGTCAGCATGAAAAAAAATCGCGCTTTTCTGAAATGGGCAGGGGGGAAATACCCCCTGCTCGATGATATTAAAAAGCACCTGCCAAAAGGCGAGTGTCTTATCGAGCCCTTTGTGGGCGCAGGATCGGTGTTCCTGAACACCGATTTTTCTCGTTATATCCTGGCGGATATCAACAGCGATCTCATCAGCCTCTATAACATCGTCAAACTGCGTACCGATGAGTATGTGGAAGAGGCGCGCAAGCTGTTTACGCCCGAGAACAATCACCCGGATGTTTACTACCAGCTGCGCACTGAGTTTAACCAGAGCCAGGATCCGTTCCGCCGGGCACTGTTGTTCCTCTATCTCAACCGCCATGGCTACAACGGCCTGTGCCGGTATAATCTGCGTGGGGAATTTAACGTGCCGTTTGGCCGCTATAAGCGCCCCTATTTCCCGCAGGACGAGCTGTATCACTTTGCTGAAAAAGCGCAGAATGCCGAATTCCACTGTCTCTCATATGAAGAGTGTATGGAGCTGGCGGGCGTAGACTCGGTGGTTTACTGCGATCCGCCGTACGCCCCGCTGTCGGCGACGGCGAATTTTACCGCCTATCACACCAACAGCTTCAGCCCGGCCGAGCAGGCCCGTCTGGCGGAGATGGCGGAAAAGCTGGTCAGCAAAAGAATTCCGGTGTTAATTTCGAATCACGATACCCCTGATACGCGCGAATGGTACAAAGCCGCGAAGCATTTTCAGGTCAAAGTGCGGCGTAGCATTAGCAGCAACGGCGGCACACGTAAAAAGGTGGACGAACTCCTGGCTCTTTATCGCCCCTGAGCCGTTTTGCCCGCCGGTAAACACATTTCAAGGAGATGCGGATGAAACAGTTTTTGATTGCTCCCTCAATTCTGTCGGCCGATTTTGCCCGCCTGGGCGAAGACACTGCTAACGCGCTCGCCGCGGGTGCGGATGTCGTCCATTTCGACGTTATGGATAACCACTACGTTCCCAATCTGACCATCGGCCCGATGGTGCTTAAGGCGCTGCGTAACTACGGTATTACCGCGCCCATTGACGTCCATCTGATGGTGAAACCGGTTGACCGCATCGTGCCTGATTTTGCCGCGGCGGGCGCCAGTATCATCACCTTCCATCCGGAAGCGTCGGAACACGTTGACCGCACGCTCCAGCTGATCAAAGAGAACGGCTGTAAAGCGGGTCTGGTCTTTAACCCGGCAACGCCCCTGAGCTATCTCGACTATGTGATGGATAAGCTGGACGTTATTTTGCTGATGTCCGTTAACCCGGGCTTTGGCGGACAGTCTTTCATCCCTCACACCCTGGATAAACTGCGTGAAGTGCGCCGTCGTATTGATGAGTCAGGCTACGACATTCGTCTGGAAGTGGATGGCGGCGTGAAGGTGAATAACATTGGCGAAATTGCGGCTGCGGGCGCGGATATGTTTGTTGCAGGTTCGGCAATTTTCGACCAACCGGATTACAAAAAAGTTATAGATGAAATGCGCCGCGAACTGGCGAAGGTAAGTCATGGATAAATTGCAGGCAACCCGGGGTATTGCATTTGACCTCGATGGCACGCTGGTTGACAGCGCGCCGGGCTTAACGAGCGCCGTCGACCAGGCGCTGTACGCCCTTGAACTGCCCGTCGCGGGCGAAGATCGCGTCGTGACGTGGATTGGTAATGGCGCAGATGTCCTGATGGAGCGCGCCCTGACGTGGGCTCGCCAGGAGCGTGCGTCACAACGTTCCGCACAGGGTAAACCGAGCGTTGATCACGCGGATATCCCGCAGGAAGAACAGCTGCGTATTCTACGCAAACTGTTTGACCGTTTCTACGAAGAAACCGTTGAAGAAGGCAGCTTCCTGTTCCCGGATGTCGCGGAAACGCTGAGCGCGCTGCATGCGAAAGGCATTCCGCTGGGGCTGGTTACTAACAAGCCGACGCCGTTCGTTGCGCCATTGCTGGAGGCGCTGGATATCGCGAAATACTTCACCGTGATAGTGGGTGGTGATGACGTACAGAATAAAAAGCCGCACCCGGAACCGCTGTTGCTGGTGGCAGGAAAATTATCCTTAACACCTGCGGAGCTGCTCTTTGTCGGTGATTCACGCAATGATATTCTGGCTGCCAGAGCGGCGGGTTGTCCCTCCGTGGGGTTAACTTATGGCTACAACTACGGTGAGGCCATTACCCTGAGTGAGCCGGACGTCGTGTTCGATCGCTTCAAAGATTTGTTGCCCGCACTCGGGCTTTCATACAGTGAACATCAGGAATTGAAAAATGACTAAGCCCATCGTTTTTAGTGGCGCCCAGCCGTCAGGTGAATTGACCATTGGTAACTACATGGGTGCGTTACGTCAGTGGGTTAGCATGCAGGATGACTACCATTGCATTTACTGCATCGTGGATCTGCATGCTATTACCGCCCGTCAGGATCCTGAGAAGCTGCGTAAAGCCACGCTGGACACTCTGGCGCTGTATCTGGCATGTGGGATCGATCCTGAAAAGAGCACCATCTTCGTTCAGTCCCATGTGCCGGAGCACGCGCAGCTTGGCTGGGCGCTGAACTGCTACACCTACTTTGGTGAACTGAGCCGCATGACGCAGTTCAAGGACAAATCCGCGCGCTACTCTGAAAACATCAACGCCGGTCTGTTTGACTATCCGGTGCTGATGGCGGCTGACATTCTGCTGTATCAGACTAACCAGGTGCCGGTGGGTGAAGACCAGAAGCAACATCTTGAACTGAGCCGCGATATCGCCCAGCGCTTTAACGCGCTTTATGGCGAAGTGTTCAAAGTGCCAGAGCCATTTATTCCGAAATCCGGTGCGCGTGTGATGTCGCTACTGGAGCCGACCAAAAAGATGTCCAAGTCTGACGATAACCGCAACAACGTTATCGGCCTGCTGGAAGATCCGAAATCGGTGGTTAAAAAGCTCAAGCGTGCCGTGACCGACTCCGACGAGCCGCCTGTTGTGCGCTACGATGTGCAGAACAAAGCGGGGGTTTCCAACCTGCTGGATATCCTCTCCGGTGTGACCGGCCAGAGCATTCCTGAGCTGGAACAGCACTTTGAAGGCAAGATGTACGGCCACCTGAAAGGCGAAGTGGCGGATGCCGTTTCCGGTATGCTGACCGAGCTGCAGGAGCGTTATCACCGCTACCGTAACGATGAAGCCTTCCTGCAGAAGGTGATGAAAGAGGGCGCTGAAAAAGCCAGCGCGCGCGCGTCAGAAACCCTGAAGGCGGTGTACGAAGCAATTGGGTTTGTGGGTAAGCCGTAGGTAAAAGCAAAACGGTAACGGCGTTACCGTTTTTAGGATTTGTACCCTCTCCCTGTGGGAGAGGGCCAGGGTGAGGGCATCACGCCGCACTTTTCAAAACAAAAAAACCGGGGAATCCCCGGTTTTTTTACGCCTGTAAAACGCTTACTGCTGTGCCGCCGGGCCACAACCCCCGATGATCTTCGAAATGGAGATCGCCGGGTGCAGCAGGTAATCGTAGCTGCAGTTGTTTTTGGTGTTTTGCACGTGGCCGGTGCAGGCCGTCAGAGTCGATAACAGGCCTACCAGAACGGCAGCTTTAGCCAGTTTGAACATACGCATTCCTTGTCTTAAAAAAACTAAATTGGATGTAACACGAGGGAATAAATGGAAAAGTTCCATTTCGCGGGAGGTATGTTATCGACAGCAGTAACAGGGGAGTAGTCCGGTTAAGGACTACTCGAAGAAGGGAGAATATGCGCTAGTGATTTGAGAACCAGTTGAGTTTATCGCGCAGTTCAACCACGCGGCCGACAATAATCAGCGCCGGGCTTTCAACCTGCTGCGCCAGCTCACCCAGCTGTGTCAGCACGCCATTTACCACGCGCTGCTTAATGGAGGTGCCGTTTTCCACCAGCGCGACGGGCATATCCGCTTCCATGCCGTGTTCCAGTAATTTCGCCTGGATCGTAGCGGCCTGATTCAGCCCCATATAGAAGACCAGCGTCTGCTTTTCGGCGGCCAGATTATGCCAGTCCAGTTCGCTGCCAGTTTTCAGGTGCCCCGTCACCAGACGCACGCTCTGCGCGTAATCACGATGGGTCAATGGAATACCGGAGTATGCCGAACAGCCGGATGCTGCCGTAATGCCAGGCACCACAGAGAATGGAATACCTGCGTTGCACAGGGTTTCCAGTTCCTCGCCGCCGCGACCAAAGATAAACGGATCCCCGCCCTTCAGGCGCACCACGCGTTTTCCTTTTTGCGCTTCTCTCAGCAGGATCTGGTTAATCTCTTCCTGCGGCACGCAGTGATAACCCGCACGTTTACCCACAAACACACGGTCCGCATCGCGACGTACCAGATTCATGATCTCATCGGAGACCAGACGGTCATAGACAACGGTATCGGCCTGCTGGATCTGCTGGAGACCTTTCAGCGTCAGTAATCCCGCATCGCCGGGGCCTGCGCCTACCAGCACCACCTCGCCACGATGATCCAGCGGTTCAGAGAGCAACTGCTCGGTCGTCTCTTCAACCGCCTTCACGTCCTGATTGGCCAGCGACTGGGCCAGCCGGTCATTGACGAAGAATTTTTCCCAGAAGCGACGGCGCTCGCCCACGGTCGCGAAGGTTTGCTTCACCCGGGAACGCAATTGCCCTGCATAGTGGGCAATTTGCCCAAGATGTTGCGGCAGCAGCGCTTCCAGTTTTTCCCGCAGCAGGCGGGCGAGAACCGGTGAGCGGCCACCTGACGACACCGCAATCATCAACGGTGACCGGTCGATAATCGACGGCATGATAAAGCTGGCTTCTTTCGGCGCATCCACCACGTTGCAGAATATACGGCGCGCTTCGCAGGCATCGCTGACGCGCTGATTCACTTCATCGTCATCCGTCGCGGCAATAGTCAGCCAGCAGGTATCCAGCAGGGACTCGTTAAACTCTCCCTGATTCAGCGTGAGCATCCCTTCTTTCGCCCAGGCTTCAAACTGTGGTGCGAAGGCGAGGGCGTTAACCGTAAGACGGGCACCAGCCTCTAACAGCAAGCGGGCTTTACGTTCAGCCACATCGCCGCCACCCACAAGCAGGCAGTCGCGATGGCGTAATTGACAGAAAATCGGCAGGTGGTCCACGACATTACCTCACAGCATTCATGGAGGGGGTAAGAATTGACGTCAGAATAACAGCAGGAATCGCCGGAAACATACGGTTTTTCCTGCCGTTACCCATAAGGGGTCATAAGCCTTTCCTATAGGAAAGGCGGGGGGTTAGGCTTTTAACTGCACCAGGCCGTCCTTCACGCGAACGTCGTAGTGCTTCACCGAGTAGCTTTCATCTTCCATGCACAGTCCGTCGCTTAAACGGAAACGCTGTTTTTTCAGCGGACTGGCGACCCACAGTTCACCCTGATGCTCGGCAATCAGCCCGCGGGAGAGGACGCTGGCCTCAAAAAAAGGGTCAATATTGCTGATGGCAAAAACCTGTTCGTCGTGGCGAGGGCGGAAAATCGCGACCTGCTCGTTTCCCAGCAGCGCACAGACGCCGGTTGCCGGCAGAATGTCGTTAATGTTGCAGATGTTTACCCACTGGCTCATGCGTTTTCCTCCACCAGCGTCACCGGAATACGTTCATAAGGTGTCGCCGGACGATGCTGTTCGCGCTCTGCTACTACCTGCACGTTCGGGTCGCGCTGGGTGCTGTTGATGAAGTGTTTGAAGCGGGTCTGTGCCGCTGACGTGTTGACGGTTTCCGTCCACTCGCAAATCACCGCCGCGCGCAGGCGCGCCATCTCGGCTTCCAGATGTTCGTTAAGCCCCAGCTTGTCGTCGATGATGACCGATTTCAGGTAGTCGATGCCGCCCTCCAGATTATCCAGCCAGGAAGCGGTACGGGTCAGTTTGTCGGCGGTACGGATGTAGAACATCATGAAGCGGTCGAGATACTGAATCAGCGTGTCGTGGTCAAGATCGGCCGCCAGCAGGTCAGCGTGGCGTGGTTTCATCCCGCCGTTACCGCAGACGTACAGGTTCCAGCCTTTCTCGGTGGCGATGATCCCCACGTCTTTCCCCTGCGCTTCGGCACATTCACGGGTACAGCCGGAGACGCCGAACTTCATTTTGTGCGGGGTACGGATGCCTTTGTAGCGGTTTTCCAGCTCGACGCCGAAGCCCACGCTGTCGCCCACGCCGTAGCGACACCAGGTGCTGCCCACGCAGGTTTTCGCCATGCGCAGCGCTTTGGCATACGCGTGACCGGTTTCGAAGCCCGCCTCAATCAGCTGACGCCAGATTTCCGGCAGGTCATCTTTCTGCGCACCAAACAGGCCGATACGCTGGGAACCGGTGATTTTGGTGTAGAGGTTAAATTCACGCGCGATACGGCCCACGGCCACCAGCCCTTCCGGGGTGATTTCACCGCCCGCGGAGCGTGGGATAACGGAGTAAGTCCCGTCTTTCTGGATATTCGCCAGGAAGTTGTCGTTGGTATCCTGCAGCGGCGTATGTTCGGGTTTGAGGATGTACTCATTCCAGCAGGAGGCCAGCAGGGAGCCGACGGTCGGTTTACACACTTCGCAGCCATAGCCCTGGCCGTGCTTGGCCAGCAGTTCGTCGAAGGATTTGATGCCTTCCACGCGGATCAGGTGGTACAGCTCCTGACGAGAGTACGCGAAGTGCTCGCACAGGTTGTTGTTCACTTCGATGCCCTGTTTCGCCAGTTCGGCGTTCAGCACCTGAGTGACCAGAGGAATACAGCCGCCGCAGCCGGTCCCGGCTTTGGTTTCCGCTTTCAGCGCCGCAACGGTGTGGCAGCCTTTGTTAATGGCGGCGATCAGCATGCCTTTGGTGACGTCGAAGCAGGAGCAGATCTGCGCGCTGTCTGGCAGTTTATCGACGCCGATAGACGGCTTGCCGCTGGAGGCGTGCGCCGGGACGATCAGCGCGTCCGGGTTCTCCGGCAGTTCGATGGCGTTCAGCACCAGTTGCAGGAGGTTGCCGTAGTCGCTGGTGTCGCCCACCAGCACCGCGCCGAGCAGGGTTTTGTTGTCCTGGCTGACGATCAGGCGTTTATAGATCTCTTTGCTTTCGTCGAGATAAACGTAGCTGCGTGCGCCCGGCGTGCGGCCATGCGCATCGCCAATGCCGCCCACGTCCACGCCCAGCAGCTTCAGCTTGGCGCTTAAGTCCGCGCCTTCGAAGGCGTTTTCGTTACCGAGGATATGGTCAACGGCGACCTGCGCCATTTTGTAGCCCGGCGCCACCAGACCGTATACGCGGTTATTCCAGCTGGCGCATTCGCCGATAGCATAGATATCCGGGTCGGAGGTCTGGCAGGTATCGTTCACCATGATCCCGCCGCGCTGGGCAACCGCCAGACCGCACTGGGTGGCCAGCTTGTCGCGTGGACGAATACCGGTGGAGAAGACGATAAAGTCGACTTCGAGCTCGCTGCCGTCGGCAAAGCGCATGGTTTTACGCGCTTCGGTGCCTTCCTGCACAATCTCTTTGGTGTTTTTGCTGGTGTGGACTTTCACACCCATGCTTTCAATCTTACGGCGCAGCTGATCGCCACCCATGTGGTCCAGCTGTTCGGCCATCAGCATCGGGGCAAATTCGATGACGTGCGTTTCAACGCCGAGGTTTTTCAACGCTCCGGCTGCTTCCAGACCCAGCAGGCCGCCCCCGACCACCGCGCCGCGTTTACTGCGACGTGCGCAGGATTCGATGGCGTTGAGATCTTCAATGGTACGGTAAACGAAGCAATCCTGCGTTTCCGAACCTTTGATAGGCGGGATCCACGGATATGAGCCAGTCGCCATGATCAGCTTGTCGTAAAAAACCGTACGGCCAGCGCTGGAGTGGATCACTTTCTCCTGACGGTTGATGGTGATAGCGCGTTCGCCCACCAGCACTTTTACGCCATGCTTCTCATAGAAACCTTCACGCACCAGAGAGAGCTCTTCGGCGGTATGATGGGAGAAGTAGGAAGACAAGTGCACACGGTCGTACGCCTTGCGGGGTTCTTCACAGAACACGGTAATATCGAACTGCTCAGCGCTGGCTTTATCGAGAAGATCCTCAATAAAGCGGTGGCCGACCATGCCGTTACCGATGATAGCGAGTCTGACTTTGCTCATTTTTGCCTCGATTTCTTTTCTATTACTGCCTACCTTAACGATTCAGCAGGGGCACTTATTGATGCAAATCAAATACGCCTTCGCCTACTCCCTAGGTGGTAGATGTATGATTTGTCAGGATTTTTATAAGTTATGGAAATCGCTGGCTTTTCGTTGTCGTCGATTTTATGTACAAAAAAAGTGGCTATTTTTGGAAAAACAGGTACTCCTTAATTTCAGCCACGTTTTTCAGGGGAAAGGTATGTCTACAACACCGCTTTGGCTTGTGCAGAATGTTCGTTTACCGGATCGCGAAGGGCTGTGGCAGATCGCCATCGAGAACGGTCGTTTTGGTGATATCTCGCCCATGGACGAGACCCACAGCGAAAGCTATGAGGTCTTAAATGCCCGCGGCGGACTGGCCATTCCACCGTTTATCGAGCCGCACATTCATCTGGATACCACCCAGACAGCGGGCGAACCCAACTGGAACCAGTCCGGCACGCTGTTTGAAGGGATTGAACGTTGGGCGGAGCGTAAGGCGCTGCTCAGCTATGACGATGTCAAAGCGCGCGCATGGAAAACGCTGAAGTGGCAAATTGCCAACGGGATCCAGTTTGTCCGCACCCACGTGGATGTCTCCGACCCGAGGCTTACCGCCCTGAAGGCGATGCTGGAGGTTAAACAGGAGGTCGCGCCGTGGGTGACGCTGCAAATCGTGGCATTCCCGCAGGAAGGCATTCTCTCTTACCCGAACGGCGCGGCGCTGCTGGAAGAGGCATTAACGCTGGGCGCGGATGTGGTGGGTGCCATCCCGCACTTCGAATTCACCCGGGAATACGGCGTGCAGTCCCTGCATATCGCCTTTGACCTGGCGAAGAAATACGACCGTCCGCTGGATATTCATTGCGATGAAATCGACGATGAGCAGTCCCGCTTTGTGGAGACGGTCGCCACGCTGGCGTATGAAGCTGGCATTGGCGCGCGGGTCACGGCCAGCCACACCACCGCCATGCACTCTTACAACGGCGCGTATACCTCCCGGCTGTTCCGCCTGCTGAAGATGTCGGGCATTAACTTCGTGGCGAATCCGCTGGTGAATATCCACCTGCAGGGGCGTTTTGACGACTATCCGAAGCGTCGGGGCATCACCCGCGTGAAGGAACTGCAGGCGGCGGGCATTAACGTCTGCTTTGGACATGATGATGTGTTTGATCCATGGTATCCGCTCGGTACCGGCAATATGCTGCAGGTGCTGCATATGGGGCTGCACGTTTGTCAGATGATGGGCTACCCGCAAATTGACAGCGGCCTGAACCTGATCACCCATAACAGCGCCCGCACGTTTGGCCTGAGCGATTACGGTATTGAGACGGGTAACCCGGCGAACCTGGTGATTTTGCCTGCAGAAAGTGGGTTTGAGGCGGTACGCTGTCAGGTGCCGGTGCGCTGGTCCATTCGGCAGGGGCGCGTGATTGCCACCACGCAGCTGGCGCAGACCTGGATCCAGATGGATATCGGGGGAGAAGAGGTGAGCTTTGCCAGAAACAGCCCCTCTGCCGAGCGCAAAGGGGCGTAGGGATTAATGAGACGCCGCTGCCGCGTTATGCTGGCGGTGGCGGGTCACAAAGCCCAGGATGAAGCACATAATGAACACCACAGCGTACAGACCGTTAGCGGTGTGCAGCGCCGCCAGCGGACCGCTGTGGGCGACGATCGGCCCCGTCACCACAAAGGTCAGCATGGTGCCGATGGTGCCGCAGGTCAGGACGAAGTTCACCAGCTTCGGCGAGGCCACTTTGGTCTGCAGGGAGCCCAGGGTGATGATCGATGTGTAAATGGCGCTGGAGAAGAAGCCCAGGGTCAGAATGAACCACGGCATATGCTCCGGGGAACCGTTGATGAACATATACATCAACACGGTAGCCAGGCCTGCCAGCACGGTCAGAATGCGCTGCAGATCGAAGAAGCGCAGGATGAAGCTAAACGCCCACATGCCGAACATGTAAGACATCCAGAAATCGCTCACCAGTTTGCCCGCGTCGTTCAGGCTCATGCCCAGACCTTTGGCGTATTCCGGCACCCAGGAGATAAAGCCCAGCTGACCCAGGATGTAGCACAGCGCGGCAATGGAGAGGAACAGTACGCCGATACCCCATTTCTCTTTCACCACAGGCTCTGCCGTGGTCTGTGCTTTTTTACCCAGAACCGGGAATTCGCAGCCGAAGGTCAGGATGAAGATGGCCACGTAAACCAGGCCGATACAGGCGTAGACCCAGTACCACTCAATGCTGCGCGCCAGCAGAACGGCCGCGACCATCGGGAAAATCATCCCGGCCATGCTGAAGAAGGAGTCGGTAAACAGCAGGCGCGCGCCGCGCTGACGGCCTTCATACATATGGGTAATCAGGAAGGTACCAATCGACATGGTGATCCCGCTGACCAGACCGAGCACGAACATGGCGGCGGAGAACAGGGCGATGCTGTGGCTCAGCATCAGACCCGCCACGGCGGCGACCATCAGCACAAAACCAAAACGCAGCTGCGTTTTCAGCGGAACAATTTCCATCAGCCAGGCATTCAGGAAAATGGAGATCAGGATCCCCGCGTTGAGGAAGGTGAAGGTGTTACTCATGCTGGAAACGGGCAGATGGAAGTAGTCTGCGATATTTCCCATCACCATCCCGGTGACGATCACCAACGCGCCGGTCAGGGCGTAGGAGAAAAAGCTGATCCATGTGAGCTTGATACGATTGCTGTTAGTCATGTCTGGCCTGTTCAGGAAAAGAAAAGCGCCGGATGGGCGCTGAGAGCGGGCAGATTTTAGTCGCGAAAGTGATCCATTCATATCTTTTAAAGAAAATATGGGCTTCATTGCAGGGTTTTATGTGATAACGATCACATAAAATAGCGCCGTAACCAATCGTTTGCGCGGTAACAACTGTTTCAATTTCGTAAAATTAGGTAAAAGGCTGGTCTCCGTTCATACTGCTCTTTAGAATCAAGCCATTCGCTTTTTATACTGCGCTTTGTTAAGGAATTCTCATGCTCAAATCAACACTGGCGGCTGTCGCAGCTGTGTTTGCTTTTTCTGCCGTTTCCCCGGCCGCGCTGGCAGCAAAAGGGGACCCTCATGTTCTGCTGACCACCTCCGCAGGGAATATTGAGCTGGAACTGAATAGCCAGAAAGCCCCGGTTTCTGTGAAAAACTTCCTCGACTACGTAAACAGCGGCTTTTATAACAACACCACCTTCCACCGCGTGATCCCAGGCTTTATGGTGCAGGGCGGCGGTTTCAACGAGCAGATGCAGCAGAAACAGCCGAACCCCCCGATCAAAAACGAAGCGGACAACGGCCTGCTGAACACCCGCGGCACCATCGCCATGGCGCGTACGGCGGATAAAGACAGCGCCACCAGCCAGTTCTTTATCAACGTGGCGGATAACGCCTTCCTCGACCACGGCCAGCGTGACTTCGGCTATGCGGTGTTTGGTAAAGTGGTAAAAGGGATGGACGTGGCGGACAAGATTTCTCAGGTACAGACCCACGACGTTGGGCCATACCAGAATGTGCCATCCAAACCGGTCGTGATCCTCTCTGCAAAAGTACTGCCGTAATCCTCTTTGACACGGGCGTGTCTCGCCCGTGTTGTTAGCCCTCCCTGCGAAAGCGCGTTTTGCTGCTTATACTTTGGCAAACGGACATATTCAGGGAGGCGTTAAGTGAAAAAACTCACCGATAAGCAAAAATCCCGTCTCTGGGAGCAGCAGCGTAACGTCAATTTTCAGGCCAGTTGTCTCCTTGAAAAGGGTCATGGCCCTTCAGATCCCCAGATTGAGACACTGGAACTTGGGCCTTCAGCGCCTGGGTTGCCCCATCTGCGCCTTATCCACCGCCATCTGTATCGCAGAGAGATGAAACGGGCAGGTGAATACCGTACGGACGATATTTTCAAAGGGGACATCCCTTTTTGCCATTTCGAATACATTGAGAAGATGGGCAATGAATTGATGTCGGCACTGGAAAGCGACCGGTACCTGGTGGGTCTTCAGAAAGAGGAGTTTATCGAGCGGATAAGCCATTACTATTGTGAAATCAATATGCTGCATCCTTTTGCGAGTGGTAATGGCATTGCGCAGCGCGTTTTCTTTGAACAGCTGGCGATCCATGCGGGTTACCTGCTGGACTGGCGCGATATCGATCCTGAGCAGTGGGTCGCGGCTAACCAGAGCGGCGCAACGGGAGGTTTGTCCGCCCTGAACGCTATCTTTGCCAAAGTAGTGAGCGAAGCGCGGGAATCTGAGTAGAATAGGGCGGCATTTTTTTCGGGAGCCGCCATGATTCTGCTGATTGATAACTACGATTCCTTCACCTGGAACCTTTACCAGTATTTTTGTGAGCTGGGTGCAAAGGTGGTTGTCCGCCGTAACGACGACATCAGCCTGACCGGGATTGACGCGCTGGCCCCAAAGAAAATCGTTATCTCGCCGGGGCCGTGTACTCCATCGGAATCGGGCATCTCTCTGGATGTGATCCGCCACTACGCCGGCAGGCTGCCGATCCTTGGCGTCTGCCTTGGCCATCAGGCCATCGGGCAGGTGTTTGGCGCCACCATCGTCCGTGCTGCCAGGGTGATGCACGGTAAAACCTCACCGGTTACCCACACCGGCACGGGCGTGTTTAGTGGGTTAAATAACCCGTTAACCGTCACGCGCTATCACTCTCTGGTGATTGACCCGCCGACGCTGCCCGACTGCTTTGAGGTGACCGCCTGGAGCGAGACGCAGGAGATCATGGGCATTCGCCATCGTGAATGGGATCTCGAAGGGGTGCAGTTCCACCCGGAGAGTATTCTCAGCGAACAGGGACACCAACTGCTGGCTAATTTCCTCAATCGCTGAATATCTGTTGCCTTGTTGTGATTTTTTATGCATATTTTGTGATTATATTTTCACAATCACTGTGACATAAAATGGATGGTCATGACATGGCAACTGAACAATCTGCAATTACCCGCGCGACATTCGATGAAGTCATTCTGCCGATTTATGCACCGGCCGAGTTTATCCCGGTAAAGGGAAAAGGCAGCCGCGTCTGGGATCAGCAGGGGAAAGAGTACGTGGATTTCGCCGGGGGGATTGCGGTGACGGCGCTGGGGCATTGCCATCCTGCACTGGTCGAGGCGCTGAAAACCCAGGGCGAAACCCTGTGGCACACCAGCAACGTCTTTACCAACGAACCGGCGTTGCGCCTGGGGCGCAAGATCATTGACGCGACTTTCGCCGAGCGCGTGCTGTTTATGAACTCCGGTACGGAAGCCAACGAAACCGCCTTCAAGCTGGCGCGTTACTACGCCTCAACGCGCCACAGCCCGTACAAAACCAAAATCATCGCTTTCCATAACGCTTTCCACGGTCGTTCGCTGTTTACCGTTTCCGTTGGCGGCCAGCCGAAGTATTCCGACGGTTTTGGTCCGAAACCCGCCGATATCATTCATGTACCGTTTAACGATCTGCATGCGGTGAAAGCAGTGATGGATGACCATACCTGCGCGGTCGTGGTTGAGCCGATTCAGGGGGAAGGCGGCGTGACGGCGGCAACGCCGGAATTCCTCAAAGGGCTGCGCGCGCTGTGCGATCAGCATCAGGCGCTGCTGGTGTTTGATGAGGTCCAGAGCGGGATGGGGCGTACAGGCTCCCTGTTCGCCTACATGCACTACGGCGTGACGCCGGATATTCTCACCAGCGCCAAAGCGCTCGGCGGCGGCTTCCCGGTCAGCGCGGTGCTCACCACCCAGGAGATCGCCTCCGCCTTCCACGTTGGCTCTCACGGCTCCACCTACGGCGGAAACCCGCTGGCCTGCGCCATCGCCGGTGCGGCGTTTGATATCATCAATACGCCGGAGGTGTTAAGCGGCGTTCAGGCGAAGCGCGAGCTGTTCGTGAAACATCTGCAGCAGATCGACGAAACGTACGACGTCTTCAGCGAGATCCGTGGTATGGGACTGCTGATTGGTGCAGAGCTGAAGCCGCAGTACAAAGGCCGCGCACGCGATTTCCTGCACGCCGCTGCTCACGAAGGGGTGATGGTGCTCAACGCTGGCCCGGACGTGATGCGCTTTGCGCCGTCGCTGGTGGTCGAAGAGAACGATATTGAAGATGGATTAACCCGCTTTGCCGCGGCGGTGGCGAAGATCGTTAAAGGCTAATATTCGGTTCGCTTTAACCGCCGCGTTAACCAGATGCCGTGATGCGGACGCTGACGCCATGCCACCGACGAAATGGTGTGCATGGTGTTCAGATGCCCCAGAATACGCTGCAGATGCTGCTCCAGGGTGCTCATTGGCCCGTGGGTGAGCGTTTCCGGCGCTTCCAGAATGTTCGAATCCCCCGATTCACCCGGTGCGTCATACTCCAGACGCTGCTGACACCGCTGCAGGGCAATCTCACACGACTGCAAATAGCGCTGCGCCAGGTCTGGTGTCAGCATGGTATGTTCACGCGCCAGCGTGGTCATCGCGTTAATATGTTCGACGATGAACTGGCTGTGCGTCACCCAGAGCTTCATATCCGCCAGATAGTGCGAGTTAAAGCCGGGCTCCTGCATCGCCTGATTCAGCGAGTTGAACAGGGCGTTATGCGCCTGGTTGACCTTCATCCGCTGATACGCCAGCGGGGAGGGCTGCGGATCGTCGCTCAGGATCAGGCGGATAGCCTGCTGGTCGGCCTCCAGCGCGTCGTGGGCGTTCTGCCTGAGCAGGCCGCTTTGCCATTGTGGCCACAGCCAGACCATTCCACCAAAGGCAATCAGGCAGCCAATCAGGGTATCGATAAGCCTGGCGACAATAAATTGTTCGCCATTGAGCGTAAGCAACTGCAGGGTGTATACCGCCGTGACCGTAAAGCCCACCATCGCCCAGCCGTAGTTCTTGCGGATGATCAGGTAGCTCACCAGGGTAATCAATAGCATGCCTGCCAGCGTATAGCCTTCCGGCACGTGGAAGTGCAGCGTTACGCCCGCGATAATCAACCCCGCCATGGTTCCGCCCGCCCGGTGCAGAATACGCACCCGCGTGGCGCCGTAGCCGTTCTGAGTAACAAACAGAACCGTCATTAATATCCAGTAGGGTTTGGGCAGATGCAGCGCCATGCCCATCAGGCTGGCGATGCTCAGCATCACGCTAATCCGGGCGGCGTTGCGCAGGGCGGAAGATTTAAACGAGAGATAGCTTTTAAGCGCAGGCAGCAGCGGTAGGCGCTTTTGCTTATCCGCCATCAGGTCACGGGGATAGAGCGGGCGCTGGGTTCGCAGCACGCGGGCAATACGGCTGAAGTGCCAGGCGGCAAACTGACCTACCGGGTTATCCTCGTGCTGGCGGGCGATCTTCTCCAGTGCGCCGAGCTGTTTGTCCATGTTAAAGCGCGTGGGGTAGCGGTGATAAAGGATGTCGTCGGCCAGTACCCGCAGACGTGCGGACACGGTCTGCGCGTTCCAGCGGATCACCGCTTCGGCATGGCTGCGCTCCACCAGCTTTTGCACCTCCTGCGGGTGGTGCAGGCTCACAGAGATATGCTCCTGCAGATCCAGCCCCACCTGGAAGGTGCGCAGCAGCCGTTTGTATTCGTGGTTCTTGTTGGCGGCCAGCATGTGCAGTTGCTGGTAGCACTGGCTTATCAGATCCACCACCTTCTGCTGGCGCGTCAGCAGCGGCGGCAGCGATTTTTCCGGGTCGGTATGCTGAGTCAGCAGCGTGTATTTGGCTTCGCAGTACTCTGCGAGCTGGACATAGAGCAGGCTCAGGGATTCACGCAGCGGCTGTTCCCGCCACAGCCAGAACCAGAACCAGTTAAACAGGCCATACCATAGCGTACCGAGGGCGTAGATCAGCAGCGGCTCCCATACCGGCATGTTACCTGCGAGACTGAGGGTAAAGATGGCCGCAATGAGTGAGGCGGGCAGTAAACGCGCGTGCAGCGAACTGATTTCGGCGGTCACCCCCAGCGTCATCGCCAGCACGCTCAGGATCAGCGGCAGCGGAATATCGCGGGCCAGCAACAGTTGCACGGCGAGGCTACACCCGGCAAACAGCGAACCGCCAATAATCAGTCGTTTGAAAAAACGCTTATGCGGGGTGTCGAGACCGGCAATATTGCAGCAGGCAGGTACGAGAGAGAACAGCAGCCCTTGTTGAAGATGTCCAAGGATCAGGCCCACGGCCACAGGAAGGCACAACACCAGCGTTTGTCGCAGTGCGTAGTTAACTTCCGGGTGATAAATCAGCCTGCGCCACATGAGGAGTAGAGACAAAAACGGCGTGACACCTTGCGATGGCACGCCGTTTTATCGGGATTAACGGGTTCCGTAAACCACGATGGTTTTACCGTGGGCGGAGATCAGGTTCTGATCTTCCAGCATTTTCAGGATACGGCCCACTGTTTCACGGGAGCAACCGACGATCTGACCAATTTCCTGGCGGGTAATTTTAATTTGCATGCCGTCAGGGTGGGTCATGGCGTCTGGCTGTTTCGCCAGGTTCAGCAGCGTTTGCGCGATACGGCCGGTCACGTCCAGGAAGGCGAGGTTACCCACTTTCTCTGATGTGACCTGCAGACGGCGAGCCATCTGCGAAGAAAGACGCATCAGGATATCAGGGTTAACCTGAATCAACTGACGGAATTTCTTGTAGGAAATTTCAGCCACTTCACATGCTGTCTTTGCACGAACCCAGGCGCTACGTTCCTGGCCTTCTTCAAACAGGCCCAGTTCGCCGATGAAATCGCCCTGGTTCAGATAAGAAAGGATCATCTCTTTCCCTTCTTCATCTTTGATCAGCACTGCCACCGAGCCTTTGACGATGTAATACAACGTTTCCGCTTTTTCACCCTGGTGAATCAGCGTGCTCTTCGATGGGTACTTATGAATGTGGCAATGAGACAAGAACCATTCGAGAGTCGGGTCTGTTTGCGGTTTGCCAAGCACCATGCGCTGTTATCCTCTGTTATAAGCTGTCACCAGAGTCATAAGATGCATCCGGACTCTGGGGTTGCAATCGAATTCTTACCCATACCTGGGAAGTCGGCTGTCGTAACGTTTCGCAGCCAGTAAAGTTTGATGTCCTCTGCATACATGTGTAACGTCAATGTATTACTGTAGCATCCAGAGTGTTTTAGCATAGCTTTCGCCGCGTGTCTCCTGGTGTCTCGCTTCAGCATGACGCAGGTCGCCTTCCATTGCGAGAAATGTAACGCACGCGTAATCTGTCACCAAAAATGCAACGTTGGAGTTAATGAATATGCAAGCGCGCGTGAAATGGGTAGAAGGTTTAACGTTCCTGGGCGAGTCCGCTTCAGGACACCAGATTTTGATGGACGGTAACTCCGGCGATAAAGCACCCAGCCCAATGGAGATGGTGCTGATGGCGGCTGGGGGATGCAGCGCGATTGACGTGGTGTCGATTCTGCAAAAGGGCCGTCATGATGTGACGGATTGCGAAGTTAAGCTCACGTCTGAACGTCGCGAAGAGGCGCCACGCCTGTTCACCCACATCAACCTGCACTTTATTGTCACCGGGAAAGAACTGAAAGATGCGGCCGTTTCACGCGCGGTCGATCTGTCAGCGGAGAAATACTGCTCTGTGGCATTGATGCTGGAGAAGGCGGTAAAAATTACCCATTCGTATGAAGTGATCGAGGCGTGATTGATGGGGCATCGTGCGTGTTGATGCCCTCATCCTAACCCTCTCCCACCGGGAGAGGGAATATGATTATGCGATCTGTTTCCCTTCCATCAACCGCTGCACCAGCGGCGTCATGATCAACTCCATCGCCAGCCCCATTTTTCCGCCGGGCACCACTAACGTATTCATGTGAGAAATAAACGAACCCTGCAGCATCGCCAGCAGCCAGGGGTAATCGATGCCGTCAAGATTACGGAAATGGATCACCACAAAGCTCTCATCCAGCGACGGGATACTTTTGGCCGCGAACGGGTTGGAGGTGTCCACCGTCGGCACACGCTGGAAGTTGATGTGGGTGCGGGAAAACTGTGGCGTCAGATAATTGATGTAATCTTCCATTGAGCGCACAACCGAATCCATCACCGCCTCACGCGAATGGCCGCGCTCGCTGATATCACGCGTCAGCTTCTGGATCCACTCCAGGTTAACGATTGGCACCACGCCGACCAGCAGATCCACATGTCGCGCCACGTCGTGATGCGGCGTCACCACGCCGCCGTGCAATCCTTCGTAAAACAGCACGTCGGTAGGTTCCGGCAGCGGCTGCCAGGGAGTAAAGGTGCCCGGGACCTGGTTCCAGGGAACGGCTTCGTCGTAGGTGTGCAGATATTTGCGGGACTGGCCTTTGCCGCTTAGGCCGTACTCCTGAAACGTTTGCTCCAGCAGGCCGAAGTCATTGGCCTCCGGGCCGAAGTAGCTGATGTGTTTGCCCAAATCGCGCGCTTTGCGGATGGCCATGTCCATCTCCGGGCGCGTATAGCGGTGAAAGCTGTCGCCTTCGACCTCCGCCGCACGGAGATTCAACTGGGCGAAAATCTTGCGAAACGCGAGGCTGGTGGTGGTGGTTCCCGCACCACTCGACCCCGTAACGGCAATAACCGGATGTCTGGCAGACATAGCAACTCCCTGACTGGAAAGGTTGAAAGATCAGCCGTGAAACGCGTTGCGGGGCATGATATTGACCGTCTCATGCAGTTCAGACCACACCAGCACCACGTCGCCGCTTTTAAGCTGGCGTTTAACATCGTTGACCTTTTGCTCAAGCGAGCGTTCATGTTCACCATAATCGGTGCCTTCACGCAAGACAAAGCTTTCAATCAGATTATCGAGCGTGTCGGGCGCCAGATCCTGCCAGGGGATAATCATGTTGCACCGTCCAGGTAAGGGGTTAACCAGTCAGGAATGCGCGTCTCCAGCCACATTTTCGGGCGACGCAGCGTTCCGCCGACAAACCCCACGTGGCCGCCGTGCTCGGTCAGCTGATAGTGAACGTTGTCGGGCAGAAATTCCTGTGCAGGGATGGAGTGATGATCCATAAACGGGTCATCTTTCGCGTGAATGATCAGCGTTGGCTGAGTGATCTTGCTGAGCAGCGGCATGGCGCTGCACTGACGATAGTAGTCAATGGCATCGGCGAACCCATGAATTTTGGCGGTGATCAGGTCGTCGAACTCACGAATGCGGCGGACCTTTTTCAACTGACGCAGGCTCACCGGAAGGGTATCCGGATAGGCCTTCAGCTTACGCGCCGCATTGGCTTTCAGCAGGTTGAGCAGGTAGCGCTGATAGACCCGGGAAAAGCCTTTCTCCATGTGGTAGCTGCACTGCTCCAGCATAAAGGGGGCAGAGACAATCACCGCAGCATTCAGCGGCACCGCGTCACCCTCTTTAGCCAGCAGACAGGCCAGCATATTTCCGCCGAGCGAATAGCCCACCGCCGCCGTCGGCACGGTACCGAAATTCTCCCGCAGCCAGTGCAAAAACCAGGTGCCATCTTCAGTTTCGCCGGAGTGATAGATGCGTTTCTGGCGATTCGGCTCGCCGCTGCATCCCCGAAAGTGCATCACCACGCCCAGCCAGCCGCGCGCTTTTGCTGCCTGAATTAACCCATGTGCATACGGGCTGTGCAGACTGCCTTCCAGACCGTGAAACACCACCAGACGGGGTTTGTGGCGCGCCTGTTCGGGAGCTTCGCTCCAGGCGAGATCCAGAAAGTCACCGTCCGGCAAATCCAGCCGCTGCCAGTGCGGGGTGAACTGCACCTTGCGGCGGATCAGGCGCGGCAGCATGGTCTGCAGGTGGCAGTTGGCCACGCCGCGCATGGGCACGAACTCTGTGCTGTCTTCGGCGGTGAGGTCGAAGTCTGATGGAATGATTTGGGTCATAAGGGTGATGCTGATTCTTGTCGGAAATTTACGATACTTTCCGAATTGTACCCCGTTTAGCCTGGTTTGCCGAACCATGAACTGATCCCGATCACAAATATTTACCTTGATTATTACTCTCAGGCTAATGATTCCACTCTACGCTTAATTGATGCCTTTCTCGCCTGGGTGCAGACTTTACTCAGCGTTAAGCAAATCAAAATGATGTGCTGAATCAGGAGGTTAATAATGTTATCTGGGCAAATACCCACCCGGCAATGGAACACCCGACGCAGCGAAAAAGCGCGTCGTCTGGCCTCCGTACCGGTGCAGGGCAAGGTTCTGCCAACCGGCGACCTTGTCGCCATGCTGGAAAAGCTGATCGCACCAGGCGATAAGGTCGTTCTGGAAGGCAACAACCAGAAGCAGGCGGATTTTCTTTCCCGCTCGCTGGCCGAAGTGAACCCGCAAATTGTGCATGACCTGCACATGATCATGCCAAGCGTTGGCCGCAGTGAACATCTGGATATCTTTGAGAAGGGCATTGCCCGTAAGCTGGACTTCTCCTTCTCCGGCACGCAGAGCCTGCGCATCTCCCAACTGCTGGAGGATGGTCAACTCGAAATCGGCGCCATTCATACCTATATCGAACTGTATTCACGTCTCTACGTCGACCTTTCACCAAACGTGGCGCTGATCGCCGGGTTTAAAGCAGACCGCAAAGGCAATCTCTACACTGGGGCAAGTACCGAAGATACCCCGGCGCTGGTGGAGGCCGCCGCGTTCCACGATGGCATCGTCATCGCACAGGTTAACGAGCTGGTGGACGACGAATGCGACCTGCCGCGCGTCGATATCCCTGGCTCCTGGATTGACTACGTGGTGGTGGCCGACAAGCCATTCTTTATTGAACCGCTGTTTACCCGCGACCCGCGCCTGATCAAACAGGAACATATCCTGATGGCGATGATGGCGATCAAAGGCATCTACGCTGAACATCAGGTGCAGTCCCTGAACCACGGGATCGGGTTTAACACCGCGGCAATTGAACTGCTGCTGCCCACCTACGGTGAACAGCTCGGCCTGAAGGGCAAAATCTGTAAACACTGGACGCTGAACCCACATCCGACACTGATCCCGGCGATTGAAAGCGGCTGGGTGGAGAGTGTGCACTGCTTCGGCGGCGAACTGGGGATGGAAGAGTACATCCGCGCCCGTCCGGACGTGTTCTTCACCGGTGCTGACGGCTCCATGCGCTCCAACCGCGCCTTCTGCCAGCTGGCGGGCCAGTACGCCGTGGATATGTTTATCGGCTCCACCCTGCAGGTGGATGGTTACGCCAACTCCTCAACGGTGACCCGCGGTCGTCTCTCCGGCTTCGGCGGCGCGCCAAACATGGGCCATGATCCACACGGCCGTCGCCACGCCACCCCGGCCTGGCTGAACATGATCACCGAACCCGACCCGATGCAGCGTGGTAAAAAACTGGTTGTGCAGATGGTGGAAACCTTCCAGGCGGGCGTGAAGCCTACCTTCGTGGAAAAACTGGACGCCGTTGACGTGGCGAAAGCCTCCGGCATGCCGCTGGCACCGGTGATGATTTACGGTGATGACGTCACCCACGTGCTGACGGAAGAGGGGATTGCCTACCTCTACCGGGCAAAAGATCTGGAAGAGCGTCGCGCCATGGTCGCGGCCGTGGCCGGTATCACCGATATCGGTCTGGGCGTGGATGCCAGACGCGTGGCGGAACTGCGCCAGAGCGGCAAAGTCGTGTACCCGGAAGACATGGGGATTCGTCGTACCGATGCCACCCGCTCTCTGCTGGCGGCGGGCAGCGTGGCTGACCTCGTTGAGTGGTCCGGCGGTCTCTACAACCCACCTGCGAAATTCCGGAGCTGGTAATGACACTTCTGCCCCAGATTCAGGTTGAAGGCGGTGCCGAATGGCTGGCGCGAACCGCCACGCAGTGTCTGATTGACGAAGCACGCTTAAGCCCGAAACCCGGTCTGGTGGACAGTCGGGGAAACGGCGCGCACCACGATTTATCGCTTGCGCTGATGGAGCGCTCTGCGCACAGCCTGACCTCCACGTTTCAGGCGCTGGCGCAGCAGAGCTGGCAGCGTCCGGCGGATATTGCCCTCAGGCAAACCGTTGGCCGCCTTGGCCGCGAAGGTGAACGGCAGATGATGATCGCCACCGACGGCGTGAATACGCACCGTGGCGCAATCTGGGCGCTGGGGCTGCTGGTGAGCGCGGTGGCGATGCTGGGCGGCGACGCCCGCGCGCAAACCGTCGCTAACACCGCTGCACAGCTGGCGAAACTCCCGGACGACGCTGCACCGAAGGTGTTCAGCAAGGGGTTACGCGCCACGCACCGCTACCGCGTGCCGGGCGCGCGGGAAGAGGCTCAGCAGGCGTTTCCGCACATCATGCAGCGCGCGCTGCCGCAGCTTCGCCTGAGCCGTCTCAACGGCAGCAGCGAAACGAACGCCAGACTCGACGCGCTGATGGCAATCATGACCTCACTCACCGATACCTGCGTGCTGTCGCGCGCCGGAATGGAGGGGCTGGACGCTATGCAGAACGGCGCCCGGGCGGTACTGAACGCCGGAGGATGCGCAACGCTCGCGGGGCAGCAGGCGCTGGCGCGGTTAGATCGCCAGATGCTGACGCTCAATGCCTCACCGGGCGGTGCCGCCGACCTGCTCGCCGCCACGCTGTTTCTTGACCGTGTCGAAACGCCCTATTCAAAGCATTAAGAGGATGTTATGGAAAAAATCACATTGACTATGCCAGCCAGCCGCACGTTAAGCGGCCGGGCGCTGGCAGGGGTAGTTGGATCCGGGGATATGGAGGTGCTGTTCACCGCCGAACCGGGCCAGACCTTAACCATTGATATCACCACCTCCGTCGACAACAGTCGTGGGCGCTGGGAGGCGTTATTCAACCGCCTGGAGACCGTCAGCAGTCTGCCCGCAGGCAAACTGACCATCCACGACTTTGGCGCGACGCCGGGCGTGGCACGCATTCGTATCGAACAGGTTTTTGAAGGGGTGAGCCATGCGTGATGACAGCAGCTTTATCGAATTAAAAGCGCGCCAGCGTGCGCAGGCGCTGCTCGACGAGGGCAGCTACCGCGAACTGCTGGATCCGTTTGCAGGCATTATCTCTCCGTGGTTGGGGCCACAGGGCATTGTGCCGCAGGCCGATGATGGCATGGTGGTCGCGAAAGGGACTATCAACGGTCAGCCTGCGGTCGTCGTGGCGATTGAAGGCGCGTTCCAGGGGGGCAGCATGGGCGAGGTCTCCGGCGCGAAAATGGCAGCAGCGCTGGAGCTGGCGGCGGAAGATAACCGCAACGGCATTCCGACTCAGGCGGTGCTGTGCCTCGAAACCGGCGGCGTACGCCTGCAGGAAGCCAACCTCGGCCTGGCGGCGATTGCCGATATCCACGCGGCGATTGTTGACCTGCGTCGCTACACGCCCGTTATCGGGATTGTGGCCGGGACCGTGGGCTGCTTCGGCGGGATGTCCATCGCGGCGGCGCTTTGCAGCTACCTGATTGTGACCCGCGAAGCGCGTCTGGGGCTAAACGGTCCACAGGTAATTGAGCAGGAAGCGGGCATTGAAGAGTACGACTCCCGCGACCGTCCGTTTATCTGGAGCATGACCGGCGGTGAGGTGCGCTATAAGAGCGGGCTGGTGGACGCGCTGGTCGGCGACGGCGTGAATGCGGTGAAAGCCGCGATGAACGAGGCCATCGCCAAAGGCGTACCGGCAAAACATCGTACCGATAACTACGACGATTACCTGAACCGCCTGATGAATTTCGACACCCGCAAGCAGGCCGATGCCGAACAGATTAACGCGCTTTTTGCCCGGGAGGTGAAATGATGAGTAACGCAATGAGCCGTGGCGAACGCTGGCTGGAAACCCTCGCCCCGAACGCCAAACGTATTGAGGGGCTGTGCCCGTCCGTGCAGGCGGCAGACGGCGAGCTTAATGGTGAAGCGGTGCGCTTTGTGGCCGTGGTGCCGGATGCCAACAACCACTTCCCGCGCGCCGCGAAAGGTGAAGTCGGTCTGCTGGAAGGCTGGACCCTGGCGAAAGTGGTCAGCGAAACCGTCGCGGCGGATGTCGATAAGGCCGTTAAGCGCCCGATTGTGGCGGTGATTGACGTCCCAAGCCAGGCCTATGGCCGTCGTGAGGAGGCGTTTGGTATTCATCAGGCGCTGGCGGGAGCCGCTGCCGCGTATGCGAACGCGCGTCTGGCCGGTCACCCGGTGATTGGGCTTATCGTCGGCAAGGCGATGTCCGGCGCATTCCTGGCGCACGGCTACCAGGCCAACCGCCTGATTGCCTTTAACGACAAAGGCGTGCTCATCCACGCCATGGGCAAAGAGTCTGCGGCGCGCATTACGCTGCGTACCGTGGAGGCCTTGGAAAAACTGGCGGCAACCATTCCGCCAATGGCCTATGACATCAGCAACTACGCCACGCTGGGGCTGCTCTCCAGTCTGCTGGACATCAGCAACCCGGATGCCCCATCCGATAACGACCTGACGCTGGTGAAAACCACCCTGCAACAGGCCATCAGTGACGCTCGTCAGGACACCACGCTGAAAAACCGTCTGGGTGCTGACAATCGCCGCAGCTCGGCGCTCGTACGCGAACGTATGCGCGCCAGCTGGTAAGTAAAAAGAGACCTGCCAGATGCACAACCTCGCGGGCGTATCCGTTACGCCCGTGCGGGAAGCTGCATCCTGAAAATAATAATCATCGCGCCAGTGCTACTTCTTTTTAATCACAGGTGATTTATGACTTACGTAATTGTTCATGCTCTCGCACCGATTTTCGTCATCATGCTGCTGGGATTCTGGGCCGGTAAGGCAAAGATGGTCGATAACAAAAACGTTTCCCTGCTCAATATCTTCGTGATGGATTTTGCCCTGCCTGCCGCGCTGTTCAGCGCGACCGTGCAAACCCCGTGGACCGGTATCGTGGCGCAGTCGCCGCTAATCCTGGTACTGACTCTGGCGATGTGGATCACCTACGCAGCCATCTATTTCCTTGCCACGAAGGTCTTTAAAAAATCCCCTCAGGATGCGGCCGTGCTGACACTCACCGTCGCGCTGCCAAACTATGCGGCGCTTGGTCTGCCGATCCTGGGCAGCGTGCTGGGAGAAGGCTCATCCACCTCGCTGTCTGTGGCGGTCTCTATTGCCTGCGGTTCCGTGCTGATGACGCCGTTCTGTCTGCTTATTCTGGAGCGAGAAAAAGCGCGTTCCGAAGGCAATACCTCCGGCTCAACCCTCTCTATGCTGCCGGTGCTGATGTGGCGATCCATTAAAAAACCGATCGTGATGGGTCCGCTGCTCGGTGTGATTTTATCCGCTATCGGCATCAAAATGCCGGATCTGGTCCTCGCTGCGATTAAACCGCTGGGACTGTCCGCCACCGCCGCCGCGCTGTTCCTGACCGGGGTGATCCTCTCTGCCCGTAAGCTGCAGATCAACACCATGGTGATCACCTCGACCATCGCCAAACTGCTTATCCAGCCAGCCATTGCCTGGGGTATCGTTTTAATCTTCGGTCTGCACGGCTCCGTGGCGATCACCGCTATCCTGATGATTGCGCTGTCCGCGGGTTTCTTCGGGGTAGTGTTTGGTAACCGCTTTGGCGTGCAGTCACCGGATGCAGAAGCGGTACTGCTGTTAAGCTCAGTCCTGTGTATCCTGTCGCTGCCGCTGTTTATCTCATTGACGTCAGGAATGTAATCATGACCACAACATTACGCCCCCACGACCTCATCTGGCTTACCTCGCGCGACGCGCTGGAAGGGATCACTGAAACCTGGGTGGATGCCGCCTGGCATACCGGCCTGCCGGTGGTGGTGCGGCGTGATGTTGATAACGATGGCCGAATCCCGGTTGGCGTTCGCGGACTGCGCCGCGACCAGCGGGCGGCCGGATGGGTGAAGAAGGAAAACGTACGCCGCGTGGTGTCACCTGAAGAGCTGTGCGTCACCGCCGGTCTGCTGCGTTCGCCGTTTGTCACTCAGCCACCGGTTCAGGTGGCGTTACAGCTTGCGCAGCAGTCGTGGCCGTGGACGTGGGGCATTACCGGCAGCACCGGCTATGCGCTGGCGACCGGTATTCCGGTGATCCATGCCGACAGCGATCTTGATCTGCTGATCCGCGCCCCGCAGCCGATATCACCCGACGCGTTTACCGCCTGGCAGTCGCAGTTAAGTGGTGCGCTGTGCCGGGCTGATACCCAGGTGGATACGCCAGAGGGTGGATTCGCGCTGGCGGAGTGGCTGCGCGATGGCAAAACGCTGCTGAAAACCCGCCGTGGGCCACGCCTGGTGGCAGACCCATGGCGCAGGGAGGAGTGATGAAAATACTGTTTACCTTTCCGGGGCAGGGTGCGCAGCATGAAGGTATGCTGCAAAACCTGCCGGGAACGGAACTGGCTCAGGCGCGTGAGGTGCTGGGTGCCGAAGTTGATACGCTGGACAGTGCCGCCTCGTTAATCCATACCCGTGCGGTTCAGCTTTCCCTGCTCATTGCTGGCGTCGCATGGGCGCACGAGCTGGAGCGACGTGGCGTGTCGCCTGACATTGTGAGCGGTTTATCGATTGGTGCCTATCCCGCGGCGGTCGTGGCTGGCGCGCTGGAATTTACGGACGCCCTTAAGCTGGTGGCGCTGCGTGGCGATCTGATGGAACAGGCCTGGCCCCACGGCTATGGCCTGACGGCCATCATGGGCTTAACCCTGCCGCAGGTGGAGCAGCTTATCGAAGGCACCGGAACGTATATTGCTAACCTGAATGCCGAAACGCAGATCGTCATTGCCGGATCCGATGAAGGGATGGCGCAGGTGGCAAAACGCGCCCTGGAAAAGGGGGCGAGCAAAGCGCAAAGGCTGGCAGTCAGCGTGCCATCCCATTGTGAACTGCTGGCGGAGCCGGCACGAAAGCTGGTCTCGGCGTTTGAAGCGGTCACCCTTTCCCGACCGCGCTGTGCGTATCTGAGCGGCAGCACCGGGCGCGTGCTCTGGCAACCGGAGAGAATCGCGGACGATCTTGCCATGAACATGGCGCGCACCGTGCGCTGGCAGGAGGCGATGATTTCCGCGAACGAACGCGAAGCCCGGCTGGCGATCGAAATGCCGCCCGGCGGCGTACTGACCTGTCTGACGCGACAGGCGGCGTGGGAAGGGGAGACCCTTTCACTGGAACGCAGCGGGGTGGATGTGGCGGTGCATCTGGCAGGAAGGCTTCGTGCGTGAGTTTTTAGCCCGGTAAGCGTAGCGCCACCGGGCAATACATCAGACTCCGTCCTGCAGGCTGCGGGCATACATTCGCCCTTCGGCGGCCAGCGCCCGCAGACTCGGGTCCTGTTCGCGGTTGCGGGCAAAGACAATCGCGATTAACTGCTGCATCTGGTACGGCTGCGCCAGCTTTAACAGCTGCACCGAGTTCTCATACACCTTCTTCATCCTGCCCGGCATCAGCGTAAAGCCGACGCCCGCCTGAACCAGGCTGAGCATTGAGAAAATGTCATTCACGCGGGTGACAATTTCCGGTTCAAATCCGGCGATATGAAATGCTTCCTGGAACCCCGCATAGGTGGCAAACCCTTCTGCCAGCGAGACAAATTTCTGATCTTTATAATCGCGTAAATCTGCCAGCCCGCTGGTATTCAGCGTGGCAGAGGCAGGTGCGGCCAGGAATATGTCATCATGAAACAGGGGCAGGACTTCAAGGCTGTTGCGGTCGATGTCGCTTTCGGAAATCGAGATGAGGATCGCATCCAGCGAACCCTCGTCCAGCATATGCAGCAACGTATCGTTGGAGCCCATGGTCAGGTCCATCTCCAGATCCGGGCGACGCAGCTTCATGCCCATGATCAGGCGCGGCACGGTTTCCAGCGTCAGCGAGTAGAGCGTGCCGACGCGCAACCGCCCCTGACCAATACCGGCGATTTTACGGGACTCTTCCAGCCCGCGCTCCATCACCTGCATAACTTCCTGACAATACTCCAGCAGCGTCCAGGCGGACGGAAGGGCAATCAGGTTACGTCCCTTATGGGTAAAGAGCGGACAGCGGACGTTCTCTTCCAGAGTATGCAGCGCACGATGCACGCTGACACCGCTCAGACCCAGCGTTTCGGCGGTACGCGCGATATTGCCCTTCTCCATAAACGTCATGAAGATGCTGAGCTTACGGAATGTAATTTCGCTCGTGATATCGAACCCCATAACCCTCCCGGCGGTCAGTCAGCCTGCAGCATCGCTTCCAGCTGTTCCTGGGCATCCAGCCATGCCATTTCGCACTCTTCGAGGCTGGATTTGGTCTTCGCCTGGGTTTGCAGGCAGTCGGTCAGCTCCGCTTTACGGCTCTGGTCGTACAGACCGCTGTCGCCCAGTTTTTCTTCAACGTCTGCAAGCGTGGCGTTGAGTTTCTCCATCTCTTTTTCGAGACGGGCAATCTCTTTACGCAGTGGCTGAGTCTGCGTACGCAGTTCAGCTTCACGGCGCTTCTGATCTTTACGCGCCTGGGCGCTGTTGGCGTTCTCTTTCGCCGACTCTTCCGGCTGGTTTTCCTGCTTCTGCACGTCCGTCAGCCACTGCTGATAGTCTTCCAGGTCACCGTCAAACGGCTCGACTTTACCGTCGTGTACCAGATAGAGATCGTCCGTGGTGGAGCGGATCAGGTGGCGGTCGTGCGAGACCACAACCAGCGCGCCCTCAAACTCAATCAGCGCTTCGGTCAGCGCCTGACGCATGTCGAGATCGAGGTGGTTGGTCGGTTCATCGAGCAGCAGCAGGTTAGGGCGCTGCCAGACAATCAGCGCCAGCACCAGACGGGCTTTTTCGCCGCCAGAGAAACGCTCGGTGTTTTCGGTGACCTTATCGCCCTGGAAGCCAAAGCCGCCGAGGTAGTCGCGTAGCTTTTGCTCCATCTCCTGCGGTGCCAGACGCGCCAGGTGCTGGATAGGGGATTCATCCGCGCGTAAAAATTCCAGCTGATGCTGGGCGAAGTAGCCAAGCTTGATACCTTTTGCCAGGCCGATCTCGCCGCTTACCGGGTTAAGCTCGCCCGCCAGCAGTTTGATGAGTGTTGATTTACCGGCGCCATTACGTCCCAGCAGACCAATGCGCGAACCCGGCACCAGGTTGAGTTTGATGGAGTCGAGGATGATGCGATCGCCGTATCCGGCGCTCACTTTTTCCATCTTCAGCAGCGGGTTTGGCAGGCTTTCCGGCGCGCGGAAGCTGAAGTGGAACGGGTTATCCACATGCGCCGGGGCAATCATCTCCATGCGTTCCAGCATCTTGATGCGGCTCTGGGCCTGCTTGGCCTTCGAGGCTTTGGCCTTGAAGCGGTCAACAAAACTCTGCAGATGCGCCACGCGCTGCTGCTGGCTTTCGTACATCGCCTGTTGTTGAGCGAGGCGCGTTGCGCGCTGGCGTTCGAAAGAGCTGTAGTTACCGGTGTACTCGAACATATTTTGCTGTTCGATATGAATGATTTTATCCACCACCGGATCGAGGAAGTCGCGGTCGTGGGAGATCAGAATCAGAGTGCCCTGATAGCTCTTGAGCCACTTCTCCAGCCAAATGACCGCATCGAGATCGAGGTGGTTCGTCGGTTCATCGAGCAACAGCAAATCGGAGCGGCAGATCAGCGCCTGCGCCAGGTTAAGACGCATACGCCAGCCACCGGAGAAGTCGCTGACGGGACGTTCAAGCTGTTCGTTGCTGAACCCCAGGCCGTGGAGCAGGCTGGAGGCGCGGGAGCGAATGGTCCACGCGTCGATGGCGTCCAGCTTGCCGTGGACGGTGGCGATGGCGTGGCCATCGTTGCGCTCGTTGGCGGCGTTCAGTTCCGCTTCCAGCTTACGGTATTCACGATCGCCATCAATAACATAGTCGAGCGCCGGCTCACTCAGGGCGGGCGTCTCCTGGTTTACCCAGGCGAGCTGCCAGTTTCCCGGATACGTAAAGTTACCGCCATCCGCGCTAATCTCGTTTTTCAGCAGCGCCAGCAGGGTGGATTTACCGCAGCCGTTTTTGCCGACCAGACCCACTTTTTGACCTGGATTAATGGTGGCGGTGGCGTTATCCAGCAGGACGCGCACGCCGCGACGAATTTGTAACGAGGAGAAAACAATCATAGAAGCGCCGTATGTTCCGACTATGTTAATTTGTCATTATGATAATGTAAGGTGTGGGCCATTTTCCGCACCGGGCCGCCATGGTAGCCCAAAACAACGACGATACACAAAAACAGAAACAGAACCGGGAGGGGAGTGATGTCTCAGACAGCAAAAGTGCTGCTGCTGTATGCCCATCCGGAATCTCAGGACTCGGTGGCAAACCGCGTCCTGCTTAAGCCGGCTACTCAGCTCAGTAACGTGACGGTGCACGATCTCTACGCGCACTACCCTGATTTCTTTATCGATATTCCGTACGAGCAGGAATTGCTGCGTCAGCATGACGTGATTGTGTTCCAGCATCCGCTCTATACCTATAGCTGTCCGGCCCTGCTGAAAGAGTGGCTGGATCGGGTGCTGAGTCGGGGATTTTCCAGCGGGGTGGGGGGCAACCAACTGGCGGGAAAGTACTGGCGTAGCGTGATTACCACCGGTGAGCCGGAGAGCGCTTACCGCTACGATGGCCTTAACCGTTATCCGATGAGCGATATCCTGCGGCCCTTCGAGCTGACGGCGGCGATGTGCCGTATGCACTGGATGAGCCCAATTATTATCTACTGGGCGCGGCGTCAGGATCCGAAGGAGCTGGCGAGCCACGCCAGAGCGTATGGTGAATGGCTGGCATCACCGATTCCGGCAGGAGGACGTTAATGGAAGGATCGAATTTACTCCTCGCCGGGGTGCTGTTTTTGTTTGCCGCGGTGGTGGCGGTACCGTTGGCCGCACGGATCGGTATTGGCGCGGTGCTCGGGTATCTGCTGGCGGGGATTGCAATTGGCCCCTGGGGGCTGGGATTCATCAGCGATGTCGATGAAATTCTCCATTTCTCCGAGCTGGGCGTGGTGTTCCTGATGTTCATCATTGGCCTGGAGCTAAACCCGTCAAAGCTCTGGCAGCTCCGGCGCTCAATCTTTGGCGTTGGCGCGGCGCAGGTGGTGTTCAGCGCAGCCATTCTGGCCGGGCTGCTGATGCTCACTGACTTTTCGTGGCAGGCGGCGACCATCGGCGGTATTGGCCTTGCCATGTCCTCAACGGCGATGGCATTGCAGCTGATGCGTGACAAGGGCATGAACCGCAGTGAGTCGGGGCAACTGGGCTTTTCGGTGCTGCTGTTTCAGGATTTAGCGGTGATCCCGGCGTTGGCGCTGGTGCCGCTGTTGGCCGGGCCCGGTGACGATCATTTCGACTGGGCAAAAGTCTCCATGAAGGTGCTGGCCTTTGCGGGCATGCTGATTGGGGGGCGTTTCCTGCTGCGCCCGGTGTTCCGCTTTATCGCCGCGTCAGGCGTGCGTGAGGTGTTTACCGCCGCAACGCTGCTGCTGGTACTGGGCTCTGCGCTGTTTATGGACGCGCTGGGGCTGTCGATGGCGCTCGGTACGTTCATCGCCGGGGTGCTGCTCGCCGAGAGCGAATACCGCCACGAACTGGAAATTGCGATCGAACCCTTTAAAGGGCTGCTGTTAGGGCTGTTCTTTATTTCGGTCGGCATGGCGCTCAATCTCGGTGTGCTCTATACCCATCTGCTGTGGGTTATTGTGAGCGTGGCTGTGCTGGTGGCGGTGAAAACCCTGGTGCTGTACGTCATGGCGCGTATATCCGGGCTGCGCAGTTCGGAACGCATGCAGTTTGCCAGCGTGCTTAGCCAGGGGGGAGAGTTCGCGTTTGTGCTGTTCTCTACGGCGTCGTCCCAGAAACTGTTCAAAGACGATCAGATGGCGCTTCTGCTGGTGACGGTCACGCTGTCGATGATGACCACGCCGCTGCTGATGAAGCTGGTGGATAAACTGCTGTCGCGCCGCTTAAACCCGGCTGACGATGAAGATGAAGCCCCGTGGGTGGAAGACGATAAGCCGCAGGTGATTGTGGTGGGGTTTGGCCGCTTCGGGCAGGTGATTGGTCGTCTGCTGATGGCGAACAAAATGCGCATCACGGTGCTGGAGCGGGATATCAGCGCGGTCAACCTGATGCGCAAATACGGTTATAAGGTTTATTACGGTGATGCGACGCAGCTCGAACTGCTGCGATCCGCAGGCGCGGAGGCGGCGGAGTCGATCGTCATTACCTGTAACGATCCGGAAGACACGATGAAGCTGGTAGAACTTTGTCAGCAGCATTTCCCGCATCTGCATATCCTGGCGCGTGCGCGGGGACGTGTGGAAGCGCACGAACTGTTGCAGGCGGGGGTGAAACACTTCTCGCGTGAGACGTTTTCCAGTGCGCTTGAGTTAGGGCGAAAAGCGCTGATTTCGCTGGGCATGCACCCGCATCAGGCGCAGCGTGCCCAGATGCACTTCCGCCGGCTGGATATGCGTATGCTGCGCGAGCTGATGCCCGTGCACACGGATATGGCGCAGATCTCCCGCGTGCGGGAAGCGCGTCGTGAGCTGGAGGAGATTTTCCAGCGCGAGATGCAGCAGGAACGACGCCAGCTGGACGGCTGGGACGAATTTGAATAAAGGGTAACCAAATATGGCTGTACGTAAACGCTTTATCGCGGGCGCAAAATGCCCGACCTGCCAGGCACAAGATACCCTGGCGATGTGGCGTGAGAATAATATTGATGTTGTTGAGTGCGTTAAGTGCGGTCACCAGATGCGTGAGGCCGACAAAGAAGCACGCGATCACGTGCGCAAAGAAGAGCAAGTGATCGGCATTTTTCATCCGGACTAGCGATATGCCCTGAGTTTTTTTAAGCTAAAGGGTACACGGGTGCAGATTTCCGCTACAATCTGCGCCAGCAATTTTCCCACGCTCAGGAGATATCATGAAAGTAGCAAAAGACCTGGTGGTCAGCCTGGCCTATCAGGTACGTACAGAAGACGGTGTGTTGGTTGATGAGTCTCCGGTGAGTGCGCCGCTGGACTACCTGCATGGTCACGGTTCCCTGATTTCCGGCCTGGAAAACGCGCTGGAAGGTCATGAAGTTGGCGATAAATTTGACGTTGCTGTAGGCGCGAACGACGCTTACGGTCAGTATGACGACAACCTGGTTCAGCGCGTTCCTAAAGACGTGTTCATGGGCGTTGACGAGCTGCAGGTTGGCATGCGCTTCCTGGCTGAAACTGACCAGGGCCCGGTTCCGGTTGAAATTACTGAAGTTGAAGACGACCACGTTGTGGTTGATGGCAACCACATGCTGGCTGGCCAGAACCTGAAGTTCAACGTAGAAGTTGTCGCTATCCGTGAAGCAACGGAAGAAGAGCTGGCTCATGGCCACGTTCACGGTGCGCACGGTCACGACCATGACCACGATCACGGCCACGACGGCTGCTGCGGTGGTCACGGCCACGACCACGACCATGGTCACGACCACGGTAAAGGTGGTTGCGGTAACGGCGGCTGCGGTTGCCACTGATTCCGTATGACGGAAAATAAAAAAGCGGGATAATCCCGCTTTTTTTACGCCTCAATAATGAGGCGGTGGCGTCTCTTCAGACTGTGAGGCGATGTTTGACGGCTGCGTTGCCTTCAGCTTTTCCGTCAGCAGGCGCATATGATCCCGCAGTTTCGCCATTTCGAGTTCATGCGCGGTCACGGTCTGGTTAAGCTCTTCGATGGTGATGTCCTGAAAAGCCAGGCGGCTTTCCAGTTCAGCCAGTCTCGCTTCAATCGTTGTGTCCTTCATCATTCACCTCGTCTGTTTCTGATTCGCCATAGTGGGCCAGCGGCGGCGAAGTTTAACTGAGTTTGTCCCTTCGTGCAGTATCCATCCCTTTGGCAAGAAACTTATTTAAACAAAAATAGTCTGAAAAGTGGCGAGAATCGGGAGAGTCTGTCTGTAGATTTCTTCCACAACGTTTTATAGTACGTAGCTCATTTACGTTTAATGCTGGGGTGAGAGTCCCCAGGCCCTGGAGATATGGATGAAATCACTGTTTAAAGTAACGCTGCTGGCGACGACGATGGCTGTTGCGCTGAACGCGCCGCTGTCCTTCGCTGCTGATACTGCTGCGAAGCCTGCTGCAACTGCAGACAGCAAAGCGGCGTTCAAAAATGACGACCAGAAATCTGCCTACGCACTGGGCGCATCTCTGGGTCGTTACATGGAAAACTCTCTGAAAGAACAAGAGAAACTGGGTATCAAACTGGACAAAGCTCAGCTGATCGCGGGTGTTCAGGATGCATTTGCTGATAAGAGCAAACTGTCTGACCAGGAAATTGAACAGACTCTGCAGGCGTTTGAAGCGCGTGTGAAAGGTGCCGCTCAGACGAAGATGGAAGCGGACGCTAAAGACAACGAAGCGAAAGGCAAAGCCTACCGCGATACCTTTGCTAAAGAGAAGGGCGTAAAAACCTCTTCTACCGGTCTGGTATACAAAGTTGAGAAAGAAGGTACCGGTGACGCACCGAAAGACAGCGATACTGTCGTGGTGAACTACAAAGGTACGCTGATTGACGGTAAAGAGTTCGATAACTCTTACACCCGTGGTGAGCCGCTCTCCTTCCGTCTGGATGGTGTGATCCCAGGCTGGACCGAAGGCCTGAAAAACATCAAGAAAGGCGGTAAGATCAAGCTGGTTATTCCACCGGATCTGGCCTATGGCAAAACCGGCGTTCCGGGTATCCCTGCCAACTCTACGCTGGTGTTTGACGTAGAGCTGCTGGACATCAAACCGGCACCGAAAGCCGATGCGAAACCAGAAGCGCAGGCAGATCAGAAAGCTGCCGCAGACGCGAAGAAGTAATCGTATGAAAACCGCCGCCTTTAAGGCGGCGGTTTTTTTATTGTGGGGCAGATATAATTAACACTGGAAAGCGTTAGGCACGCTGTATTAATTTAGTTGTCCGTGTAGATAATGAGCCTGCCCTGAAAACCTAACGACAGGCTCCTGAAAAGGAGTGTTTTTTTCATGTCCAGGTCGCTTTTAACCAACGAAACCAGTGAACTTGATTTGCTGGATCAACGTCCTTTCGACCAGACCGACTTCGATATTCTGAAATCCTACGAAGCGGTGGTGGACGGGTTAGCGATGCTCATTGGGTCCCACTGCGAAATCGTATTGCACTCCCTGCAAGATCTGAAGTGTTCCGCCATCCGCATTGCTAATGGTGAGCATACTGGCCGTAAAATTGGTTCGCCAATCACCGACCTTGCATTGCGCATGTTGCATGACATGACCGGCGCGGACAGCAGCGTCTCCAAATGTTATTTCACTCGCGCCAAAAGCGGCGTGCTGATGAAATCAGAAACCATTGCTATTCGAAACCGCGAGCACCGTGTGATTGGACTGCTGTGCATCAACATGAACCTTGATGTGCCATTCTCGCAAATCATGAGCACCTTTATTCCGCCAGAAACGCCAGACGTGGGCTCTTCTGTTAACTTTGCCTCCTCTGTTGAAGATCTCGTGACGCAGACTCTCGAGTTCACGATTGAAGAAGTGAATGCCGATCGCAACGTATCGAACAACGCCAAGAACCGTCAGATCGTGCTGAATCTCTATGAAAAAGGCATTTTTGATATCAAAGACGCGATTAACCAGGTGGCCGATCGTCTGAACATCTCCAAACATACGGTTTATCTCTACATTCGCCAGTTCAAAAGCGGTGATTTCCTGGGACAAGATAAGTAATGCGTTTTGCGTTAATGGTGACAGGCCCGGCGTATGGTACTCAGCAGGCCAGCAGCGCGCTGCAGTTTGCCCAGGCGCTGCTACAAGCCGGACATGAACTGGTGAGCGTCTTCTTCTATCGGGAAGGGGTCTATAACGCGAACCAGTTTACGTCACCGGCAAGCGATGAATTTGATCTGGTGCGCGCCTGGCAGGCGTTAAATGAGGCGCAGGGTGTTGAACTGCATATCTGTGTGGCAGCGGCCCTGCGTCGCGGTGTGACGGATGCAGCCGAAGCTGAACGCCTGGGTTTGCCGGGCGCTAACCTGCAGCCTGGTTTTTCGTTGAGTGGTCTTGGCGCGCTGGCCCAGGCGGCGTTAACCTGCGACAGAGTGGTGCAATTCTGATGAAGCGTGTGGCATTTGTTTTTACTTCTGCGCCGCACGGAAGCGCCTCAGGCCGCGAAGGTCTGGATGCGCTGCTTGCAACATCGGCATTAACAGAAGATATCGGCGTCTTCTTTTTAGGGGACGGTGTGTTTCAACTGCTGGCGGGGCAACAGCCGCAAGCCATTCTGGCGCGCGACTATATCGCAACCTTCAAAGTGCTTCCGCTTTACGATATTGAAAACTGCTATGTCTGTGCCGACTCTTTAACTGCGCGCGGTTTGAGCGATAAGACCCCTTTCGTGCTGGACGTGACGATCTTACCTTCTGCTGCGCTGCGCGAACAACTCTCCCACTACGACACTGTTCTGACTTTCTGAGGCCACCATGCTCCATACCCTGAGCCGCTCACCGTGGCAATGTGATATCGACACGTTACTGAGCATGCTGCGCGAAGGTGATGACCTGCTGCTGATTCAGGATGGCGTACTTGCTGCGCTGGAAGGCAGCCGTTTCGTTGAAATCCTCACGAATGCCCCCATAACTGTCTCTGCGCTAAAGGACGATCTGGATGCGCGGGGTCTTTCTGGTCAAATTTCAGCCAAAATTGACGTGGTTGGCTATACTGATTTCGTCAATCTTACTGTGACGCACGCCAGTCAAATGAACTGGTGATTTGAGATCGCTGTATATTTCTTGACACCTTTTCGACGTAGCCCTAAAATTTCGCGTCCTCATATTGTATGAGGTCGTTTTATTACGTGTTTACGAAGCAAAAGCTAAAACCAGGAGCTATTTAATGGCAACAGTTAACCAGCTGGTACGCAAACCACGTGCACGCAAAGTTGCAAAGAGCAACGTGCCTGCGCTGGAAGCATGCCCGCAGAAACGTGGTGTATGTACTCGTGTGTATACCACCACTCCTAAAAAACCAAACTCCGCACTGCGTAAAGTATGCCGTGTGCGTTTGACTAACGGTTTCGAAGTGACTTCCTACATCGGTGGTGAAGGTCACAACCTGCATGAGCACTCCGTGATCCTGATCCGTGGCGGTCGTGTTAAAGACCTTCCGGGTGTTCGTTACCACACCGTTCGTGGTGCGCTGGACTGCTCAGGTGTTAAAGACCGTAAGCAGGCTCGCTCCAAGTACGGCGTGAAGCGTCCTAAGGCTTAATGGTTCTCCGTTAAGTAAGGCCAAACTGATTTATCTTAATGTCAAACTAAACTCGTAGAGTTTTGGACAATCCTGAATTAACAACGGAGTATTCCCATGCCACGTCGTCGCGTCATTGGTCAGCGTAAAATTCTTCCAGATCCGAAATTCGGATCAGAACTGCTGGCAAAATTTGTAAATATCCTGATGGTAGATGGTAAAAAATCTACTGCAGAAGCAATCGTATACAGCGCGCTGGAGACCCTGGCTCAGCGTTCTGGTAAAAATGAACTGGAAGCTTTCGAAGTCGCTCTCGACAACGTTCGCCCAACTGTAGAAGTTAAGTCCCGCCGCGTTGGTGGTTCTACTTATCAGGTTCCAGTTGAAGTTCGTCCGGTTCGTCGTAATGCCCTGGCAATGCGTTGGATCGTTGAAGCTGCTCGTAAACGCGGTGATAAATCCATGGCTCTGCGTCTGGCGAACGAACTTTCTGATGCTGCAGAAAACAAAGGTACTGCAGTTAAGAAACGTGAAGACGTTCACCGTATGGCAGAAGCCAACAAGGCGTTCGCACACTACCGTTGGTAATCCCTTCGGAGTATTAGTCACCAGGCGGGCGCTTCAGAGAAGCCGCCCGCTCTGGGTTACTTAACTGAACGCCTAAAGAAACAAACGAGGAATCAAATGGCTCGTACAACACCCATCGCACGCTACCGTAACATCGGTATCAGTGCGCACATCGACGCCGGTAAGACCACTACTACCGAACGTATTCTGTTCTACACCGGTGTAAACCACAAAATCGGTGAAGTTCATGACGGCGCAGCCACCATGGACTGGATGGAACAGGAGCAGGAGCGTGGTATTACTATCACCTCCGCAGCGACTACTGCATTCTGGTCAGGTATGGCTAAGCAGTACGAACCGCATCGCGTAAACATCATCGACACCCCAGGGCACGTTGACTTCACCATCGAAGTAGAACGTTCCATGCGTGTTCTTGACGGCGCGGTAATGGTTTATTGCGCAGTTGGTGGTGTTCAGCCACAGTCTGAAACCGTATGGCGTCAGGCGAACAAATATAAAGTTCCACGCATCGCGTTCGTTAACAAAATGGACCGTATGGGTGCTAACTTCCTGAAAGTTGTTGGTCAGATCAAAACCCGTCTGGGCGCGAACCCTGTTCCGCTGCAGCTGGCAATTGGTGCTGAAGAAGGCTTCACCGGCGTTATCGACCTGGTGAAAATGAAAGCCATCAACTGGAACGATGCAGACCAGGGCGTTACCTTCGAATACGAAGATATCCCGGCTGAGATGCAGGACCTGGCTGACGAATGGCACCAGAACCTGATCGAATCCGCTGCTGAAGCTTCTGAAGAGCTGATGGAGAAATACCTGGGTGGTGAAGAACTGACTGAAGAAGAGATCAAAAAAGCTCTGCGTCAGCGTGTTCTGAACAACGAAATCATCCTGGTAACCTGTGGTTCTGCGTTCAAGAACAAAGGTGTTCAGGCGATGCTGGATGCGGTAGTTGACTACCTGCCATCCCCGGTTGACGTTCCTGCGATCAACGGCATCCTGGACGACGGTAAAGATACTCCGGCTGAGCGTCACGCAAGCGACGACGAGCCGTTCTCTGCACTGGCGTTCAAAATTGCTACCGACCCATTCGTGGGTAACCTGACCTTCTTCCGCGTATACTCTGGTGTGGTTAACTCCGGTGACACCATCCTGAACTCCGTGAAAGCGGCGCGTGAACGTTTTGGCCGTATCGTACAGATGCACGCTAACAAACGTGAAGAGATCAAAGAAGTTCGTGCGGGCGACATCGCTGCAGCTATCGGTCTGAAAGACGTGACCACTGGTGACACCCTGTGTGACCCGGATCACCCGATCATTCTGGAGCGTATGGAATTCCCTGAGCCGGTAATCTCCATCGCGGTTGAACCAAAAACCAAAGCTGACCAGGAAAAAATGGGTCTGGCTCTGGGTCGTCTGGCGAAAGAAGACCCATCATTCCGCGTATGGACTGATGAAGAATCTAACCAGACCATCATCGCAGGTATGGGTGAACTGCACCTGGACATCATCGTTGACCGTATGAAACGCGAATTCAACGTTGAAGCGAACGTGGGTAAACCTCAGGTTGCTTACCGCGAAGCGATTCGCGCGAAAGTTACCGATATTGAAGGTAAACACGCTAAGCAGTCTGGTGGTCGCGGTCAGTACGGTCACGTTGTGATCGACATGTACCCACTGGAGCCGGGCTCTAACCCGAAAGGTTACGAGTTCATCAACGACATCAAAGGTGGTGTAATTCCTGGCGAATACATCCCTGCCGTTGATAAAGGCATCCAGGAACAGCTGAAAGCGGGCCCTCTGGCTGGCTATCCGGTTGTTGACATGGGTATCCGTCTGCACTTCGGTTCTTACCACGACGTTGACTCCTCTGAACTGGCGTTTAAACTGGCTGCGTCTATTGCCTTTAAAGAAGGCTTTAAGAAAGCAAAACCAGTTCTGCTTGAGCCAATCATGAAGGTTGAAGTAGAAACTCCTGAAGAGAACACCGGTGACGTTATCGGTGACTTGAGCCGTCGTCGCGGTATGCTGCGCGGTCAGGAATCCGAAGTAACTGGCGTTAAGATCCATGCTGAAGTTCCGCTGTCTGAAATGTTCGGATATGCAACTCAGCTGCGTTCTCTGACCAAAGGTCGTGCATCATACACCATGGAATTCCTGAAGTATGATGATGCGCCTAACAACGTTGCTCAGGCCGTTATTGAAGCCCGTGGTAAGTAATCCACAGGATTAAAACCTAAGTCCCGTGCTCTCTCCTGAGGGGAGAGCACTATAGTAAGGAATATAGCCGTGTCTAAAGAAAAATTTGAACGTACAAAACCGCACGTCAACGTTGGTACTATCGGCCACGTTGACCATGGTAAAACTACCCTGACTGCTGCAATCACTACCGTTCTGGCT
>NZ_RXPT01000014.1:0-146448 GCF_003965585.1 Enterobacter sp. WCHEn045836
GCAGGAAACGCCTCAGCGATTTACAGCCGGACCAGGGCGTCGCTGTAAGTCATTAATTTTCCTGAAACAACTTTCGTCGCTTTCGGTAAAAAATTACTGGGGATCCCTCAACCCACAGGGAGAGGGAACCGTTCGCGCTAAACCCTCACCTCCATCACCGCATACACCCCATCCTTTGGCACCACCACGGTGACATTCTCCACCGGCACGCCCGCCGCGAGGTGGATATCCTGCAACTGCTGCAACGACCTGGGGTGGATGTCCTCCCAGCCGATACCACGCAGCACAAAGTCGATCTGCGGGCTGCTGGTCAGCATATTCGACACAATCACCGCCCCGCCGGGCTTCACCAGCCGCAGCGCGCGCTGCAGGAAAGTCACCGCATCGGTATCGCTGAAGTATTCGAATATGCCCAGCGCGTCGACCAGTTCGGCCTGATGCTCGCCCAGCTCCAGCAGTAAATCGTCGTTACGCACCAGCGTATGTAGCAGGTTGCGCCTGAGCAGGGTCAGCTGTTCGCCCACCACCAGCCCCTCCTGCGCGGCCATGGTCTCGGCCCAGCTCAGCGCGACGGGGTCTTTATCTACCAGCGTCAGGTACACCTGTTGGCCGTCGAGCTTTGCGTTACGCAGCGCCTCCAGCACGGGAATGGCCGCCCCGCTGGCCAGGCTCACCCAGTTGTTCTCACTCTCGTTGTGGATGTACTTCTCTACCAGCGCGGCCAGCACTTTTGCGCGGGAACGCACGCCAATGGCGTCGTTAGCGTGGATAAACCACTGGCGGCTGTCGCTGTCCATTTTCGTGCCTTCGGGGAGGCGGTCTTCCAGCGGGTTTTGCACCACAAACAACGCCAGTGCGGTGGGAACCAGCCGGGCGCGCCACGCGAGAAGCGCAGGCCGGTTGCGAAAAGCCTGTTCGGAGAAACGGTTCTGCGGGACAAGCACCGCCTGCCCCCCTTCTTCATATTCAATCAACGGGGGACGCAGCGCCGGGTCGGCTTTCAGGGCCCGGTCAAGCGCGTTGATCTCCCGGGCAGTGTCGTCTTTCATCGGCCACTGGTCGCTGACGTCAGGAAATGAGGCGCTGAAAATGGTCATATTTCCCGGTGCGCTGCCGTGAAAAGGCTGCCAGTTCATGTCATCGTCCCCCCGTTGGGCTTTTAACGGAAGTCTATCCAGGCATGCCAGTAATGCCCTACGAAGAAAGCACGAAATCGGGGCATTAGCTCTGCGACGCGCGCCATACCCCAGGCGTACAGCCGTACTCAAGCTGGAAATGACGAATAAAATGGGCACAGTCGCTAAAGCCCATCCGCCGGGCAATGTCCGTGACGCTTTGTTGCGAGTTCTTCAGCAGCCAGCAGGCATAGCGCAGTCTGGCGCTGCGGATAAATTCACGTGCCGTTTTCCCAAACTCGGCGTGAAACAGGCGATTAAGCTGACGCTCGCTCAGCTTGACGTCCTGAGCCAGCCCGGCGGCGCTGAGCGGGCGCGTCAGGTACTGTTCGATGATCATGACCGCCCTGCGCAACCGCGAGTCCGGAATAAGGGCGATATTGGCAGGCCGTGGCGTCGCGACAGCGTGCGGAGAGAGCGATAAACGGCGTGACGTGGTGGCAGCAATATCGTCGCCCGCATGGGCGCGGATCAGGGCCGTGGTCAACGTCAGCGTCGAGATCCCGCCCGGACAGGTCAGCACATCGCCTTCATCGATAAAATCCAGCCCCTGTTCGGCATAAACCTGCGGAAACCGTTGCGTGAAGACATCATGATGACAGGGATGGATCGAGGCGCGGCGTTCATTCAGCAATCCCTCTTCCGCAAGGATAAAGCTGCCGGTGCCTATCCCGATCAGCGGAATATTGTTGTGATGCGCCTCCGCAAGAAATAACCGGTCGCCAGAATGCCCCTTATCAAGATGCGCCAGGCTTCCGCCGATCACGGCAATATAGTCGAATTCACCCGGTGTAAGATGGGCGGCTTCAGGCTGCACGCTAATACCGGCGTTGCTGGTAATGGGCAACGCCGGGTTCGTGCTTATCAGACTGAGTTTAAACGCTATTTTTTGTCGGGATTGTTGAACACAGGACGCCGTACGTAGCGCCTCCATTAACCCCGATAACGCTAATAACGAAAAGTGAGGCCACAGGAGTAAACCTACGTGCAGGGGGTTATTTCGCGCAGACGCAAGCCTGCATGAGTCATCAATTAAAGTTTTCATTACCTTGCCAAAAATTATAATTACATTATCGCAACATTTTTGTCGCTATTATATTCCTTTAAGATATTTCTTAGCGGTTAAATGAAGTATAAATGATGACCACAAAACAGCAAAGCTTTTCCCCCTCACCCCTCCGTTTTTGAGGTATGGCACACATAGGTCGGTAACGTCCCCAGAATGAATAAATAATTATCATTCTGCTGTTTCTTAATTCGCATATAAATACTTTCGTTTGGGTAGATGAAAAATAACGGCTCGTATTTCTCCAGCCAGCTGTCGCTGACATCATCATCCGGGAACTTAATATTGCGGACAGACGTCAGGTAATAGACGTTATCTTTGCGCTCCACCTGAAAGAATATTTTACGATTAAAGATTTTCGCTGGATCGCTCTTCACCCGGCCGTTCATGCTGAGCGTACCGTTTTTACCGTCCACCGTATAATTCAGCCACAGGGTCAGCGTCTCATCAGGATGATGCTGAATAAAGTTCACCTGGCAGGAAAAAGGCGGGATGTAATAACGTTGCCACAGATAATAGCCAGCGATCAACGTCCCCACCAGCAGGCACAGACAGAGCGTTAACAGCGTTTGACGATAACGAGCCATATTAATGATCCTGAATAAAGTAATCTGACATACAACGGTTTGGTTCCGTCATTGCCCTGTCACAGCGGATCACTGAAGCGCGTGGCAACAGGGTATATCCACTGATATAGACCCAGGGGTAGCTGCTGCATTCATCCTTAAAGGGCGCGGCATAGGAGAGCGCTTTATCCCTGTCATGCGGCGTCTCGATATCGCGGGCAAAATAGAGCCGACACTCGCCCATCATCGTGGTGAAGCGATAACCGTCCACAAAATAGTTGTCATGCGCCCGGCTATGGCTGATGACCACCACGCTAATAAATAGCAGCAACCCCAGCAGCACGCCCGGCAGCCAGATGCGACGTTTAACAGCCGGGGCGACAGGTTGCGGCACGCTAACCTCTTCCTGCACGGTCTGAACCGGCGCGTCTGGCTCTGCTGAGGGCAACTGTGTCTCTTTAATCGTAATTTGCGTATCACTGGCCAGCGTCAGGCCAATACGCGGGATGGTGACGATCGGATCGGTTTCAAATCCCACTTTTTTCAGCCCTTTACGCAGAATAGAGATATTCTGGTAATAGGTATTCGGCGACACCATCATTCCCCGACGCTGCCAGACAATGTCCATACACTCCTGCTGGGTGACAATACTTCCGGCTCTTTCAATTAATAACAGCAAACAGCGTCCGGCAGGAGAGTTTAATACCACCACCTGCTCAGGATTATTGAGATCGCGTAATGTGCTGGCCGCAGGATGAAACTCCACGACGCCATTGATGATATAATACTTATGCATAAGACTCGCTTAATACCTCCTGATTACGCCGGTTTAAGGATTAATGTGACGGATAAACCCCCTTCTGTATATCCTGGCGCCTGGCGAAAAATCTTATTTTCATATTTTCTTAATCGCTTATCTGAAGTTCTCTTAACTTTCATTTCAGACTTAAGAAGCCCCGTAGATACGGTAAGAATGCCTCATAGCGCATGCTTCTCCTGAGACTTGACACTGACAAAACTCGACAAAAAGGTGAATTGAACGCTTTAGCCATCCATGTCTGAATTATTCAGAGTCATTAATTCACTTTTTCCGATGAAAGCAGAAAAGACGCGGCCTGAGAGCTAATCCCCCAATACTCACCCGGCCTGAATACGCTGGTAAAATTAACAGTTTCACTGTGAAATTGTTATCAGGCGTAAGTAACAAGGCCGTATTCCTGACACCATCAGACAATTTCCTTACAAAACATTTATTAAAGCCAACTTTTCATTAAAAAGTGTCGGTATGATTAATTACAGGCAAATAAGAAGCAGCCGGTACAGCAGGGAGAAAATGAAGACACTGGAATAGCTTAACTTAAAACAAATTAAGATTAATTCAGATTACCTGTTTCTTGCTATCCGTATAGTAAGCCCACACCGTGCAATGCTTAATTGCTTCGAAAAATACAGGCATCGTTCTGCCAGACGGACGAGTCTCATTACAATTATAAATCGAGGGAATAACATGGCGAATAAACACGACAACAAGCGTCATTTAACAATCGCACTGTTGGGCGGCGATCACTTTGCGCGTCAGGGGATCGCCGCAGTATTAAAAAACAGTGTTCCTGAAATGCAGATAACAGCGTCAAGCGACGATTATTCATTAATGGAAACGCTGTGTGCGACCACCACCGTCGATGTGATTTTTTTATCCGGCATGGAAAAGTATCACGCGGGATTTGATTGCCTGAAATATATAAAAAACATCAAATCCCGCCAGCCCGGAGTCCTTATTTGTATGTACTCCGCACCGGCAAATTCCTGGCTGTGGATACGCGGCGATATAGATGCCTATATCTCGCTGCAGGAGCCACTTTATCACTGGCGAGCCTGCTTATTAAAAATGGTCGATAGCCGATACCGGCCGAAAAAGAAACCCACGGCGTTATCGCTGACGCCGGGCGAATGGCGAGTATTGAAGGATCTGCGAAAAGGTCTGGATATGCGTTATATCGCCGAAACAGAGCAGCTTTCTTACCGCCGCGTCAGCGCGTTAAAAAGCTCAGCGATAAGAAAACTTGGGCTCAGAAATAAGACAGATTTGCTGGTCTTTTTAACCAGTTAGATCTGTCGACCAGGAGCACAACCCGACATAACGACAACATGGAATCAGGACAATGAAAGCTCAATTTAAAACGAAAACACTGCTTGCCGTCGCCGTTGCGGCAGTACTTCCAGCAGGCTCGGCGTTCGCTGCAACCACCAGCGGCGGTACGGTGAACTTCAGCGGCAAGGTGGTGACCTCGGCCTGCGCCATCAGTGCTGGCAGCGCCAACATTGATGTCGACATGGGCGAAGTGCGTACCGCGACGCTGGCAGCAGCAGGTAGTGAAGCCAGCACCGCGAAAGCGTTCTCTATCACCCTGGAAGACTGCGAAATCGCCGATACCTCGGCCTCAACAGAGGCAAACCCGATTGCCGCCACCACCGTGGCCGTGACCTTCACCGGTACGCCGGATGCGGCAGATGCTAACAGCCTGGCCGTTGGCGCAAACGGCGGCGCTAACTCGGCGCAGCACGTTGCGATTCGCCTGTACGACGAGCAGGGCAAGGTGGTGAAGCTGGGTGAACCTGCCGCCGCCATCCCTCTGCGTGCGGGGGCTAACACCCTCAACTTCAGCGCGAAATATTACTCACCGCAGGGCAATGCCACGGCGGGTGATGCCAGCGCGGTTGCGACCTACACCGTTACCTATTCGTAATTTTCAGGCCCGGTTCGCTGGCCGGGCCTGACTCAGCTTTAAGGAGACGCACCATGCGCGCAAAAGCAGGGATCTGTCTGGCTATTTCATTATGTTCCTCCGCCGCATATGCCGGCGGCGTAGGGCTGGGCGCCACGCGAATGGTCTACTCCAGCGCCACCACCCAGTCCATGCTGCAGGTCAGGAACACACATCCCGACGCCACGTTACTGATCCAGTCCTGGATGGAAAACGAGAAAGGGCAAAAAACCAATGACTTCGTCATTACGCCGCCGCTGTTCGTCATGAAACCGGCCAGCGAAAGCGCGGTGAAAATCATGTTTAACGGTAAAGCCCTGCCCGACGATCGTGAAACGCTCTACTGGATGACGGTCAAAGCCATTCCGCAGCAGACCAAAAGCGGTTCCGGCAATTCGCTGCAGTTTGCTTCGGCAAACCGCATCAAGGTGTTTTATCGCCCGGAGAGCCTTGGGCAAGGCGCAGGTGACGCCTGGAAAAGCCTGACCGGAGCGTATCGCGGCGGAAAGGTCACGCTCAGCAACCCAACGCCGTACTACCTCACCACCATCAACCTGAAAATCGATGGTATGCCGGTACAGCCGGTGATGGTGCCGCCGAAATCCAGCGTGACGCTGGGCGAAACCTTCAGCCACGCGAGCAGCGTGAGCTACCAGACCATTAACGATTACGGCGCATGGACGCCCGCGACCCGCGCGTCATTGTCCCAATAATCCCTACTGTGAGGCGTGACCACGTGAAAAGAAAAATCCTGTGTGCCACGGTGATCTCCCTGGTGATTCGGCAAGCCGTGGCGGCTGAAAGCGCGCTGCAATTTAACCCCGCGTTCCTTAACGGTGAGAGCGCCAACAGCGCCGATCTCGCCTGGGTCAACGCCGGGAGCGCGTTGCCGCCGGGCGATTACAACCTCAATGTGTATATCAATAACAACTATGCGTTCACCGGTAATGTCACGTTCCGCATCGCTGAAAATACAGGAGAAGCCCTGCCGTGTCTCACGCCTGAACAGATCGCGGCGCTGGGCATCGACAGCCAGCAGGCAAAAGGGGGCGCTCTGCCGCTCGCGCAGCGCTGCATCTTTCTGACGGAGGCGTTTGCCGATACACGGTTCGATTTTGACCAGCAGACGCTCTCCCTCAGCTTCACCGTACCGCAGAGCGCGATGCGCAATTTGCCGCGCGGGTATGTCAGCCCGGAAAGCTGGGAGACGGGGATTCCTGCCGCGTGGCTGAACTATGTGGTAAACGGCTCAAACAATGACTATCAGGGCGAGACGCGCACGCGGGATCGGCAGCTGTTTGCCAGCCTGAACAGCGGCGTCAATCTCGGCGCGTGGCGGCTGCGTGATTTCACCACGTGGACCAAAGACACTAACGAACTCACCCACGTGCAGACCTGGCTGCAGCGGGATATACCTGTTCTGAAAGCACAGGTTTACGCCGGTGAAACGTATACCTCCGCCCAGGTGTTCGACGCCGTGGGCCTGCGCGGCATTGCCCTGAAAACCGACGACAATATGCTGCCTGCCAGCCTGAGCGGCTATGCACCGGAAGTGCGCGGCATCGCCCGCAGCAACGCCACGGTGACGGTTCGCCAGAACGGCAACATCATCTATCAAACCTCGGTTCCGCCGGGGGCGTTTGTGCTGAAAGATCTCTACCCGACCTCTTCCGGGGGCGATCTCGCGGTCACAATCCAGGAGAGCGACGGCAGCCAGACGCAGTACACGCTTCCGTATGCCAGCGTGCCAAACCTGGTGCGTAACGGACAGCTGAAATATGCCCTGGGAGCAGGAAAATATCGGCCGATGGCCAATCAGGATACGCCCGCTTTCGCGCAGGGTGAGCTGTTCTATGGCTGGCGTTATGGCCTGACGTTTTACGGTGGGGCGCAGTTTGCCGATCGCTATAACGGTCTGGCCTTCGGTATCGGGCAGAACCTGGGGCGTTTTGGCGCGTACTCCATCGACCTGACCCACGCCCGCAGCCAGCTGGCGGACGACCGGCACTACACCGGCGATTCCGTGCGCCTGCGCTACAGCAAGCTGCTGAATGATATCGGCACGCGGGTTAATTTTTTCTCGCTGCGCTACTCAACGAAAGGGTTTTATACCCTGAGCGATACCACGTACAGGGGCATGGCAGGCGGATCCCCAAAGCAGGTTGTGGAAGACGATGGCACCGTCACCACCCACTACGACACGGTATATAACCTGCGCATGTCGCGTAAGGCCAAAAACCAGCTGCTGCTGTCACAGCCGATGGGGCAATACGGTTCGCTGTCGCTGTCGTGGGATCAACAAACCTACTGGAACACGTCGAAAACCACGCAAAGTTTGCAGTTCGCGTGGAACGCCACGTTTCGTAACGTGTCGCTTGGCGTCAGCGTTCAGCGCAGCGCCAGCCTGTATGACGACAAAAAAGATAACGTGCTGGCGATGTCACTTTCGGTGCCGCTGGGCAACCCGGCGCTGTCGACCCGCGCCCGCTTTACCACCACCCATGCGGATTCAACCGGCACTACGGCCAGTACCGGCGTGAGCGGTTATCTGCCGGGCCAGGAGAACCTGTTTTACAGCGTCAACCAGCGCTATAGCGCGCAGCAGCACTACGGCGGCGACGCCACGCTGCAATACGAAGGCGCAAAAGGAGACTACAACCTGGGCTACAGCTACACCCGCGATTCCCGCAACCTCAGCTACGGGATGAGCGGCGGTGCGGTGCTGCATGAAGATGGTCTGACGCTGAGCCAGCCGCTCGGCAATACCAACATTCTGGTGAAAGCCCCGGGCGCCAGCGACGTTGCCGTGCTTAACCACAAGGGTATCAAAACCGACAGCCGGGGCTACGCGGTGATCCCTTACGCCACGCCGTACCGCGTGAACCAGGTCGCGCTGGATGTCACAACCGCAGGTAATGACGTGGAGCTGGAGAATGCCATCGTCAACAAAACGCCGACCGACGGCGCGCTGGTTCGCGCCACCCTTGTCACGCGCCAGGGGAAAAAAGCGATGTTTGTCGTGCGCCGCGGCAACGACGTGCTGCCCTTCGGCACGCTGGTGTCACTGAACGATGACAAAACCAGCGGCATCGTCGGCGATGGCGGCAGCCTGTATCTGTCGGGGTTAACCGAACGGGGCGCATTGAGTGCCGTATGGGGGCGCAACAGCGACCAGCGCTGCACCATCAACTACGCGTTGAATAAGCAGAGCTATAACGCCCGCACCGGGCTCTATTCACAGGAGGTGGTATGTCAGTAACGCTTCGGACGTTCAGCATCGCTTTGCTGATCTTCACGTTCCCGGTTCGCGGCTATGACGTGCTGGTTTCCGTCACCGGGAATTTGATCGGCAACACCTGCGTTGTCGCGGCGGACTCTAAAGAGCAGGACGTTCCGCTGGGCACCATCGGGATTAAACAATTCCCCCGTGCAGGCGCGGTCAGCAATATCAAAACGCCCTTCACGATCAGGCTTGAAGCGTGCGGGCCAACCTTTGCCGGGGTCAAAATCCGCTTCAGCGGCACGCCAGATAACGACAACCCGCAGCTGGTGAAAATCGCCGACGGCGGCGCTACCGGCGTGGCGGTGCAGATCCTCGATAAAGACGGCGTGCTGATCCCCCTCGACACGCAAACCACCGCCCGGGGCACGCCGGGCGATGACAGCGTAGAGATGACCTTCTACGCTCGGCTGGCCGCCACGGGCGCGCCAGTGAATGCCGGAGACGTCTCCGCCTTTGCCACCTGGACCACGGAGTATCAATGATGCGTTTATTCTTGTTTATTAGCGGATTACTGCTCTGCGCCAGCGCACAGGCGATGGAATGGAAATCAGATATCACCCTCTCCCCGCAGCCGATGACCTACAGCGGCCCGGCAGATTCGGTGGCGCCGGGGAGTATTATCGGCTCCACCTGGAGCGCCACCGCCAGCGTGCAACAGGTGTTCTGGTGCGGTTTTTTTTATACCTGCTCCAAAGGCACGCTGGAGCCGAGCAGCAGCGCGATCTCAAGCGGGATGACAGTCACCGTCGATGGCGCGAACTACACCATTTTTGAAACTGGCGTTCCGGGTGTGGGGTATATCATCGGGCTGAAAGATTTTAAGGGTTCACAGTATATTCCGTTGCAAAACGGGATCACCCAAAGCTATCCGGCGGATGGCACTAGCGGTATTGCTCAGGATTTAGGCTGGTCGGCAAAGGTGACCTTTATTAAGACCGCGACAGCACTGAAATCCGGGGTTTACCAGATCCCGACTATCAACGCCGCGGTGTTAACCGCCTATAACAACGAGGTCAAAACGGCAAAGGTCATCATTAACCCCACCACCATCACCGTGACGGCGAGCGGCTGTACGGTGGGCACCAAAAGCGCGAACGTCGATCTGGGCACGCTCGATATCCGCACGCTGGCCACCGTGGGCAGTACGTCGCCTTCGGGTGCGTTTAACGTCAGCCTGACCTGTGACGCGAACGTCGCGGTAAGCGCGGTGATGACCGATCAGACCACGCCGTCAAACACCTCGTCGGTGGTGACGCTGACCGGCGACTCCACCGCGTCCGGCGTAGGGGTGCAGTTTTTCTATAACGGCACCGGCCCGCTGATGATGGGGCCGGACAGCTCGGCGGCGGGCACAACCAATCAGTTCTTTATCCAGAGCACCGCTGCGGCACAAACCCTGTCGCTGCCGTTCCAGGCGCAATACATCCGAACCGGCGAACTGGTCCCCGGCTCGGCGAACGCGCTGGCAAGCATTACGTTCTCGTACCAGTAGGGGTTAATGTTTTACCCACACCAGCTGATCGACCCGGAAGCCCAGACTGCGCGCGGTGTTCAGGTAATCCTGCTTCACCGCGTCCGGCACGGTTGGCGTGCGCGACAAAATCCACAGGTAGTCCCGGTTTGGGCCGCTGACCAGCGCGTACTGGTACTTATCGTCCAGCTTGATGACGTTATAACCGCCGTAGAACGGGCCGAAGAACGAAACCTTCAGCGCGGCGGTGGTTGGCACGCCGGTAAAGTATGCTTTGCCTTCACTCTCGTTCCATTTGTTCTTCACCGGGTCGTAACCGCGGTTGAGCACGCTGATGCCGCCATCGCTCCGTTGGCCGTAGGTGGCCGTCACCTGCTCCAGCCCGCGTTCAAAGCGGTTCTCCAGGCGGGCGACTTCATACCACTTGCCGAGATAGCGGCTGGCATCAAAACCGGAAACAGGCTGCACGCCTTTCGGCGGCGTGGGGGATTTACAGGCTACAAGGGTCAGCGCAATGGCAACCCCGGTGACAACAGGCCATAGCTTCATGAGAATTCCTTTCATTTGCACGGTTGGATGTTAAGTGTAGTGCACCCTTTCGGCGCTTCATCCCGTTCTGAAAAATTCGTAGTATATTGAGAGTATTCCTCCACTCTGGACATGGACATGGCTTACTCCATCGGCGAATTCGCCAGACTCAGCGGCATCACCGCCACCACGCTGCGGGCATGGCAGCGTCGATATGGTTTACTCAAGCCACAGCGCACGGAGGGCGGCCACCGCCAGTACAGCGATGAGGACGTTCAGCAGGCGCTGAAAATCCTCGACTGGGTGAAAAAAGGCGTGCCCATTGGCCAGGTAAAACCCCTGCTGGAACGCCCTGTCCCGCGCCGGACCAACAACTGGCAAACGCTGCAGCAAAGCATGCTGGAACGCCTGCAGGAGGGTAAAATCGAGTCCCTGCGCCAGATGGTTTACGATGCGGGCCGCGAATACCCCAGACCCGAACTGGTGGCGAACGTGCTGCGTCCGCTGCGCAGCCAGGTATCGGCCAACGTTGCCGCTGCCATGACCCTGCGCGCGATCCTCGACGGCATCATCATTTCCTACACCTCGTTTTGCCTCGAAGGGGATAAAAAAGCGCCGGGCGATAATCTTCTGCTCAGCGGCTGGTACCTGAACGATCCGTGTGAAATCTGGCTCGAAGCCTTAACGCGCACTGGCCAGGGTCACCGTATCGACATTTTGCCCATCCCCCCGGACACCCTGGCGCCGGAGATTTTCCCGGAGCGCAAATGGCTGCTGATCACCAGTGGTAAACTCACCGCCGCGCGGAAAAAACAGGTAGCGCAGTGGCAGCAGCAGCTTTCCCTTGAGGTCATTATCCTCTAATGATTTTCTCCTGCGGAAATCTTCACGAAAAGTTGAATATTTTTCCGCGCCGCAGATGCTAACGTTTTCCTGTGACTGACAACTTCACAGGAAAAACAACATGAAAAAAACTGCCCCTCTGCTGATCCTGGCCTCCATGGCCTTTGCCCCTGCCGCCTTCAGTGCCCCTGCCGGCACGCTGAGCGTACACGTTCTTGACCAGCAAACCGGCATGCCGCCATCGGATGTCACCGTCACCCTGGAAAAGCAGGAGCAGGACAAATGGACCCCCATTGCCAGTGGCAAAACCGACCATGACGGACGCATCAAATCGCTCTATCCACAGGATCAGGACATGCAGCCTGGCGTGTATAAAGTGACCTTCAAAACCGCAGACTACTTCCACAGCAAAAAGCTGGAGTCATTCTTCCCGGAAGTGCCGGTGCTGTTTACCGTCACCCGGACCAACGAGAAACTGCACATTCCGCTTCTGCTGAGCCAGTACGGTTACTCCACCTACAAGGGCAGTTAAATCTTATTGATTTTAAAAGGCAATAAAAAATACCTCCGCCAATACTTGGACAAATAAGCAAGATTGTGTAAGTTTTAAGTATTGGCTCTGGAGGAACATACCATGACAACGAAACCTGTGTTGGGTATTAGCGGCTGCTTGACCGGGTCCGCCGTTCGCTTTGACGGCGGGCATAAGCGTATGGGTTTCGTCATGGATGAGCTGGCCCAGTGGGTAAATTTCCGACCCGTTTGCCCCGAAATGGCGATCGGCCTGCCCACGCCACGCCCTGCGCTGCGTTTGATCATGACGACCGGCGGCGACACGCAGATGCGTTTTAGCCATCCGCCGCATGATGACGTCACGCAGAAAATGGCGGACTTTACGGCCAGTTACCTGCCTGAGATCGGCGATCTCGCCGGGTTTATTGTCTGTGCAAAATCCCCGAGCTGCGGCATGGAACGCGTGCGCGTGTACGATGAAAACGGCAACCGGGGCCGCAAGGAGGGGGTCGGGCTGTTCACCGCTGCCCTCCTTGAAACCTGGCCGTGGCTGCCCGTGGAGGAGGATGGACGCCTGCACGATCCGGTGCTGCGGGAGAACTTTGTCGAGCGCGTTTTTGCCCTGCATGAGCTGAACACGCTGCGCGCCAGCGGCCTGACGCGCCGCGCGCTGCTGGATTTCCACAGCCGCTACAAACTGCAGCTGCTGGCGCACCATCAGGCGGGTTACCGTGAGATTGGCCCGTTTGTCGCCTCGCTGCATGAGTGGGAAGACCTGGACGCGTTCTTCGTGGCGTACCGCGAAAAACTGATGACCATCCTGAAAAAGCCCGCCTCGCGGAAAAATCACACCAACGTGCTGATGCATATTCAGGGTTATTTCCGTAATCAGCTCAACAGCCGTCAGCGCGGCGAGCTTCGCGACGTGATCCTGCATTATCGCGACGGGCTCCTGCCCATTCTCGCGCCGATCACGCTGCTTAAACATTACCTGGCCGAATACCCTGACCGGTATCTGATGACGCAAAACTACTTTGATCCCTATCCTGATGATTTGGGTCTGCGTCTGGCTGTTAAGTGATGATAAAAATGCGAAGGCCCCCGTGACCCATAGAGGCCCAAAGCAGTACCCCGTTTAGACGACACCTCACTGTCGTCTCTTTTTTGCATTTCACCTGAAAGACTGTAAGTATATACAGGTTATAACGCAAAAAAGGATCTGCCTGTGATTACCACCCTGCACATTCAAAACTACCGCTCAATTCGCGATATGTCGCTGGAGCTGGAACAGCTCAACATTGTCTTCGGCCCGAATGGCACCGGAAAATCAAATATTTACAAGGCAATCCACCTGATGCACAGCGCCGCGCAGGGGCAGTTCTCTCAGGCTCTGGCGAATGAAGGCGGGATTTTGAAAGTGTTCTGGGCGGGTAAAACCCGCAGCGACCAGCTGCGACGGATGAACCTGGCGGTAGAAACCGAAACCTACGAATACGAGCTGCAGGTAGGGTTTGTTGAGAAGCTGCCCTATCCCTCGCAATTTCAGCTCGATCCGGTGATCAAGGAAGAGTCCATCTGGCTGAGCGGCCAGCACCGCCGCCCGTCGGCACAGTTGATGAAGCGCAGAAACCAGGCGGTTTTCCTGAATAACGTCCATCACGAGAAAGTGACCCACAGCGGCACGCTCTACGAGAATGAATCGGTGTTCGGCCAGCTCGGCGAACCGCACCTTTACCCGGAAGTGTCGCAAATGCGCGAGTCCCTGCGTAACTGGCGCTTTTATCACGAGTTTTCCGTAGCAAGCGGCTCCATGATGCGTGCCCCACAGGTGGGTTTCCGCTCTCCGGTGCTGGCGAGCGACGGTGCCAACCTCGCGGCGGCGTTTCAGACCATTGTGGAGATTGGCGATGAACTGCTGCTGATGCGCATTCTCGGCCAGGCCTTCCCCGGCTGCGTGTTTTACAGCGACAACACCGGCGGACGGTTCCGCATGATGATGCAGCGTGAAGGGCTGAGCAGACCGCTGGAGCCCGCAGAGTTCTCTGACGGTACGCTGCGCTTCCTGTGCCTGGCGGTGGCGCTGTTAAGCCCCCGTCCACCGGCGTTTATCGCCCTCAACGAACCGGAAAACAGCCTGCATCCGCAGATGCTGCCTGCGCTGGCGAGCTTAATCGCCGAGGCCAGCCGCTACTCGCAGATCTGGCTCACCAGCCACTCGCCGGAGCTGGCGAATTTGATTGAGAAGCACCGTTCGTTTTCGCTGTATCAGCTGTCGATGGTGGAGGGGGAGACCAGGATGGAGAAGCTGGGGTAGGTTGTTATCCTCTCCGCTCTCTTAACGTAAATAACCACACTTCGGGACGGGTCTTATAGGAAAGAGTACAATGCCATCAATATTTTAACGCGCATTTATTATTCCTGGAGACCCATCATGAAAAGCATTCTGACCGCATCCCTGTTCGCCCTGTCCGCCTCTGTTTTTGCAGGAACAACCCCGCACTGGACATACGAAGGCAAGGCCGGTCCTGAAAACTGGGGAGAGCTGAGCAACGAGTTTGCCACCTGCAAGACCGGGAAATTCCAGTCGCCCATCGATATCCGTAACGCCTTTGATGCCACGCTGCCGCCGCTGGAGCTGAATTTCCATACCGCCGCCGAAAAGCTGGTGAACAACGGCCATACCCTTCAGGTGACCGCCAGCGACGAAGATGAATTCCGTCTGGACGATCAGATCTTTACTCTGCGCCAGTACCATTTCCACACCCCGAGCGAAAACCGGATCAACGGTAAATCCTTCCCGCTGGAAGCGCACTTTGTTCATGCCAGCAAAGAGGGTGATATCGCAGTGCTCGCCGTGATGTTTGAGGTGGGCCCGGAGAACAGCGCGTTGACGCCACTGCTGGCACACCTTCCGAAGGAAAAGGACCACGAAGTGGCAATTGATAAACGCCTCGATCTTCGTCCGCTGTTCCCGGCTGACCTGCACTACTATCGCTTCAGCGGCTCGCTGACCACCCCACCGTGCACCGAAGGGCTGCGCTGGCTGGTGATGAAAAACACCGTGACCTTGTCAGAAAAGCAGCTGGAGATGTTTAAGCAAGCGCTTGAGCACAGCAATAACCGTCCGCTTCAGCCGCTGAACGGCCGCGTGATTGTTCAGTAATGCCCATAAAAAATCCCGCCGTACTGGCGGGATTAATGAGGGTATAGCAGCGCGTTAGCGCTTCGCGGGATCAATCTGCCACGTTTCGTTGACGATTTTGCCCTCGCGGTAGGTCAGAACATACAGGACGTTGAGCGTCGCCTTACCGGCAAACTGCACGCGTGCGGTGACGGTGCTGCCTTTCGGGTTTGTCGCCTCCTTCAGGTCTTCAACGTTATGGTTCAGCGTGCCCTGGGCCGTGGTAAATTTGCGCCATACCCCGTCAATCGCGTCGGTGGTAGTATAGGTACCGTCCAGCGGCCCGCCCACCCACTCCAGACGCGCATTTTGTGCATACTGCTGCTTAAGCGTGTCGGTTTTCCCGTCGGCAATCGCTTTAAAATGTGCCAGCGCGTCATCCTTCACCGCCGCAAAACTCTGACCAGAAGTCAGGGCCAGCACAGCTGCGAGTAAGATGTTGTGTGTTGTTTTTTTCATGACATTGTCCTTGCGTTATTTTCAGGATTTGACGGTGGACACAATGCGTTGTGTTTCACGATCAATTCGGGAGAGGCTCAAATCCTTGTTCAGTACCCAGGCGTAGCGGTTGTCGGCGGTGAAAACGATGGCCTGTCGCGGCTCGTTAAAGCCCGTTACGGTAGCGATGACTTTGCGTGTCGGCACGTCGATAACGGAGACGCTGTTATCACCCAGGTTGCCGCTGTAGACGAATTTGCCGTCCGGTGACAGCGCGGCGCCATACGGTTGCTTGCCGACAGGAATGGTGCTCGTCACCTTTTGTGTGGTGGTGTCGACGACCGAGAGGGTGTTATTTCCGCTATTGGCGGCAAACAGCGTTTTGCCGTCTGCCGTTACAGAGATGGCGCGGATCTTGTTAAACCCGCCGATTTCGCCGGTGATTTTGTGGGTGGCGGTATCAACAAGGGTGATTTTGTCGCTGACGAAGTTGGTCACATACAGCACCCGGCCATCCGGGCTGAGCCGCACACCCTGACGGGGTTGCGAAAAGCCGGTAATCACCGCGTTAGCGATTTTCGTCTCCGTGTTCATGCTGATGACCGCATTGCTGGCCTGGTTATTGATGTACAGCGTCCTGCCGTCTTTGCTCAGTACCGTGCCAAACGCGCCAGGCCCTGCGGCATACTGCTCAGCTGTTTTGAAGGTCGTGGCATCCACGCGCTCAATAAGGCCCAGGCTGCTGTCCGACACATAGAAGCTCTTGCCGTCCGGAGCAAAAACGATATTTCGTGGGGTGTTGTAGTGCTTCAGCACGGCGCTGACTTTCCCGGTCGTCAAATCGTAAACGATGACTTCCGGCTTTCCGCTGCGGGCCACCACAGCCAGTTTTTCATCCGGGCTAATCGCCAGCGTGTTGTTCTGGATTTCGCCATCGAAGTTCTGTTTGACCGCATCCGTTAACGGCGTCGTGCTGGCGGTAACCGGGAAAACGGCGCCCGCGAACAGTAAAGACGCCATGAAAAAACCGTGAGTCGCTAACGTTGCTTTTCTCATCTCTCAATCCTTATTCATCAAGGCCGGCATCATGCAGGCTTGTGTAAGAGATGTTTGAGCGCGCGGTTTATTCCCGCCCGTTGCAAAAAAGTTTTACGCAACGGGCGGCGGGGTCGTCAGGTGCGTTTACCGAGTTCGCGGGAAATGGCGGGATTGTTGACCATACCCGCCGGGCCGACGACGGCATAGTTCAGTCCCTGCGAGGAGCCATAAAGGGCCACCAGCCCGCCCGCGGTGCGCTGGCCGGTTGAGAGCAGCGGCTGGCGAGGATCCGGCGGGCGAATATAGAAGCTGAGGGTATGGCCGGTGCTGTCCCGGTAAAGCACCATCGCAGCGGCCCCCTGTTCTGTAGCAAACAGGCGACCGCTCACCGGCGTGAACCCAGCCTGGCGCAGATCGGGCATCTGCGCCCCCGCTCCGACGTGTTGCGTCAGCCACGCGGTCAGGGCTGTGGGTCCGTCCGGGGTAAAATCGGCTGCCATACTTTTCTCAACCACCATCAGCTTATAGGCGCTGAGCGCATCGCCCATTGGCGCACTGGCGGCACTCTGCCAGCCACGCGCCTGCCAGCCACCCAGTGAGCCAAGCGCGATGCACAGTACAAAAGAGGCAGCCAGCCGCATACGGCTGTGGGTTCGGCGTACCTGTCGGGCGCGTATCGTCGCAGGATCCAGCGACGTGGTCACGTCAGGCAACGGCAGCCCCCCCAGCGTGGCGCGCAGACGCTGTGCATCCTCCCGCCAGCCCTGCACCTGCCGGGCAATGTGCGGATGCTGTGCCAGGTAGCGTTCCATAATGACCCGCTCATGCTCATCCAGTTGATCGTCTACATAAGCATGCAAATCGTGTTCGTCAGGCGGTATTTTCATTTCATCAGTCTCAGTATCGGCTGTGGGGTTTCACCCTCGCCCAGGCGGTGCAGCGCCTGGCGAGCCCGGGAAAGTCGGGACATCACGGTGCCGATGGGAATATCCATCACATGGGCAACCTCCTGATAGCTCAGACCTTCAATGGTTATGAGGATCAGCAGGCTGCGTTGCTCTGGCGTCAAACGTCCAAAGGCCTCCAGCATACTTTGCGTCGCAATCTCCTGCTCCGCTGACGGCCAGGCAGGATTGTCATCGCTTTTCATTCTGCTGAGCAATCCCCAGTAGCGCTTTGTGCGGCGTTTCTCTATCAGGAACTCGCGATAGAGAATGGTGAATAACCAGCTTTTTAACGAGGCATCAGGTCGTCGTGTTGTCCATTTATCCAGCGCACGCTCAAGCGTCGTCTGCACCAGATCGTCGGCTTCATGGACATCCCGGGTCAGCCAGAGAGCGAAACGGCGCAGGCCGGGGATCAGCTCTCGCAACTGTGTACTTTCAGCGTCATCAGGTGGCATAAGGCACACTCGTCAGGTCATTCGTTATCGTGAGCCCTAAGATGCCGACCACGCCATTTTATTCCATCGTGACAGCATTATTTTTCCCTGAAGAGGGCTGAATGCGAAACGTCCTGCGCCACTCCGCCGGACTCACCCCAAAGCGCGCCTTAAACTGCTGGCGCCAGGTCACCGCAGAGTTAAACCCCACCAGTTCGGCCACGCGTTCAACCGGCATGTTGCCGGCTTCAAGCAAGATCTGGCTGCGCCGCAGGCGCTCGGCGGTGAGCCAGTCGGCCACGGTCATGCCGGTGGCGTTGACAAAATGACGGGTCAGCGTGCGGCGACTCATGGAAACCACCGCCGCCAGCGAGTCCAGGCTGTGCGGTTTGGTAATGTGCTGCTGAAGATAGTCGATCAGGCCGTTAATCCGCGCGTCGCGGGTGTCCTTCGGCACCGGCTGGGCAATAAACTGCGCCTGTCCGCCTTCGCGGTGCGGCGGCACAATCATCCGGCGGGCGATCTGGTTGGCGACCACGCTGCCAAAGCGCTGGCGGATGATGTACAGACAGCAGTCCAGCGCGGCGGCGGTCCCGGCGGAGGTGATGATATTGTCGTCATCCACGTAGAGGGCGTTGATATCAAGCTGGACGCGCGGAAAAAGCGACTGGAAGTGATGTTCAAACTCCCAGTGGGTGGCCGCGCGCTTGCCGTCGAGAATGCCCGCTTACGCCAGCACAAACGACCCCAGACATAGCCCGACGATTTCCGCGCCGTTGTCTCTTGCCTGCACCAGGCTGTCGAGCAGCACCTGAGGCGGGCGTTCCAGCACGTGCTGCCAGTAAGGCACCACCACAATATCCGCCTGCGTAATGGCTGAAAAATCCTGCGTCGCGTTGAGGGCAAAGCCCTCTTTAGAGGTGAGAACGCCGGGTTTTTCGGCGCAGATCGTCACGTTAAAGCGCTTTTCGCCGGAGACCGCGTCGCCAAACAGAATGCAGGGAACGGAGTAGTGGAACGGGCTAAACCCGTCTACCGCGACAATCGCGACGTTGATAAGTGGCATCTGTCTCTCCTTCCCTTTTTGGTGCTCAGAATATAACGGTTTCGCCGTCCTGGGGAATGCTCACCGCATCACCGATCTGGTTCGCTTCCACGTATTCCCGCAGCGCGCGGCGGCTCAGCAGGCAGTGGTTAATGGCTTCCATGTGGACCGCCACAATTTTTGCCTGCGGCAGCAGGAAGTGAACGTTGAGCAGATCCTCTTCCCCCATAATGATGGGCCCGAAACCGATCACATGCGCGTATCCGGCATTAAGCACCACCACATCCGGCTGGTGTTTTTGCAGATCGGCCGCCACCGCATCACGCCAGACGGTATCGCCCGCGATGTAGAGCGTTTTCTCGTCGGGGTGGCGCAGAACTACACCGCAGGCTTCGCCCAGACGCTCTGCCAGCTCCGGCACCGCGTACGCACGATCGGTACCGTGCTGGCCGCCGTGGGTTTTCTCGATGCGGATATCACCGAAGGTGGTCTCGTCGGTCATGACTGTCAGGTTGTGAAAACCCTGGCTTCGCAGCAGCGCGGCATCACGATCGTTTTGCACATAGATCGGTTTGTCTTTGGCGATCAGTTCCACTGCCGCGCGATCCCAGTGATCGTCATGGGTATGGGTGACGATCACCGCATCGGCGTCCAGCAGCGTGCTGACGTCAACGGGCAGCTCGACCATCGGGTTACGGATGTGGGCCCGGGCCGTACCGGGGAAACCGGGGTAAGCGTCTTTTGCGGCCAGCATCGGGTCGATCAAAAAGCGTTTACCGGCATACGTGATCAACTGGGTGGCATTGCGAATATGGGTGATGTTCATGGGCTATTCTCCTGTGCGTGTGATAAGGAGAATAGCCCGCTACCCTGTTTTATCCTGTGGGCTAACGGGCAATGAACGATGAAATCGGGTCAATCGATAAACCGTTTACGCACCCGCTCCAGCGGCGCAATCAGCAGGTTGATGAGCGGCTTACGATCGATAACGATATCGGCGTTCACCGTCATCCCACCCATCAGCAGACGCTTTTTGTTGTCCGGATCGGTAAACCAGGAAGGCACCCGTACCTTGGCAAGATAGTAGTTCTGCCCCTCCTGCAGCGGGATAAGTGCCGAATGGGCATCAATATTCACCTCGTAGAAATCAGACAGGGTGGCCTCCACCGAGCCATACTTATCCACTGGCCAGGAGTCAAAGCGCAGCTTCACCTTATCCCCTTTCGCCACCCGGCCCACGCCCGTGGCTGGCACATAGAGGTACCCTTCCATCGACGCGGCGGTGTTTTTACGGATCACCACCACCACCTCGCTGTTTTGCGTAATGGCCCGACCCGGCGGGAAGTTGATCGCCACCACGTAGCCATCGGCAGGCGCCAGCATGGCCATCGTAGAGCTGCCCCGGCTGGAGAGGTTGCGGTCAATTTCGCTGATCCGGTTTTTCACGTACAACAGCTCCTGGCTCAGGGAGTCGATTTGCGACTGGGTGCTGTCGGTCAGGCTGGTTTTGCGCGCCTCCAGATCGAGGATACTGCTCTCCTCCAGCGTCAGGTTGAGCTGCGCGTTGAGCACGTCGTTGTGGCTTTTATCCAGATCGACCTTCGACACATACCCTTTCCCGGATATCGCTTTCCACGCCTCATAGGTATCGGTGCTGTTTTTGAGCAACGCACGCAGCTTTTTCACTTTGTCGCGGGACACCACAATCTGCCGGTCGGCAATATCCAACTGCTGCGCCAGGTTTTTCCGGTAGGTGGCAATAGAATCTTCAATGGTCTGCACGCGCTGCTCGCTGCGCTTTTTCTCCGCCTCCATCTGCTGGCGATCGAACTGCACCACCGAGCCCTGCTTGCCGCCGTAGTCCTGCGACACGGTAAAAAGCGGGTCGTTCTCTTTCACGTACTGGCCTGGACGTACGGCAAAATCAACGATGGTACCCGACTCTCGGGCACGCACTTCCACATCGCCCTGAGCCGGGATCAGCACGCCACGCGCCAGCGTGGTTTCCGAAAAGTTAAAGACGATCGAAAAGACCAGCAGACAGAGAAAAAAGGCGATAAACAGCGTTAACACGCCTTTCAGCCGCGGGGCGTTGATCTCGTAGCTCTTTGAAAAATGGTGCGGGATCAGCGCCCGACGTTGTCGGTTTCGGTTTCTTAATTTCACGACATGTCATCCATGATAAATCACTGAAAGATCGTCCCATGCACTCCAGAGCGTGGGGGTTTTACGCAACGCGTTCAGCGTGGCGGTGGCGGCCTGACGGTACTCCGCAGGGGCATAGGTCTGGCTCTCCAGCGCAAATTCCGCCGAGTGCAGCGAACAGCCGGGCAGCAGCGTACGGATCACGTATCCGTAGCGCGTTAAAAAGCGCGTCGACACGTCCGTTAACCACGCTTTCTGGTCGCCAGCCTGGGTCATGAACAGCGGCGCATCCGGGAGACGCTCATCCACCAGCAGCACGGTCACCAGCCGGTGCGGGGCGAAAAACGCCCCTGCCCGCCGCTCCTCGTGTGCCGCCATCAGCTTGTGCAGCGCGGGAAGGCGGGTAACAAACTGAAAGCGCACGTCGTCTGGCGCGGTGGCGAGCAGCGCATCCGCGATCAGGCCAAACCCGGCCCAGCGCATGCCCAGCAACAGGGTGCGGGGCTGAGAATAGAAATCCTGCTCGCGGGTAAATGCCGCCACCCGGGCGTGGAGATCGAAACGCACGTTGCGCCGCCACAGCGCGGGCGGGAAGATCTGCTCGACAAAATGAAAGCCGCTCATCTCCAGGGCGTTCTGGCGCAGAAAATCGGGCGGGACGTCAGCCTCCGGGCAGCGCATAAACTGGCTGTAGTTTTGCGTGATCCGGCTTGCGAGCAGCGTGCGTCCAGCCTGCCGGGCGCAAAGTCGGGCGTAGAGACGGGGCAGAAACATCATTGCTCACTCTCCCGCAGCGTGCCGTTTTCCATGGTGTAGAGCCGTCCGTGACAGCCCACCACCTCCGGCGAGTGGGTGACAAACACCAGACCAATCCCCAGACCACGCAGGTTCGCCAGCACCTTCTGCGCCGTGGTTTTATCGAGGTTTGCCGTCACTTCATCGCACAGCAGCAGCTTCGGCTGGCTGTACAGGGCGCGCGCCAGCACCAGACGCTGCATCTCACCGGCGGAGAAAAAGGTGTTTCCCGGCAACAACTCCGTTTCGTATCCGTGCGGCAGGCGCGCAACCACGTGGTCAATCTCCGCCAGCCGGCAGGCAGCAATCACCCGCTCCTTGTCCGGCGCGCTATCAAAGCAGGAGAGGTTATCCAGAATGGAGCCGGTAAAGAGAATATCGTCCGCATGCACGATGCGGATATGCTGGCGCAGAGAGGAGAGATCGCACTCGGTGATCGGGATCGCATTGATCCGCAAACTGCCCGATGTGGAGAGCAACATCCCGGAGATCAGACGCAGCAGCGTGGTTTTCCCGGAGCCGCTCTGGCCGACAATCACCGCCTCTTCGCCCTGCTTCAGCGTCATGTTGATGTGCTGCAGGGTCGCCTCGCGTCCCGGATAAGCAAAAGAGACATCCTCAAAGGCCAGACTGACGGGTGAAGTCACAATCTTCCGGCCAAACTGGCTGGCTTCAGAGGGGGCAAACAGCAGGTCGCCCACGCGATCCAGCGGCCCTTTGAGCGCATTTTTGTCCAGCAGCTTTTGCGCCACCTGCACCATCGCGTCGGAGAAGTAACGTTTGTAGCTGATGTAGGCGTAGAGCATCCCGATACTCATCTGCCCTTCCAGGATCAGCCACGCGCCAAAGCAGACCACCAGCAGCTGCTCGGCGTTGATCACCAGCAGCGAGGCAACATCAAAGCGGGCCAGCAGGCGCTCTTTGCGCATCAGCCCGGCGATGTGTTCGCGCTGGGATTTGTCCATCACCGCGTCCCGGGCCTGCTCCATGTTGTTGGCCTTCAGGGTGATGATCCCCTTCTGCGTCTCCACCAGCAGCGACTCATACTTTGCGGTGCGCTCGATGGAGTCGTCCACCGCGCGCTGGTAAGGCCCGATCAGCGAAAAGCGGATCAGGAAGAACACCCCCATCAGCAGCATCGTCAGCACGGCGATTTTCACGTTATACAGCAGCATAAACAGCAGGCTGGTGAAGGCGATCAGGCTGGAAAAGAGGATCTGCACATAGCCATTGCTGATGAACTCCGCGCAGGCATGGAGCGATTTCTCTATCGCCAGCACAATACCCGGCGGACGGCTGCGGAACCAGCTGGTCTGGGTGCGCAGCATATAGCGACGAACCGACTGGCTGAGGTCGTCATAGGCAATATTACGCATCAGGATCTCAAGCAGCTGCTTGAGGAACTTACCAATGACTTCAAAAATAAAGACGATAGCGAAAATGGCGGTAAGTAAGATCACCAGATCGTTGTCGTTGCGCGAGATGGCCTCATCCATGATCAGCTGCACGTAAGTGGGGCTGGCCAGCATGGTAATGAGGGTAAAAATCGAGAGCACAAACAGCAGCACCTGCCGCTGAAATAAGCTCGGGGATTTATTGGCCAGCCGCCCCAGCGTGAGCGTCTCGTCAGGGGATTTTTTGTCGAAGCGCGGCGTCGGCTTCAGCTCCAGCACGTAGCCGGAAAAGAGTTTTTGCGCCTCTTTGAGGCTGTAGCGTCGCACGCCGCTGGCCGGGTCGTGGACCGTTACGCTGCGCCCGTCAACCTTCACGATCACCACGAAGTGATTGCCGCGCCAGAAGGCGATGAGCGGCAGTTCGGCACTTTCAATTTCAGTGATTTCGCCCTTGAGCACCCGGCCCGTCATATTTTTATCGCTGGCGAGGGTCATGAGTTCCGCCATCGAGGTGCCCGCGTCGGCAGAGACGGTAAGCTCCCTGCGCAGCTGGCTGACGGAGACATGGTGTTCATAGTGCCCCAGCACCATCGCCAGGCAGGCCAGCCCGCATTCGGTAAATTCATGCTGGCGAATAACGGGTGTCTTACCCTTTTTTTTATACTGAAAAAGCGAAAACATAATTATCCGTGGCTGAAATAAAAAAATGGCCCGGCAAAGCGGGCCATAAGCATAGGTCGATAACTTATGCGCTGAAGAAGCCGCCGATGAAGCCGCCCACCAGGCCAAATACACCACCGATGGTGCCGCCCAGCGCGCCTAACATCTGGCTGCCTGCGTTATAGCCTGCGCTCGCACCCTGAAGGGCAGCAGCAAACGGATCCCAACCACCGATGATGGCCTGTGCTTTTTTGAAATCGATAACTTGCATGTTTGTCTTCCTGTTAATCTGAATTAGTTGTAGCTGCCAACCAGCGCACCCAGGAAGCCCATTGCGCCACCCAGAATTCCGCCAACCACGCCACCTACCATGCCCATGATGCTTGCACCGGTGTCATAACCCAGCTGTGCGCCTTTAACGAGGCCAGCGAATGGGTTTAATGCACCACCGATAATGTCTTTCGCTTCTACGAATGAAATCGCTTTCATTTTATTCTCCTGTAGTTGTAAATCTTCAGCTTGCGCCAAAGGATAATTTCCTTTTATGAAGGAAAGCGGTTGTTACGGGCAGCGTGTAAGCGGGATGATTTTATTTCCGTAAATAATCATCCGCTTTGCGGGCTGCGCGTAATTATCTATTTCCAGCCGTTGACCCGGTGGAAGATATTTTGAATCATTATATTGTGAGCTACATCCCTGAGAGGAAACATATTTAAACCAGGTATTCCCGGTATTACTCACCACCCCGTTACTAAACGTATAATCAAAATGTCTTGTCCATGGCCGGACAATTAAAATAGCCTCAAGCGAAACCACCACATCCGACTGAATGCGTTGGCCTTTGCTCATCACAACCTGCGCCTGGAGCGGCGTCTCGGTGAATTTAACGCGATAATAGCGCTCTTTACTGTCGTGCGGGCCGGTATAATAAAACTTAAAACCGGCCTGCTCGCCACTCTCCAGAGTTAACTGTTTCGGCGAGAACATCACCTCGCCATCTTTTATTTCAGTCTCTTTCCCGTGTTCTTTAGGGACGTCAACCTGAATAAGCGAAACAGTATAATTCTGTCGAACGCTGGTATCGTTTTTTATTGGCTGAAAAACAACTTCTTTTTCAGGTAGAAAATCAATATTTAGACTTTCAATAATTAAAGCATTTGCGCTTGCGGAAATGAAGCAATTTATTGCGAAAATAGCCAGGAATTTTCCAGTCATACACGTTTAATTCCAGGAAGCGCTGACATCAATTCGACCCTGAGCCGTCACTTCACCAAACCAGTTATTACCGTCATAGGTGGTTTTCGACACCGGATTATTCATCACAAACTGCAATACCAGCGGGGTTTTCCACAGCCACATGTCCGTCACGCCTGAGCTTATCTTGTCCCACTCTTCAGCATGGGTGGCGGGGGCAGGAATGGGCAGCACTTCACCTTTGCAGTTATGCGCCTTCAGCGTGTAGCTTTTGCCCAGCAGCACATTGCCGGGGATCGGCACCGTGAAGCCGTTGCCGCTAAAGGCGCAGTAGTCCACGCCGTTCAGGCTCTGCGTCGGCCCGGTGACCTTCACCGTGACCGCAATCGCGGCATCTTTTTGCGCGCCGCTGTAGGTAATGGTGTAGGGGATCTCTATCGGCCCCTCGCCAATTGTTCCTTTCCCGGAACCGCCCAGGCCGTTAGGATCGAGCGTGTAATCCGGGTTATCCGGGACGATAGCAAGCCCTGGCTGGATAGGGTTAATCACCAGCCCGCCCCCCGGCTGGAAGCAGAAATCCGCCGCCAGCGAGCTGTTGCCCGGTGTCAGGCACAGGCTGACGATATTGCCGATATTGCTGCCATCCCCGGCCTGCGCCACGCTCAAAATCAGCGCCTTCGGGAGAAAAATTTTGAGGTACGCCTTGCCGCCATTTTTTTGCGGCGCGGCGAGGAAGGTATTCGCCAGCACGCGGGTATCACTCAAAATACCCCCGGAGATGCTGTACCAGTTGCTCTCATCGAAGGTAATTTCCGCCGCCAGACCCGTTCCCCCGTTCATGTGCGACTGCAGTACGCCGTTCACACGGGAGGAGGTCAGCGCCAGCCCCGGGTTGTAGCCGGTGATATCTTCCCCGACAAAGGTATATTCCAGCAGTTCACAGAGTACGCCCGACACCGTATTGCGGGTGTACTTGGTACACGTCGCCCCGGTTGAACCATCCACAATGGTCACCTCGCCGCTGATCGGGTCAATGCCCAGATCCAGCGCCCGCGAATTGGTCATGGTCAACGTGCCGACCTTATGCAGCGTGTTGGTGGTGGTCACCTTGCTGATAGAGGAGATCTGCGGCGTGGAGGTGATCGTCACCTCGTTGCCGGGAGCGGCATTGAGCAGATAGTTAAAGAACGGATCCCCCAGAACCCAGCGGCCATAGGAGGTACCCGGCTCAATGACCGGCGGTTTCACCACCATCGAGGTGTCGGAATAGCTGGTCGTCGCGGTATAGCCCGTGGTGCCGCAGGTTGACGAGCACGCGGTCCCCTTAAAGAACGGCGAGGCGCTGGAGCCGGTGACGCTGAAGTTGATGGTCAGCGCGCTGCCCGCCGGGCCGTTAAAGCTGTTGTCCGGTATGTAGGTGGCAATCCCGTTGTTGGTTTTGGCACTCAGGGTGGGCCACTCCCGCGAGCCGTGTAAAAACGCGGTCGAGGTGCTGTTCAGACTGAACAGCGCCGCCGTGTTGCCCGTCCCGTTGTTGTCCGGGTTGTTGATGGCAAAATAGGGCATCTGCTGCGCCTGCGCCGCCGCGCTTAGCAGCAGCAGATTAAGAGCGAATATCTTTTTCATCGTCACGTCCCCGTGTTCCTTTTGCTTCCTGCCAGACGAAATCGCCCTTATCGCAGGAGATGTCCCCAAGCCACAGCGCGCCGCGGTTGGACGCAATATCCAGACGCACCTCACAGACGCTGTCGTCCGGTGTGGCAATGCTGAGCACCGGATTGTTCTTGTCCACGTCAATCACGAAGCGACCGTCGTTTTCGGTGCGGGTCAGCCCGACGTGGTTTTTGATTTGCGTGGCGCTCACCGGATTACCGTTGGCATCCACAAGGCGGCCAAACAGGGTGACGATTTTTTTCACCTGCGGCTTCATCACCACCGTGTTCCCCGGGTAAACCGTGATATGACGACGGGCATTTGCGCCAATGTCATAGCTTTCGGTGCCGGTTTCACTGTTCATCACTTCCAGGTCATAGGCCTGATAGGCCGGCAACGACAGCCAGGTTTTATCGCCCTTGATGCGCTCCGTGCGACCGTTGAGCTTCAGCGTGAGCGACTCGTCGGATTTAAGCCCGGTACTGACGATCACCCCTGCGCTATGGGTGCCTTTACCCGCCGCAACCGCCTCCTTCGACCAGCCCACGCTGCCGTCGCTGGTCAGCGTGGAGTTCCAGCCTTTGCTGGTGCCGCTCTGCACGCTCAGAATGTTGCTGTTCCACGGCGTGTCGAAGCTCACGCTGCCCCCGCCGCTCACGGTGCGATCCTGGTTGCTGCTGAAGGCACGTGAAACGTTGGCGGTAACCGACTTCAGGTAATCCCCTTCGAACTGGCGGCTGGCGCTGACGTTAAGCGCCGTGCCGGTATCGCGGTTATGAGAAACGCCCACGGAGACGGTGTTGCCCAGCGGGATGGAGAAATCGAGCATCACGTAGCGGTCTTTCTCTTCGTAGTAGCCTTCGTATTTATTGCGCGACATCCCCACCCGCAGGCGCGCCGTACCGTAACGACCGGCGTACAGCCCCTGGGAGTAGTCAATCTGGTAGCGTTTGTAGCGGTATACGTCATCTGTCTGCCGCATCAGGCTCAGGTTCCCGGCAGACGGCAGGCCAAACGACGGCAGACTGAACGACGCCCCCCACGTATTACCTTTGTTTTCATAGATATCGAGGAACTTACCGCTGGAGAGCTGCTCGTGGGAGTACCAGACCGAACCGATATTCCACGGCAGGCTGACGTTGGCCCCGTAGTTGGCGCGGTACGTTCCGTCGGAGGCGGCCATCGTCTGGGTATTCACCGAGAAATAGCCGGTCAGGTTCAGGGAGGCCCACAGTTCGCTGACCACGTGTTCGCGCATCATATAGCCGGACGCGTTCCAGTCGACCATCCCGCTGCGCTTGCTGAAGGAGGCCCCGACCAGCGACATGGTGTCTTTATGTTTGGTGTCGTAATCGTAGTAGTAGCTGTTGTCCTGCTCGTTTTTCCGTTTGGCGTACTTCTTATAGTTGACGACGGATTTGTCGCGGCTATAAATCCCGCCCCACGTCTGCCAGCGCAGCGATTCCGACACGTTGTTGGTGAAAGGTTTGTTCACCGTGTACATACTGCGCGACACGGTGCGGCTGCCGCTGACCACCTCGACTTCCACGCTGTAGATCCCGTAGGGCAGCGCGCTGGTGTCGATTTCGTGGTTACCCACGTCAAAGCGCTGAATGCCAACAAGCTGGCCGTCACGACGAATGCGGGCTTCCCCGGCGGTCGGGAAATAGACCACGATCGGCGTCAGGGAGAGGGTATTGTCCCGCTTACGCGAGTTGGCCTGGTTCCCCACGGAGACGCCGTACACTTCCCCGCCGGAGATACCGCTGACGCTGGCCAGAGACTGCATCGCCCAGCCGTTCAACATCCCGGCGGCGTAGCGCATGCCCTGATAGTCACGTTCCCACATCACCGCGTTCATCTGGGTGTCGCTGCTGTTTTCGTTGACGTAGCCCGAGCCATCGACCAGCAGGTGATCGACCCCCATCGAGATCCAGCTTTTGGCGTTGAGATAGCCGGAGGACCAGCTATCGCCGTAGCCGCTCTCGGTGTGATACGCACCGAGGTTATAGGAGAGCGTGCCGCTCAGGTCGTCCGATTCAGGGGCGTCGATATCCACCTCACGCGGACGAATATTCACCCCGTAATCGCGCTGAGAGAGGTTCAGCAACAGACGCATCTTTTTCTGATCCAGCTCGAACGCCGACCCGGCGCTCACCGGAATACGCATGTGGTCGTCAAACTGCTTGCCATTAATGCTTTGCAGTAACGTCCGCATCTCTTTCGACAGACGGATACCGTTGTCTGACTCCTGGACCTGGACATCGCGCAGCCCGAGCTGTCGGTCTTCTGCGTAGATCGTCACGTCGCCAATACGGACATATTCGCTCACATCACTTGCGCTGCCGCCCTTTTGCGTTGCATTCGGGCGGGTATTGACCAAATAAACGGGGATTTTGATCCCCTGCTCCAGCAGGGCATAGAGTGAGTCGGGAAAACGGTAATTAGCGATAACCACGGAGCTGGAGGCAGCATGCGCATACGCGGGCAAAAGGCCGGATGTGCACGCCATCATCACCGGCAACACTAATTTATTTTTCACCATGCATCCTTACTTAACAGGAATGAACTGTTTCAGGTCCCAAATTCCGAGATGAAAATGGTTGTCCGTAACGTTGATGTCGTCGATCGCGCGGGAGGTCCCCGGCATCAGGTAAAAGTTTTTGACGCACGGTGTAGTCGGCGATTCCGGGTTGGGCTTCAGGCATGTCCCGCTCGCGTTAACGCGAAACGCGGTATTGCCCTTATTGGTGATCTTTCCGGCCACGTAGACAAAATCGACATTCTTCTTCCGGGGCTGTACCACCAGAATGGTGCTCACCACCGCGCGGGTCATCCCTTTGCCATTCTTTTGCGAGCCGTTATCAAGATCTTCGCTGACCCCTTCATCAATGAAGGTAATGCGGTAGTAGCGCTCCCGGTCGTCGGCCTTACCGTGATAGTAAAATTTGACGATATTGCTGGTCCCGGCGGGCATGACCATGCGCGTAGGTGTCAGCAGCAGCTCGTCGATTTTCTCCGGATTAATCACCACGCCTTCATCCATCGGGCTGCTGATACGCTGGGCGCTGATGGAAATAATGCGCACGCTATCCGCTTCGTTTTTTAATTCCTTGGCGATGGAATCCGCATTGGCAGGAATAATGGTGGTGACTTTGCCAACATTAATCGCCAGCGCGGAGGAGGAGATAAATAATAAAGAGAAGAAGATGGGTTTAAGGCTAAACATGATATTTCCCTAAACAGGGGCTTACGCCCCTGTAACTGTCAGCTCTTAGCTCCAGGTTGCGCGGAACGCAACGGACACAGTACCTTCCCACAGGCTGTTGGTCAGGTCTTTGAACTCTTTCGCTGCACCGGTGCTGTCCTGTGCAGAATCGACGTAGAACACAAATTTGTCCTGGCCGGTCACTTCAGTATTCGCCGTCGCGCCTGCGCTGGTGGTCAGGTTCCACAGGCCAGAAGAGACGCCAGTGTTGTTTGAAGAGTCAACCAGGGTAGTCCATGCCGTTGATTTCGCACCCACTGTGCCACCGATGGAGCCCAGATCGGTCCCGCCAAAACGCGCGCCTACTTTCAGTTTGGTTGCTTCGCCGCCAACGCTGAACAGGGTGTTGTCAGAGTCATCAACGATTGCTTCCAGTTTGAAGTTGGTAGCAGAAGCGTGGTCACCACGAATAGCCACATCAAACAGACCGGTGTCGGTGTTAAACGCTTTGGTGCTTGCGCTATAAACGAAGTTCAGTGCACGCGTTGGCGTGACAACCAGATCGGAATCGCTGTCTTTCGTTGCAGAAGCCTGCCAGGTTGCAGAAGCGGTAGTTTCCGCTGCATTAACAGCGCTCAGGGCAGAAAGAGACAGCAGTGAGCCCAGAACGATAGCGTTCAGTTTATTCATTTATTTAGTCCTTCAAAAAAGAATCCAGATGTTTAAAAAAGGGAAGCCCCTTTTTCGGGGCGAAGTATAGTCACCCCAAAAATAACGAGGCAATACAGAAAATTTCATCCCCTTCACAGGAAAGGATGAAAAATAACAGAATGCTTTTGCATCTTGTTGTTACATAATGAATAAAATTGAGATTTTTAGACTAATAGACAAACATCTATTCTTGATGTTCTGCAGAATATCAGGATGTCGGCACAGCTACGCACATCATTATTGGCAAAACCAGCCCTTTAATTAGCCATGCATGACTTTTGAGCCGGGTGACATAAAAGAAGTCGATACTGTCCAGCAGCAGCTCATTAACTACGCCATCCGGTGCAACATCATCATCAGATTTGTGCACTTTTTTTCCTTTAATATAGTAAATATCACTGCCAGCAACTTTCTCTACATTCAGGACATAGTTGCGGTCAATCAAATAACGTTTGTCTCCGCGAATAAATACACCTTTATGGATCACGGTGACAATGTCGCTACTGTTAAACAGAAACAGCGTCGTTAACGACAGACCTGTCGACTCACCCGTTGAATAGGTTTTCCTGGAAACCGTGTCAGACTGACAACCAAATCCCTCTTCCTGGGTTCTTTGCGGATAAAACAGGACAATGGCGATAACAGAAATCAGCAGTACCACGCCCAAAAATAGGCTCAGGTTTCTCTTCGACATGATCTTAACTCCCTGTCAGGCTTCTGTAAGAGATGCAATTTTTATAGCTATCGCCACTATCCTGCAGATAACAGACAGCCAGGAAATCATTTTCCAGCTGTGACTTTTTGAATTTTGAATAATACATATCCGCGGCCTGATGCTCGCAGTCTATTTGTTGACGAGCGATAGCCTGTTTGGCCCGGCTAAACCAGGTCTGTTGCGGCTGATACATGTTCTTGTCGATAAGATAAACCGTACAGCGATCAATTTTGCCCAGCAGATGAATATCGGACTCTTTCGCGCGTTCGGTCATGCGCATATTTTGATAGAACAGCAGCGCAGCGATGCCCATTATCGCCACCAGCGCCATGACACACAGCGTGGTAAAGCCGCTGTCCCGACGACGCAGGCGTTCTGGCGGGTCTCGCTGCTGCGTTACAATATCCGCGACTTCCGCCACCATTTTTTCCGGGGCAGAAACGGGCGGCCTGACGGTGTGATGTTCAATATGCGCAGCCAGACTAAAACCTTTACCGCGAATGGTCTTAATCAGCAGCGGGTCGCGTCCTAAACTACGAAAAGCTTTTCTGATTTCACTTATGGCAACATTAAGACTGACCGAGGAGCCGGAAAAACCGCGGTCTTCCCAGACTTTCTTAATCAGGTCGTCCCTGTCGAGGGTTTTACCATTATTAATGATGAGTTCATATAACAAACGTGCCGCCTGATTTGATAACTTAATGGAAGATTCCTCTTCTCCATTTATCATGATCACACCAGAGTCCACTTCGTAAAGCATTGCGAGATCAATAAGATACTTCATATGATTATTACACCACTGTTATAAACGACTGTATTTCCCTCGCAATAATATGTCTAAAGAGGGTGTGGTCAAGTCATCAAATATTATTTGAGCACGGCGTATAGAAAACTTCATAAATTTACAATTATTAATTCATTAATTAAGACCTTCGAATGAAGGTGTTTGGGTTATGATCCTTAAAAAAACATTATAGCAAGATTATAATCTCATTATTATTGATTAATCGGAATAATGTTTTGTTATGTATCTTTTTGATGCAACATAATATCGTCAAGGCTCGTACTCAGGTCGCTATGCGCGTTAGCCAGTCACAGTGTGTTGCGCAGCCGGGAAACATTCTTTTTTATATAAAACAAAATATTATGGAGTTTATCATGTTCAAAACGATCATGACCGTATCTGTGCTTGGCGCAGCCATTGCTTCTGCTCAGGCTATTGCTGCAGATAACTCAGCGGGTGGCGTCATTAACTTTACCGGTGCTATTACCGATACCACCTGTACCATTAATGGTGGAAAAAGTGCCGATATGACCGTCGCGCTTTCCCCCATTTCGGTTAAGGATGCCGGGACCACGGTTGGCCTGATTACGAAAAATAAAAAATCCATTTCGTTAACCTTCTCAGGTTGTACGCCAGCAGCAGGCACGACCGGTACGCCGCTGAAAGTGTATTTCTCCAGCGCTGATAATATTTCTACCGACGGTAAATACTTGCTGAATAACAGCGTCAATGAAAACGATGCCAGCGTGGCGCGTAATGTTGGTTTCGCCTTAGTTGAGCCAGGTAAATCAACGCCGGTTACGCTGAACCAGGCTTACACCACCAGCATTATGGGTACCGCAACGGCGCCAGATTCTGAAACGCTGACGCTGGACGTTTATTACTATAAAACCAACGCCGCTGCCGCAACAGTCGGTGCGTTGAGCTCAAACGTGACGTACACCATCTCCTACCTGTAATTTCTGTTAATCAGGCTTCGTTCCTGCGAAGCCTGTTTTTAAGGTTACCATTATGCGTAAGATTATTATGCTGGCATCTCTGCTGCTCAGCGCGGGCAACGCATGGGCCAATATTGTGATTAATGGCACGCGTGTTCTTTATCCTGAGAATAACAAAGAGGTGATTGTTCAGTTAATCAATACGGGTGATGCTCCTGCACTGGTGCAATCCTGGATTGATGACGGCGATATTAATTCCACACCGGAAACGGCAAACGTTCCTTTTCTGTTATCGCCACCGGTGGTGAAGGTCAGCGAACATAATGGTCAGCAACTGCGGATAAAAAAGCTGCCTGCGAATTTGCCGGGCGATCGTGAATCGGTCTTTTTCCTGAACGTGCTCGATATTCCCCCGAAGCCGGAAAATATACAAAACCAGAATACCGTTCAGCTGGCGATTAAATCGCGCATCAAAATGTTTTATCGCCCGGCCTCGTTAACCGGCACGCTGGATAACGCGACGGAAAAACTGACCCTGATTGCCAGCGGTAACGCGTTCCGCATTGTTAATGACAGCCCTTTCCATATTACGGTCGCCAATATTTCCCAGGGCAAAACCAAATTGCTGCAGGAATCACCGATGGTATCGCCCTTTGGTCAACTCACCGTCGCAACCAAAAACGCGGTGAAACGCGGCCAAACCTACCAGCTGATGTATGTGGATGATTTGGGTGCGTACAAAACCCGCACGCTCACCAGCCAGTGACCGGAAAGACTCACCATGAAATTGAAACAAAACAGGCTCTGTATGCTGGCTGTCTGCTCGCTTCTGCTTTCGCATAAATCGGGTGCGGTATCGTTTGATACCTCCCTGCTTGCTGGCGCATCCGGTGAGTCCGATCTGTCACGCTTTTACGAAAATAACGCCATGCCAGCCGGCCCGCAGGAGATGGATATTTACGTCAACGGGGACTGGAAAGGACGCTATACGGTGACGTATGGCGAGCAACGCGATGACGCTCGCCTGGCGTGGAAAGATGCCATGATGCTGGGGATCAATACCAAAGCGATCCCGGCGCCCGCCATTGCTGATGGTCAGGTGCAACTGCACGATCTGGTTCAGGGTGGCGAAGTGAAAACGGACACCAGTACGCTGAGTCTGGCACTCACCGTGCCGCAGGCCGCCGTCTTACGGACCGAAGAGGGGTATGTTGCCCCTCAGTTCTGGGACGAAGGGATCCCGGCGCTGATGCTCTCCTGGAACACCACCTGGTACAACACGCGGACAAAAGGCTCAGCCAAAGAGACCAACGACGATTTTTATGCCGGACTCGATTCCGGCGCCAACCTGCTGGGCTGGCAGTTTCGCGACAGCAGCACCTGGCGCAAATCCGCCAGTGGTGACAGCAGCTGGCAGAATAACACCCGCTACCTGCGCCGCCCGCTGGCGGCGCTGAAATCCAACCTGACGCTGGGCGACTTTTATATTCCGGGCGATCTGTTTGATTCCCTTCGCGTGCGCGGCGTGTCGCTGGCGTCCGATATGAAAATGCGCCCCAACTCACAGCAAGGCTTTTCGCCGGTGGTACACGGCGTGGCGCGCACTAACGCCCTGGTGAAGGTGATTCAGAACGGTAACGTCATCTATCAGGAGAACGTTCCGCCGGGCCAGTTCACCCTCGACAGCATTCAGCCAACCGGGTCGGCCGGCGATCTGCTGGTGGTGGTGCGTGAAGCCGACGGTTCACAGCAATCGTTCACGGTGCCCTTCTCTGCCGTACCGGGCATGCTTAAAGAGGGCGTAAGCGAGTACAGCGTGGTGGCGGGGAAAGTCCATCAAAACACCCTTGAGGCGGATCCGGCGTTCCTGCAGGCCACGCTGCGCTATGGCTTCAATAACCTGATAACCGGTTATACCGGCACGATCGTGAGCGATAATTATCAGGCGGGGCTTATCGGCACCGGCTGGAATTTGCCGTTCGGCGCAGTATCTGTGGATGTTACCCACGCGAAAACTACCCTGCAGGACAGAACCGACAGCGGCCAAAGCTTTCGCGTGTCGTACAGTAAATTTATCGATACCACGGCCACCAACTTCACGCTGGCGGCCTACCGTTATTCCACTAAGGGCTATTACAGCTTTAGCGATGCGCTCTACTCCCGGGAAGGGTATCAGCGCCTGAAAGCGCAGTATGACGAGTATGAGGATCGCTTCGGGGTCGCCCCGGAGATGACGATGAGCACCTGGGATGCCCTGCGCGCCGCGCAACCTAAAAATACCTTCACCCTTAACCTGAACCAGCGTCTGCTCAATAACTGGGGCACGGTGTTTATCTCTGGTACACAACGCGACTACTGGAATTCCAGCCAAACCTCCCGCGAATATCAGGCCGGCTACTCCAACGCCATCGGCCGGGCCAGCTATACCGTCTCCGCCAGCCGGGTACGCAACAGCGAGCGTGAAGAAGAGACGCGTTTTTACCTCTCCCTCAGCCTGCCGTTCTCGCTGTTTGATAACAACGCGTGGATCACCTCCAGCCTGACGGCCAGCGACTCGCATTATGAGCAGAGCAATATCAGCATGAGCGGCAACGCGCTGGCGTCGAACCGCCTGAGCTATACGCTCTCCGGCAGCAACACGCGGGGCGGAAACAACACCGCCAGCGTGAACACCGCATACCGTGCAAACTTCGCCACGCTGGGCGGCTCATACAGTGAATCCTCCGACTACCGCCAGACAGGGCTGAACGGGCGTGGCAGCCTGGTGGCCGTGCCGTGGCATCTGCTTGCCTCCAACGAAACCGGCAGCACCATGACCATTGTCGATGCGCCGCAGGCGGAAGGGCTGATGGTCAATGGCGACGAAAGTATCGTGACCAACCGTGATGGCGTGGCGCTGGTGCCTTATGCCACGCCGTACCGTAAAAACGCCATCACGTTGTCCGAAACAGCGAACAGCCGCGGGGCGGAAGTGCTGGGTAACATCGCCAATGTCGCCCCTTACGATGGCGCGGTGAATTACATCCGCTTCGAAACCGACCCGCGCCAGTCCTGGATGCTACGGGCCACCCGCCCCGACGGGGCGCCACTGCCGTTTGGTACCGACGTGCTGAACGAGCGCGGCGAGTCGGTGGGTTATGTTGGCCAGGCCAGCGTGCTCTACATCCGCGCGGAACACCCGCCACGCGAGCTTAACGTTCATTTACGTGGCGGAAATTGCACTATCGCCACGCCGGCGTGGGGACTGGAAAGCCCGTCCTCTGTTTGCCATAACTAACGGAACATCAACATGATACGGTTACTGACCTTTCTGTTTCTCGCCTGCGTCAGCGGGGCAAGCTATGCCACCTGTTCCGGGGGCAGTATTTCCTACGGGCCGCCGATCAGCGTCGATCTGTCGGATAAGCTGACGCTCGCCACGCCGACCTGCACCGGGAGCTTCAGCACCCAGTACAGCGGCTCGTTTAACTGCTCAACCGGCAACAGCGAGTTTTCTTACACGCCGATCCTCTCGACCGACAGTAAGTACGCCACCATTCTGGGCTTCAGTAATGACAAATATAGGGTGCGGGCGGAGATCACCAGCACGCATCCCAACAAGACGCTCGCCACGGGCGGTAACCATACGGCCTCTGAACTGAATACGCCGTTTACCGTGCGCTTTACGCTGGTTAGCCAGAGTGGCACCACGCTCACCGGGGACACCGCGACCATGAGCGATGTGCTGTTCGTCAGTGACATGAGCGGCATGTCGTTCTGGGAGATCATCACCTGGCCGATAAACCAGCTGGTGAAAATCGTGCAGTGGCTGTTTAACGGCTTTAAGTGGCCATACGATAACCGGGATATGTTTGGCCAGCCGATGACCATCAAATATGCGCCGAAGCTGACCACCTGCTCTTTCGACAACGCGGGGCTGACGGTTCATTTGCCCACGCTCGGCATCCCTCAGTTGAGCGCCTCCGCGCAGCCAGGGCTGACTCCCTTTACGCTCAACATGAGCTGCCAGAATCTGGGGACGAACGGGACGTCTGACCGGGCAATTGAGATGTTCCTCTCCAGCACCCAACTGCTGTCGACCGACAGTTCCGTACTGGTCGACACCAGCAGTGGTGCCGCGCAGGGCGTGGGGCTGCGGCTGTTTAAGCGGGATAACCCGCAACAGCCGGTCGTCTTCTCGACCTCCACCACCAGCCGCGGGAATGCCACGCTGCTGTTCAACGTGGCGGCGGGCGGTGCACTCAGTAAGACGTTCACCCTGCCCATGGCGGCGTCCTATTATGTCTGGGCACCGGCGAAGGTCAGCCAGGGTAAGCTCAATACGACGGCGACGCTGAATATTATCTACCCCTGATGCACGTACGCCGGGACGCTGTCGTTCCGGCGAATCGACGCTCAACTTCCGATCCGGCCCGCCATCTGCAGATACTTGATGAGTTCACTGTGGTTGGCGAGATTGAGTTTCTTCATCGCATTGTGCTTTTGGGTGGCGATAGTACTGGCCGAGCGGCTTCGCAGCTGGGCAATTTCGGTCACGGTGTAGCCTTCCACAATCAGGTGCAGCACCTCCCACTCCCGGGCGGAAAGCACCGAACGCGAGCGCGCACCGGCGCGCATCATCCCCTTCAGATACGATGAGACTCGCGGTTTAGCCTCCCCGGCCTTCAGCAGCGTCTGTAATTCTCTTTTCAGCTCCCCGGGCTCGTCCTGCAGAGAAAGGGTCAGATCGTATTTCATCTCCAGCACTTTTTTTAATAATCCGTACTGCAATTCCGGAACAAAAAGCACACGTTTTACGTTATATGTTTGGCATAACATATTGAGTCTGCTACTGGTTTGCGCTCCCCATGATTTATGGTTAAAGAGATAACTGAACTCGGCGATGACAATATCAACCTGACGTTCAGTAATCGCATCAAAGAGCTGCTCCGTTGATTCTACAATTGCTATTTGCAGGGAATATCCAGGCAGTATTTTACGCAGGGCATCACTTATCATCTCCTGCAGAATATTGATTCTGTAAAACACAATGATCCTGACGGTGAATTCAGTACACATCATATTATTTCATTATTAACACGAATAAAGGAGGGTGATAGTAGTGTAATAAAATCGCACTCACAACTTATTCCCGCCAGGATTTTAACGGCCAGGCTGCTAAAAATCCGGCGTGGGACACGTTTAACGCCAGGAAAAGCACAAAAAATCGACCTGAAAACGTCAAAAAAAGAGCACTTTGCCCAGAGCAAACCTTATCAGACGGGGTTTTTCAGCATAAAAATCCAATGCTAATGTTATAAGAAGATTAAAAACATTACTTCCAGCATTAAAATATTTTTTGAATTTTATCTTTCGCCAATAAAAGGGATTGGCTTTACGGGATGCATTCTCCTGACATACATTTTACGTATCGTCTCACCACGACTTTATGAGTGACCACGCATTTAAAATTACTGCTTTTCTTACACGGACGGGTGCTCAACTTAAGGAGAATGACCATGAAAGAAACAATACAAGTGGCCGTTATTGACAGTTGTGAGTTCACAATGATTGGCCTGCAATATCTTGGCAACCGTGAACCTGACGCGCATCGTGATGTTATTTTCCATGGATTCAGCAATATTGAAGACTTTCTCCTCAGCGAACGTACCTGGGATATCGTTATTTATGATCCGCTGAATATCGGCAGTTTTATGATTACGCCAAATGAAGATATTCTGCGTATTAAAGAAAAGCAGCCAAAGGCGAGGATCTACATCTATTCGTTATCCGTCGGTTTTCTGAAGTTTGCGCATGTGGATGGGGTCATCAATAAGCGCGTTTCGCTGGGTGATATCAAGGCGATGTGGCAAATCCTGATGAGCCAGACGCCAAAAGCGTTAAACCACTACAACGTGAGCATTACAACACGGCAGCGTCCTGCAAGGCTCTCCAATGAGGAAGCCAGCGTGTTGCGGGGTTACTCATGTAACCTGAAAACCAAGCAAATTGCCCGCCAGTTAGGCTGCAACGTCAGGCTGGTTTACTTCTACAAAAACAACGCCATGAATAAACTCAAGGCCGTCCGGGGCCCTTCGTTCTATCAGAGTATCCGCTGGATATTGAATTGACTCTTCGACCGTGTGTCGTTTGCCTTTGTTCCCGTGTCCGCGGGAACCTTTTTTTCTGCAGGTCTCGTCATGTACACCGTCCTTCCCTCTCCCATGCTGCATACCATTACCGGACTGCGGTTTCAGCCTTTAGTCGATTTTCATTCCGGCCAGGCCGTGGCGCATGAGGTGCTGGTAGAGATCCACAACGTGAATCTTGACGTACTCTTCGCTTCGCTCCCCACCCGCTGTGCGCTGCAAATCTTTTTCTGGCAGGCCAACACGCTGTTGCAGATGCCGGACAAAGGCCAGTACTGGCTTAATCTCCCGGCAGACCAGCTGCTTGATGCCAAAGCCATCGGGCTGTTGCTTGCGCTACGACACCAGCAACGCTTAACGATAGAAATTCAGGATCCGTTAACCCTGATCCGCATGAGTGCCACTGAGCAACGCCGCATCCATCACGCGCTGCTTCAGCTAAAAGCGGCTGGCTGGAAAATCTGGCTGGATGATCTGACTCAGGATCTGGCGGATGACTATGCGCGTCTTGCCCTGCCGGTAGACGGCATTAAACTTGACCGCTCAGAGCTGAACACCCCTGCCCGGTTTGACGCATTGGTGCGCTTCGTCAGAGAGAAGATTGCCCGCGCTGTCGTCGTAGAAGGGATTGAGACCGCGCAGGACTTACAGCGAGCCTGCGCGTCGGGGGCACGGTTTGGCCAGGGCTTTCTCTGGCCGGAAAGCCGGATAGACGCCAGCGTGACGGCGTAAATTGCGCTGGCATTACCAGCCCGGTACCGCCCCTCCGTTAAAGATCGTCTCCGCCGCCTTCGCCACCTCCGGTGACTGATAGGACTGGATAAATTCCTTTACGTTCTCTGCGTCTTTATTGTCTTCGCGCGTCACCACGATGTTCACGTACGGCGAGTTTTTATCTTCGATAAAGACGCTGTCGTGCACCGGGGAAAGCCCGGTTTGCTGGATATAGGTGGTGCTGATGATGGCTACATCCACTTTGGGGTCATCCAGTACGCGCGGTAGCTGCGCCCCTTCCAGCTCCATAATGTTCAGCTTTTTCGGGTTGGCGGTGATATCCAGCGCGGTTGGCAACAGACCCACGTCCGGTTTCAGGGTAATCAGCTTCTCTTTTTGCAGCAGGAGCAGCGCGCGACCGAGGTTGGTGGGGTCATTAGGGATGGCAATGGTCGCCCCGTCTTTCAGGTCAGACACGGATTTGATTTTGCGGGAATAACCGGCCATCGGGAAGACGAAGGTATTCGCCACGGCAACCAGTTTGTAGTTATGCGCCTTGTTATCTTCTGCGAGGAACGGGCGATGCTGGAAGACATTCGCATCCAGTTCTCCCTGGTTGGTGGCATCGTTGGGCAGCAGCGAACCGCTAAACCCGACCAGCTCCACATCCAGACCGTATTTCTCTTTTGCCACTTTTTTGGCGACTTCAGCCACATCCTGCTCTGCGCCGTTGATCACGCCGACTTTAATGTGTTTGGCATCACTGCCACGTTGATCGCATCCTGCCAGCAGCAGACCCGCGAGAACCAGAGCACCCAATCGAAGTTTCACAAGACCTATCCTTTTGATGAACGTTTCACTGACTATATCGGCAACGAGGCGGTGAAATAAAAAACGAAAAGGAATCAATAAGAAGGATAGGTTATATGCGGTCTATTGCCGGGTGCCGCTGCCGCTTACCCGGCCTACCTGACGGGGAAAATGTAGGCCCGGTAAGCGTAGCGCCACCGGGCGATGAATCTCGATGCTTGCCGGACTTAAAGCGCTTTCGTCAGATAATGACGCTGCATGCCTGGGTACGGGTAATCCTGCAAAGACATCTGCAGCTGGTACCCCTGCTTTTCATAAAACGGACGCGCCTGGAAGCTGACCGTGTCCACCAGCGCATGCGTACAGCCTTTACGTCTGGCTTCTTCTTCCGCCGTTTTGATAAGCTGGCTGCCCACGCCGGTTCCCCGCACGGTATCGCTCACCCAGAGATAATCAATATTCAACCATTCACCTTTTCGCACGCCGATTAATCCCCCCAGCATGACGCCCTTTTCGTCTCGCATGTAAACGCCAATATCACCACTGAAGTTCGTCATATCTAAAAACTGGGCGTTGTAAGCTCTTAACCCTACAAATAACTCTTCTTTTTCTGCGGGTGTGACATTTTCTGTTATGCTCAGGTGCATATTTTTCTCCTTATTTTCCACGCAATCTGAATATCTCACAGGTTAAGCTTCATAAAAACTCCTTATTTCCTCCATTTTTTAAATCCTGAAATATTCATTCAATATGTAAATAAAAAAAGCCTTTCCAAAAGGTGCTCAAAACGTATAATGAGAACGATCATTCTCACTTTTACCCGGTAATCGACGATGAGCACAAAACTGGAAGAACGGCAGAAACAACGTCAGGACGAGATCATCACCGCCGCGCGCCGCTGCTTTCGCGCCAGCGGATTTCATGCGGCCAGTATGTCGCAAATCGCCAGCGAGGCGAAGCTCAGCGTCGGGCAAATTTACCGATATTTCAGTAACAAAGACGCGATTATTGAAGAGATGATCCGCCGGATTATCGATTCCCGTATCGAGGGAATGCAGGACAAAACGGTGGTGGAAGGGATGCCGCAGGCGCTCGCCTGGCGTCAGACGATTAACGAAGACGACGATGCGCTGATGCTCGAAATGTCCGCCGAGGCGACGCGTAATCCGCAGGTGGCCGCCATGTTAACCGCGGCCGAGGCTCGTATGTTTAGCAACGCCTGTGCGCACCTGAAAAAGCAGTTTCCTCATTTAAGTGATGAACATATTCGCTGCTGCGTGGAGATTACCGCCGTGATGATCGAAGGCACCATTTACCGTCGGCTTACGCCATTAAATGTGCCGTCAGAACAATTAGCGCCGATTTATCAGAATATTTTAAATATGCTTTTCACAGCAAAGTAATCGCATGTGAATAATTAACGGGAACAGGTAATTTCCCGGTTTACCATTTCTGGCTCAGCCAGAGATGCGGTATCGCTGTGCCTTTAAAACGCCCTCCTCCTTGTTAAGCCATTAACAGGGCGGGCATCGTTCACCCTGGAAAAAGATGATGAAAAACATAACAACCTCCATCGCCGCATTACTCCTCCTGACAGGGTGTGATAATGCGCAAACATCTGCTCCCCAACGTCCTCTTCCGGAAGTGGGGATTGTCACACTCATGAGCCAGCCGGTGTCCGTCGTCAGTGAACTGACCGGGCGTACCACCGCCGCAATGAGCGCCGAAGTGCGCCCGCAGGTGGGCGGCATTATCCAGAAACGGCTGTTCACCGAAGGCGATACTGTGAAAGCCGGACAAGCGCTGTATCAGATCGATCCCTCCAGCTACCGCGCCGCGTTTGATGAAGCCGCCGCCGCACTGAAGCAGGCGCAGGCGCTGGTGCAGGCCGACTGCCAGAAGGCCCAGCGCTATGCGCAGCTGGTGAAAGACGACGGCGTGTCGCGTCAGGACGCAGAGGACGCGAAGTCCACCTGCGCACAGGACAAGGCCAGCGTCGAGTCAAAGAAGGCCGCGCAGGAAAGCGCGCGCATTAACCTCAACTGGACCACCATCACCGCACCGATTGCCGGACGCATCGGCATCTCCTCCGTCACGCCCGGGGCGCTGGTCACCGCCCAGCAGGACACCGCGCTGGCCACCATTCGCGGGCTGGACACCATGTATGTCGATTTGACGCGTTCGAGTGCCGATCTGCTGCGATTACGTAAACAAACCCTGGCCTCGAACAGCGATACGCTGAGCGTCACGTTGCAGCTTGAAGACGGCAGCACCTACAGCGAAAAGGGTCGTCTGGCGCTGACCGAAGTGGCGGTGGATGAATCGACCGGCTCGGTCACCCTGCGCGCCATCTTCCCGAATCCACAGCACCAGCTTTTGCCGGGAATGTTTGTCCGCGCCAGAGTGGACGAGGGCATCATGGATGACGCGATCCTGGCCCCTCAGCAGGGCATTACTCGCGATGCCAAAGGCAAAGCCACCGCGCTGGTGGTGAACGCCAGCAACAAGGTGGAGCAGCGTCAGCTGGAAACGGGTGACACCTACGGCGATAAATGGCTGGTGCTGAGCGGCCTCAAGGCGGGCGACAGGCTGATTGTGGAAGGCACCGACAAAGTCACTGCCGGCCAACAGGTGAAGGCCGAAGAGATGAAATCCAGCGGAGGGAATGCCTGATGTTTTCCCGTTTCTTCGTGCGTCGCCCGGTATTTGCCTGGGTGATCGCCATTCTGATTATGCTCGCCGGGATACTGGCGATCCGCACGTTGCCAGTTGCGCAGTACCCGGACGTCGCCCCGCCGTCGATCAAGATCTCCGCCACCTACACCGGTGCCTCCGCGCAGACGCTGGAAAACAGCGTGACGCAGGTGATCGAGCAGCAGCTCACCGGGCTGGATAACCTGCTCTACTTCACCTCCACCAGCAGTTCGGACGGTTCGGTGAGCATTACCGTCACCTTCGAACAGGGGACCGACCCGGACACCGCGCAGGTTCAGGTGCAAAACAAAGTCCAGCAGGCGGAATCACGCCTGCCGACTGAAGTACAGCAGTCCGGGATCACCGTCGAGAAATCGCAGAGCAACTTCCTGCTTATCATGGGGGTGTACGACAAAACCGACACCGCCAGCAGCTCGGATATCGCCGACTGGCTGGTCAGTAATATGCAGGATCCGCTGGCGCGCGTGGATGGCGTCGGGAGTCTGCAGGTGTTTGGCGCGGAATACGCGATGCGTATCTGGCTCGACCCGGCGAAGCTGGCGTCCTACTCGCTGATGCCGTCAGATGTGCAAAGTGCGATTGAAGCGCAGAACGTGCAGGTTTCCGCCGGTAAAATCGGCGCGCTGCCCTCGTCGAACGCCCAGCAGTTGACCGCCACCGTGCGCGCCCAGTCGCGCCTGCAGACGGTCGATCAGTTCAAAAATATCATCGTCAAGAGCCAGTCTAACGGCGCGGTGGTACACATCAGCGACGTTGCGCGCGTGGAGATGGGCAGCGAAGATTACACCGCCACCGCGAAGCTGAACGGTCACCCGGCCGCGGGGATGGCGGTGATGCTTTCGCCGGGCGCCAACGCGCTCAATACCGCCACGGCGGTGAAAGAGAAAATCGCCGAATTCAAAAAGTCGATGCCGGAAGGCTACGACGTGGCCTACCCGAAAGACAGCACCGAGTTTATTAAGATCTCGGTTGAGGACGTGATTCAGACCCTGTTCGAAGCCATTATCCTCGTGGTCGTGGTGATGTACCTGTTCCTGCAAAACATCCGCGCCACGCTGATCCCGGCGCTGGCCGTTCCGGTGGTTCTGCTGGGCACCTTTGGCGTACTGGCGCTGTTCGGCTACTCCATCAACACCCTGACCCTGTTTGCGATGGTGCTGGCGATAGGGCTGCTGGTGGATGATGCCATCGTGGTGGTGGAAAACGTCGAACGTATTATGCGCGACGAAGGGCTGCCCGCCCGCGAAGCCACCGAAAAATCGATGGGCGAAATTTCCGGTGCGCTGATCGCCATTGCGCTGGTGCTCTCTGCGGTGTTCCTGCCGATGGCCTTCTTTGGTGGCTCCACCGGGGTGATTTACCGTCAGTTCTCGGTCACCATTATCTCGGCGATGCTCCTTTCCGTGGTAGTGGCATTAACCCTGACGCCTGCGCTGTGCGGCTCGATTCTGAGCCACACCGCCCCACATAAGAAGGGCTTTTTCGGCGCGTTTAACCGCTTCTACAGCAAGACCGAGCAGGGTTACCAGAACAAGGTATTGCGCGCGCTGCGCCGCTCCGGTGGCATGCTGGTCATCTACGCCCTACTCTGCGGCGCGATGGGATTCGCGATGCTGAAACTGCCGGGCAGCTTCCTGCCGACGGAAGACCAGGGCGAAATCATGGTGCAGTACACCCTGCCAGCAGGCGCGACGACGGTCCGTACTGCCGAAGTCAGTCGCCAGGTGCGCGAGTGGTTCCTCACCAAAGAGAAAGCCAACACCAACGTTATCTTCACCATTGAGGGCTTCAGCTTTAGCGGCAGCGGCCAGAACGCCGGGATGGCGTTTGTCTCCCTGAAAAACTGGTCCGAACGTAAGGGCGCTGAAAATACCGCACAGGCCATTGCCCTGCGTGCCACGCAGGAGCTGAGCACCCTCCGCGATGCGACCATCTTTGCCATGACGCCACCGGCGGTGGATGGTCTGGGCCAGAGCAACGGCTTTACCTTTGAGCTGATGGCCAGCGGCGGCACCGATCGCGACACGCTGCTCAAGCTGCGTAACCAGCTGATTGGCGAAGCGAATCAGGATGCCTCCCTGCACGCGGTTCGCGCCAACGATCTGCCGCAAATGCCACAACTTCAGGTGGATATCGACAACAATAAAGCCGTGTCGCTGGGGCTCTCCCTGAGTGACGTCACCGACACCCTCTCCAGCGCCTGGGGCGGTACCTACGTGAATGATTTTATCGATCGCGGCCGCGTGAAAAAGGTCTATATCCAGGGCGACAGCGACTATCGCGCCGTGCCGTCCGATCTCAACAAGTGGTATGTGCGCGGTAGCGACAGCACCATGACCCCGTTCTCCGCCTTTGCCACCACCCGCTGGGAGTATGGCCCCGAAAGCCTGGTGCGCTATAACGGCTCGGCGGCGTATGAAATTCAGGGCGAGAACGCCAGTGGCGCCAGTTCCGGTACGGCGATGAGCAAAATGGAGCAGCTGGCAAACAACCTGCCATCCGGCAGTACCTGGGCGTGGAGCGGTTTGTCCTTACAGGAAAAACTGGCGAGCGGCCAGGCAATGAGCCTCTATGCCCTCTCGATCCTGGTGGTATTCCTCTGTCTGGCGGCGCTGTATGAGAGCTGGTCGGTACCGATTTCCGTTATCCTGGTGATCCCGCTTGGGGTGCTGGGCGCAGCGATTGCCGCCTCCCTGCGCGGCCTGAGCAACGACGTCTACTTCCAGGTGGCGCTGCTGACCACCATCGGCCTGTCGTCAAAGAACGCCATTCTGATTGTTGAGTTTGCCGAGGCAAAAGTCGCCGAAGGTTACTCCCTGACGCGTGCGGCGCTGCGTGCCGCCCAGACGCGTTTGCGCCCCATCATCATGACCTCGCTGGCGTTTATCGCAGGTGTGACGCCGCTGGCGATTGCCACCGGTGCAGGGGCCAACAGCCGGGTAGCGATCGGGACCGGCATTATCGGTGGGACGCTGGCCGCCACGCTGCTGGCAATCTTCTTCGTTCCGTTATTCTTCGTACTGGTGAAACGTCTGTTCTCCGGTAAACACAGCAACCGGAGGTCATAATGTTTCGTTTATCTGTTTTCGTGTTAGCGCTGATGAGCGCGGGCTGCGTCTCTTTAGATCCCACGTATCAGCGCCCGGCTGCGCCCGTCCCGGCGACGTTGCCGGGTGCGCACGGCGAAGCCACCGCCGTGGTGAGCCAGTGGCAACAGGTGATGAACGATGCGCGCCTGAAAGGCGTAGTGACGATGGCGCTCAACAGCAACCGCGACCTGCAAAAAGCGATTGCCGATATCGACGCCGCGCGCGCCCAGTACGGCGAAACGCGATCCTCCCTGTTCCCGACGGTGGACGCGGAGCTGAGCCACACCCGCAGCCGCACGCTGGCAGGCGGTGTCGCGACCAGCGATGAGGCCAACGGCACGGTCTCCAGCTTCGAGCTGGATCTGTTTGGCCGTAACCAGAGCCTGTCACGCGCAGCGCGTGAAACCTGGCTTGCCAGCGAGTTCACCGCCCAGAATACCCGCCTGACGATGGTCAGCGAGTTAACCACCGCCTGGGTGACCCTGGCGGCGGATAACAGCAACCTGGCGCTGGCGAAATCGACGATGGAGAGCGCCGCCAGCTCGCTCAGGATCGTGAAGCGTCAGCAGCAGGTCGGCGTGGCGGCGGCAACGGACGTCAGCGAGGCGATGGCGGTCTACCAGCAGGCGCGTGCCAGCGTGGCAAGCTATCAAACGCAGGTGGTACAGGACAAAAACGCCCTTAATCTGCTGGCGGGTGACACGGTGCCAGACACCCTGCTGCCGGGCACGCTGGAGAGCCTGAGCGATAACACCATCACGCTGATCCCGGCAGGCGTGAGTTCAGACGCGCTGCTGCGTCGCCCGGATATTAAGGAGGCGGAGCACAACCTGCTGAGCGCCAACGCCAATATCGGTGCCGCGCGCGCCAACTTCTTCCCGACCATTTCACTGACCGCCAGTGCGGGCGTCGGCAGCGATTCGCTTTCGTCCCTGTTCAGCCACGGGATGAAGGTGTGGTCATTCGCACCGTCCATCACCCTGCCGCTGTTCAGCGGCGGTAACAATCTGGCCCAGCTGCGCTACGCGGAAGCGGAGAAGAAGGGATTGATCGCCACCTACGAGAAAACCATCCAGAGCGCGTTTAAAGACGTGGCCGATGCGCTGGCACGTCGTGAAACGCTCAGCGAGCAGCTTGATGCCCAGCGTGAATACGTGGCAGCCGGGCAAAAAACGCTGGATGTGGCGACCCGCAGCTATCAGGCGGGGGCCGGGGATTATCTGACGGTACTGACCGCGCAGCGATCGTTGTGGTCGGCGCAGTCGTCGCTTATCGCGTTACAACAAACCGACCTGGAAAACCGTATCACCCTGTGGCAATCGCTCGGGGGCGGGATTGAGTAACGTGTCCGGGACAATCCTGATACGCGGTGAAGAGAAAATTCATACTTTCGGCTGGCGTCGCTACACTGAATGTAACGATATATTTCTGGGGAAGCACGTGTCTCTTAATGGAGGTTTCGATGAAATCTGCACACCTGGTTTGCCTGCTGGTCTGCCTGCTGTTCGCCGCGTTTGCCCATGCTCAGGAAAAAGACGACCCGGCGCGGGAGGCCCAAATTAAGCAGCAGGTACTCAAAGATGTAAAAAAAGCCTGTACGCCCCAGAAAAAACAGAGTGATAAAGCCTGGCAGGCCATGATTTTATCGTCCGAGGCTAATCAGCTGCTGATCAAAAACGCCATCACCGCCGTGAAGCGTGACAACCTGGAGGCCTACTGGGACGCGGTGTCTCAGGTGGATTGTATGGAGGATTATTGAGGGCTGGAAACGTGCTTCTCGCCGGGTGGCGGCTACGCCTTACCCGGCCTGCACAACATTTTTAACGCTTACGCACATCCGGAATGATCAAATCCCCGCGCAGCACGTACGACCCGAGCATTTGCGTTTTTTCCGTCAACCAGCTCACGATGCGCGCCGCCATGGCGTCCATGGAATACTCAATGGCCGGGATCACCGGAATGCCCGGCAGATGCAGCGATCCGGCAAGGCTGAAGACCATGATGTCCTCCGGCACCGATTTATTAAACGCCTGCAACTGCGGGATCACCCGCTGCGCTTCCTGTTCGTCCGCCACCAGTAACGCGTTGAAATTCAGCGTGCTGGCGTTATTCAGCAGCTCCTGCAGCGCCACGGACGAGGAGGTCGCGTCCATAAACACGAGGTTGCGGTTGAAGGGCAGGAAATTTTTCTCCAGCGCATGTTTGTAGCCCAGCAGCACCTGATCGGCAAAGCCGCTACCGTGCGGATGGATCAGGGCAATCTGGCGGCGTCCCTGGCTGGTAAGGTAGTTACAGGCGGTTTCGGCGGCGAAGGCGTGATCGAACTGGATGCTGTTGGGATTTTCTGAGCCCATACAGTCAACCAGGATGACGTTATCCATGTCGATATCCAGTGGAAAACGCGCGCCAATCACCAGAATGTCATCGCAAAGCCCACAGGAGAGCTCTTCCAGGGCATGCAGCACATCCGCTTTGCTATGGGCGAAGCGCAGCAGCAGGTGTTTTTGATGCTGGCTGAGCTGTTTTTCCAGCGCGTAGAGATAACCGGTGGTCTGGTTAATATTTTCCTGCGCGCAGATGACCCCGATACAGCCCGTCGACTGGCTCAGCAGCGACTGCGCAATCACATTGGGCCGGTAGTTCAGTTCATCTACCGCTTTCAGAACGGCTTGACGGCTGGCTTCCTTTACGCCACGCGACCCACTCAACACTCGCGATACCGTGGCTTTCGATACCCCGGCAAGACGTGATACATCATTGATTGTCGACATCTTTTTCCCCTGACAGGCTTACCTCGCGCCTGCAAAATCCATTACCGCTACGGCTCACATTATAGCCAGAAGGGAGTATATCCGTTTCCGTTTTCCATGGAAACCGATTTTCCGTTTCCACTCAAAATGATGTCAAAACAGCCAAATTTTGTGACGCGCATCGGGTTAATTAGCCTCATATATAAGGGATCTTGATGGTTGTCACACTTCTGTCTTTTATAAATGGAAACCAGTTTCCATCTGATATCCAATCATCATCGCAATATCTATTTACATTTTGAGGATGGTTGTCGATGTTCAAGATTATGCTCTGCTGCTCTGCCGGGATGTCCACCAGCCTGCTGGTCAGCAAAATGGTCGATGTGGCGAAAGAACGCGGTTTGCCGGTGAAGATTGATGCGTACGGCGTTTCCGAATTTGATACGCAGTTTCCGCAATATCAGGTGGTGCTTCTCGGACCGCAAGTGAAATACATGTTACAGACACTCTCAGACAAGGCGGCCACGAAAGGCATTCCGGTCCAGCCCATCGATATGATGGACTACGGCATGCAACGTGGCGATAAAGTACTGGACTATGCTCTGTCGCTCATCGAAGCGGCACACTAAAAGGTGTTCACATGAGTTCGTTATATCAATCCATGGTTGCGGTGATTGAGCAGTCAATTACCCCGCTGGCCGCGAAGCTCGGTCAGCAGAAGTATGTGATTGCCATCCGCGACGGCTTTACCGCCGCGCTGCCGTTTATGATCATCGGCTCGTTTATGCTGGTGTTCATCTTCCCGCCGTTCTCGGCGGATACCACCAACAGCTTTGCCCGCGGCTGGCTGGATTTCTCCCAGACCTATCGCGAACAGCTGATGCTGCCGTTTAACCTCAGCATGGGCGTGATGACCTTCTTCATCTCGGTGGGAATTGGGGCGAGCCTGGGGCGTCAGTTTAACCTCGACCCGGTGATGTCCGGCCTGCTGGCCTTTATGGCCTTCCTGCTGGTGGCCGCGCCGTATGCGGACGGTAAGATCTCCACCCAGTATCTGTCCGGTCAGGGGATTTTCACCGCGCTGATCACCGCCATCTACGCCACCCGCGTCTATGCGTGGCTGAAGCAGAACAACGTGACCATTCGTCTGCCGAAGGAAGTCCCGACCGGCGTGGCGCGTTCGTTTGAGATCCTGATCCCGGTGATGGTGGTGATTGGCACCCTGCATCCGCTGAACCTGTTTATCGAGGCGCAGACCGGGATGATTATCCCGCAGGCGATTATGCACCTGCTGGAACCACTGGTCTCTGCGTCTGACTCGCTGCCTGCCATTCTGCTCTCCGTGCTGCTGTGCCAGATCTTCTGGTTCGCCGGTATCCACGGTTCGCTGATTGTCACCGGCATCATGAACCCGTTCTGGATGGCAAACCTGTCGGCAAACCAGGCGGCGCTGGCGGCCGGTGCGGCACTGCCACACGTCTACCTGCAGGGCTTCTGGGATCACTATCTGCTGATTGGCGGCGTAGGCTCCACGCTGCCGCTGGCCTTCCTGCTGCTGCGTAGCCGGGTAACGCACTTACGCACCATCGGCAAAATGGGCGTTGTGCCAAGCTTCTTTAACATCAACGAACCGATCCTGTTCGGCGCGCCCATCATCATGAACCCGATGCTGTTTATCCCGTTCGTGTGTGTGCCGCTGGTGAATGCGTGCCTGGCGTACGCGGCAACCAAACTGGGCTGGCTGGCACAGGTGGTATCGTTAACGCCGTGGACCACGCCCGCACCGATTGGCGCCTCATGGGCCGCCAACTGGGCGCTGAGCCCGGTGGTGATGTGTCTCGTCTGTATGGTGATGTCAGCGCTGATGTACCTGCCGTTCCTGCGGGCTTACGAGCGTACGTTGATGAAAAACGAAGAGCAGAAAGCTCAGGCAACCGTCGGTGCCGCTGAGACCGCAAGCCATTAAGTCAAAGAGGAAGCGTCATGAAATATACCTTTCCCGATAATTTCTGGTGGGGCAGCGCAAGCTCCGCTCTCCAGACCGAAGGGACACGAGAGGGTGAAACCACATGGGATTACTGGTTTGCCCGCGAGCCGAACCGTTTTCACAACGGCGTGGGGCCGCAGCATACCTCCACGTTTTATCAGCACTGGAAAACGGACATTCAGCTGTTAAAACAGCTGAACCACAACAGCTTTCGCACTTCCATAAGCTGGGCACGCCTGATCCCCGACGGTATCGGTGAAGTTGATCCAAAGGCGGTCGAATTTTATAACCAGGTCATTGATGAGCTGATCGCGCAGGGCATTACGCCGTTTATCACCCTGTTCCATTTCGACATGCCGATGGCGATGCAGGAGATCGGCGGCTGGGAAAACCGGGAGGTAGTGGACGCTTACGCCCGCTATGCGCAGATTTGCTTCGACCTGTTTGGCGACCGCGTGCTGCACTGGTTTACCTTTAACGAGCCGATTGTCCCGGTTGAGGGCGGTTATCTGTACGATTTCCACTACCCGAACGTGGTGGATTTCCGTCGGGCGGCCACCGTGGCGTATCACACCGTGCTGGCCCACGCGAAGGCCGTTCAGGCCTACCGCGCCGGACATTACGCGGGTGAGATCGGCATCGTGCTCAACCTGACACCGTCCTACCCGCGCTCGCAAAACCCGGCGGACGTGAAGGCGGCGCACATCGCGGATCTGATGTTTAACCGCAGCTTCCTCGACCCGGTTCTGCGCGGTGAATACCCGGCCGATCTGGTGGCACTGCTGAAATCTTACGACCAGCTTCCCGCCTGTAAACCGGAGGACAGCTTCCTGATTGCGGAAGGGAAAATCGACCTGCTCAGCATTAACTATTACCAGCCGCGTCGCGTGAAGTGTCGCGACAGCGCGGTGAACCCGCAGGCGCCGTTTATGCCGGAGTGGTTCTTTGATAACTACGAGATGCCGGGCCGCAAGATGAACCCGTACCGTGGCTGGGAAATTTACGAGCCGGGTATTTACGATATTCTGGTTAACCTGCGCGACAATTACGGCAACCCACGCTGTTTTATTTCTGAAAACGGAATGGGCGTCGAAAATGAGCAGCGCTTTATTGAAAATGGCCAGATAAACGATCAATACCGTATTGATTTTATTTCCGGACATTTAACCTGGCTGCATAAAGGTATTAGCGAAGGGTGCAATTGCCTTGGCTACCATATGTGGACCTTTATTGATAACTGGTCGTGGTGTAATGCGTATAAAAACCGCTATGGCTTTGTCCAGCTCGATTTAACTACGCAACAGCGCACCATTAAAAAGAGCGGAGAGTGGTTTGCCGCCACCTCTTTACATAATAGTTTCGATAAATAGAGAGAAAGACGATGGTTGCCTTAGAAGAAGCCGTGATGGAAATCATCGTCAATGCGGGTCAGTCGCGCAGCCTGTGCTTTGAAGCACTGCACGCTGCGCGGCAGGGCAACATTGACGAAGCCAAAAGCCTGCTGCGCGAAGCCGATGGCTACGCGCGCCAGGCGCACAAGATGCAGACCAAACTCATTGAGCAGGATGCGGGTGAAGCCCGTCAGCCGATGACGTTAATTATGGTACACGCGCAGGATCATTTAATGAATTCATTACTGGCGCGTGAATTATCCGAAGAAATTATTCATTTATATCAGAGATAATCTATGGCGAAATAACGAGTAATACCTCTGTACCTTAAATAGAAATCCACTTGTTCTGATGATAGCGACATACTCTGTCAGATCGGAGCGGGATGGTTATTGTCTGAATAAAATTAAACTATATTGAGATAACCATGACTACCCTAAAAAAACTTCCATTAACCATGGCGGTTATCGCCGCGCTTTGCCCAATTTCTGTACTCGCACAGGAATTTACACAGGAACAAATCGACGCCATTGTGGCAAAAGCGGTGGATAAAGCCCTCGCGGAACGTCAGGCCAAAATGGATGCCGCGGTCGCGAAAAAAGCCGACGTGGTGACGGAGCCGCAAAGCGCGGCGCAATCCCCGGATATGGCCATTCCGTTCGGCATTAAATTTACCGGCTACGCCCGCTACGGCGCGCACTTCCAGGCCGCTGACCAGAAATACGTGGCGGTGGACGGTTCCTATAACGGGGCATCAGCCATCGGTCGTCTGGGTAACGAAGGCAACGGCGGTGAATTCCAGCTCTCCAAGGCCTTCAAGGGTGACAACGGCGCCATCTGGGACATCAACGTGATGATCGATCACTGGGGCGATGAAGTTAACCTGAAAAAAGCCTACGCCGGGGTGACCAATATTATGGCCTCCAACCCGAACGCCTACTTCTGGGCCGGTCGTGACTTCCACCAGCGTCCGCAGCAGGGCATTAACGATTACTTCTGGATGAACCACGACGGCCAGGGCGCCGGGGTGAAGAACTTCGACATCGGCGGCGTGCAGTTTGACGTGGCCGCCGTGGCGGCGGTGGAATCCTGTAGCCCGGAAGTCATGGAAGACGAAGCCAACCCGTCACGCATCACCTGTACCGGTGGGTCCGGCACGGGCGACAAAGGCAACTACGCCGCGACGTCAAAAATTCACGGCATGAAGGTCGGTCCGCTGGATCTGGAGCTGTACGCCAACTACGGCTTTGACTCAAAAGCGGTTGAAAGCGACGAGCGTCTGAACGCCTGGCAGGGCGGCGTGGTGCTGAGCCACACTAACGACAGCGGCGTGAACAAGGTGATTGCCCGTTACTCTGATAACGCGGACAACAGCGTGTTCAATAAAACCGAGGATCTGACCACGGTCTATGCCAGCTTCGAAGGGCTGTATAAATTCACTCCGGCCACGCAGGTGGAGTACATCCTCGCCTTCCACGACTACGACAACAGCCGTGATAAAACGGACAACCGTAAGAACTACAACGCCATTGTGCGTCCGATGCACTGGTGGAACGACGTTCACTCCACCTGGCTGGAAGCGGGCTGGCAGCATGTGGATTACGACAACGGCGGCGACAACAAGGGCTGGAAGCTGACCCTGTCGCAGAACATGTCTATCGCCATGGGGCCGGAGTTCCGTCCGATGCTGCGCTTCTACGTCACCGGCGGCAAAGTGGATAACGAACGCACCGCCCGCGTGAACAATACCAAAGACGAAACGCTGGACGACTTCAACGTCGGCGCAATGTGGGAGGCGTGGTTCTAAGGTAAAAGCAAAACGGCAACGAGCGTTGCCGTTTTTAGTGTTTGCTCCCTCTCCCCGTGGGAGAGGGCCGGGGTGAGGGCATCAGGCCGCACACAACCATGCTATGCTGTTGACCGAATTAACGACAACATCGCAGGGGAGAACATGGGTTCCACACGTAAAGGGATGCTGAACGTCCTGATCGCCGCCGTTTTATGGGGCAGCTCAGGGGTTTGCGCGCAGTACATCATGGAGAAAAGCCAGATCTCGTCACCCTATCTGACCATGGTTCGCCTGCTGTTTACCGGCCTGATCCTGCTGACCTTGTCCTTCGTTCACGGCGACAAGATTTTCTCGGTCATCAAACATCGCAAAGACGCCCTCAGCCTGCTGTTTTTCTCCCTGGCTGGCGCGCTCACGGTGCAGCTCACCTTCCTGGTGACAATCGAGAAATCCAACGCGGCTACGGCCACCGTGCTGCAGTTTCTGTCGCCGACGATTATCGTGGCGTGGTTTGCGCTGGCGCGGAAAAAGCGGCCGGGTCTGTTTGTGCTTTCCGCGATCCTGACCTCACTGGTGGGGACATTTTTGCTGGTGACCCATGGCGACCCTACCTCGCTCTCCATCTCACCTGCCGCGCTGTTATTCGGCATTGCCTCGGCGTTTGCCGCCGCGTTTTATACCACGTACCCCTCAGCGCTCATCGCCCGCTACGGCACCTTGCCGATTGTCGGCTGGAGTATGTTGATTGCCGGGTTAATGCTGACGCCGTTCTACGCCGGACGCGGCACCGCGTTTGTCATTGACGGCAGCCTGCTGCTGGCGTTTTTCTACCTGGTGGTGATCGGCACGGCGCTGACGTTCAGCCTGTACCTGAAAGGCGCGCAGATGATCGGCGGGCCGAAGGCAAGCATTCTGAGCTGCGCCGAGCCACTGAGCAGCGCGTTACTGTCGGTGATTTTGCTGGGCGTGGCGTTTACCCTGCCGGACTGGCTGGGCACGCTGCTGATTGTGTCGTCGGTGGTGTTGATTTCGATGGATTCGAGAAAACGGGTGAAAGCCCCGGCGTGATTTATGAATAATAGTGATAGCGACACATCAGAATGGTGAGAGCGCTATCCGACACCCCGTAAACCAGACGGTCAGTGTCGTTGATCCGCCGGGACCAGTATCCGGAAAGGTTGCCTTTAAGGGGTTCCGGCTTACCCAGACCATTGAATGGCTGGCGCTTCGCATCCTCAATCAGTTTATTAATTCTGCGAAGCGTCTTTTTATCCTGTTCCTGCCACCACAGGTAATCGTCCCAGCCGTTATCAGTCCAAATCAGTAGCCTGGTCATCTATCAGATCCCTCTGCGTTGTTTTCCCGGTATTTGCCTGCTCGATAGACTCCATCAGTCGGCTGGCGTTGGCAGGCGAACTCATCAGATGGATGGTTTCCATCATTGAGTTGTAGTGCTGCAGAGACATCACTACCGCATCACCACCGTTGCGACGGCTGATAATGGTTGTCTCCACGTTGTCATTCACGTCGTCCAACACATCTTTGAGTCGGCTTCGCGCTTCGGTAAACGTCACAACCTGCATATCTCCTCCTGTACAAGTTACGGTACAAGTATATCGGCAAGGTGATTATTTATCAATCAACTCGTCTTCACTTTCCCTGCCACCAGCAGCGCCGTCAGCAACATCAGCGTGCCGGAGATGACCAGCGGCGACGTCAGCCCAAGGTGGTCGAGCGCCACGCCGCCCACCGCCGCGCCGCATGTGTTCGCCAGCTGGATCACCGCCACCTGAATCGACCCGGCTTTTTCAGCCTGATCGGCCAGCGTGCGGGTGATCCACGTCGACCAGCCCACCGGCACCAGCGCAAAAGCAAAGCCCCAGATAATTGCAATCGCCGAGGCAACCCATTTGTCGCTGCCCCACAGGATCAGCACGACGGCACTGACAGCCAGTACCAGCGGGGCGCCAGCAAGCGCCACTTTCAGGGAGCGCTTCAGGAACTGAGACGACAGCGAGGTGCCGACAAAGCTGGCGATACCGAAGCTGAGCAGCACCAGCGTCAGGCCATCCACGTCAAAGCCCGCCATGGTCATAAAGACCGGGCGGATATAGGTAAAGAAGGCAAACTGCCCGGCAAAGGCCATGAAGATGGCGGTCATCCCCGCCAGCACGCCGGGGCGCTTAAGCAGACTGAACATGTTCTGTTTGTGGTGCGCCGCTTCGCCCGGCAGGGACGGCAGCGCTTTCCACACCCACAGAATGCAGAGAAAACCCATCACCGCTGCGGCGTTAAAGACGTTACGCCAGCCGATGATTCCCCCAAGGAAACTCCCCAGCGGCGCGGCAATCACCAGCGCGATGGAGACCGCGCCAAAGATAACGGAGAGGGCTTTCGGCACGGTGCGCGTCGGCACCAGTCGCATGGTGAGCGAGGCCGACATTGCCCAGAAACCGCCCAACCCCAGACCCAGACAGGCGCGGCCGAGCAGCAACAGGGTGAAGCTCTCCGCGAAAGAGACCAGCAGACAGGAGAGCGTCAGGAGCACGCTGAAGAGAATGACCACTTTGCGGCGATCAATCGCGCCAATAACCTGCGTGATAAACAGGCTGGCAAACATCGCCACAAACGCGGTCACGGTAACGGACTGCCCTGCCACGCCCTCGGAAATACCCAGATCCTGCGCCATCGGCGTCAGCAGGCTGACCGGTAAAAACTCAACGGTAATAAGACAGGCGACACAGAACGCCACGGAAAAAACCGCCGACCAGTTGGGGCGAGAAACCTCTTTGGTCTGCGGTCTGATCGTGGGCTGGATATGTTCTGTCATGGCGTCACCTGAAGATAAAAACGTGCGGGAAAGTCGCGCAGTTTATCATCAAAAGTGTGACGAATTTAACGTTTAGACAACTTTTCTTGCATCGCCGCTTTCGCCAGCCCGACGATCCACTCCTGATGCGCGTTGATCATGGGGTTCGGTAGGGTACGTGCTAATTCCTGCGCCGGTACGCCTTTCTGCGACTCCTGAGTCAAAATACGGACGCGGTTACCCGGTAAGTCTTCAAACAGCCAGGCGTGGATCACATCCAGACGCGAGCTGGCATCGCCCTCTACCCAGCCGTGCCAGGCGATCCGTGCGGCTTCACCGTCAACGGGCGGAATATACTCCGTAACCTGCGCCTCAACCGGAAAACCAAAGGTGGTGAAACGAAAGCGGGCGTCGGCACTCAGTTCCGGGCCACTGCCATCATGGAAACGAATATCGCTGGCGTTGCTGTAATAGCCCGGCCACAGGCTGGTGTCGTTGAGCTGCGCCCAGATCGCTTTCGCGCTCAGTCCGGCGACAATGATTTCATTGGACGCAAAGTTATCGGTGGTGCCTGGCAGGTAATCGTCTGGCCAGATAATGGCGGATTGTTTCATGGTTCACCTCATCGTGAGTGGATAAGGTGATGGTGCGCCCGTGAGTGGTATAAATCTAATGATGATGCCTTATACTCATCATCACGGTTCGTGATATCAGTGCAGGTAAAACACGCCCTCTTCCGGCAGAAAGAGCTGGTTGTAACGCAGCTGGAAAGCGTTCAGCTCCTGCGGATCCGGCTCCATCTCGCGCATAAAGCCGAGGGCGAGGCGGATTTGCGCATCGGTGATCGGCGCGGCCAGACGGGCTTTACGCAGCATGCGGTGCCAGGTGTGGAGATTCTCTTCGCTACCGTCGACGATACACACCTGCCAGATGAGCAGCACCTGGGCGGCGTTTTGCAGATGCGCTTCGTCCGGGCGTTCAAGGTAGCGGATAAACTCATTGCCGGGCGTTTTACCGAACTGATCGATCATCGACTCGACCGGCATCGGGGTGATACCCAGCCGTTCGCTTAAGCGTTTGATGGCGCGGCGGGAATCCGAGGTCAGGACACGAAACCCAACCACAAACACCACGGCAAGCGTTGCCAGCATTATCCAGACCATGCGTTCTCCTTTGAATAGCCGCTCATCATAGCGGGAAACTCAGGGTATCGACAGCGGGCACGGCCATAATAGTGAACTGAAAAAAGGTAGAATATCGTCATGAAAACGGATCTGCGCACGCTGGATCTTAACCTGCTGAAAACGCTCGACGCCCTGCTGGATGAACGCAGCGTCACCCGCGCGGCGGCGCGTCTGGCCCTGACCCAGCCGGCGGTCAGCGGCATGCTGAACCGCCTGCGGGATTACTTCGACGACCCGCTGTTTATCCGAGCGCCCCACGGCATCGTACCCACGACCCGTGCGGAAGAGCTGGCCGCGCCGGTGAAGCGCATCCTGGCAGATATCGACCTCCTGCTGCAGCCGGTGGCGTTTGACCCACTGCAGGCCACCCTCACCTTCACGCTTGCCGCCACCGATTACGCGCTCCGCGCGATTGCGGTGCCGTTTATCGCGGCACTGAAGGTGCGGGCACCGGCAATACGCGTGCGGGTTATACCTGTCGATTCCGAGCGCATGATGAACCAGCTTGAACGCGGGAACGTTGACGTGGCGCTGATCACGCCCCATACCACGCCAGACGACCTGCACAGCCGGGCGCTTTATGATGAACGGTACGTTTGCATGATGCGTGCCGACCACCCGGACGCGGGCAAACCGCTCTCTCTGGCGCGCTTTTGCGCCCTTGAACACGTGCTGGTCTCTTATGAAGGTGATAGTTTTCGCGGCGTGACGGATGGCGCGCTGGAAAAAATGGGCCGGACGCGGCACGTGGGGTTATCGGTGAGCAACTTCCTGGTACTGCCGGATGTACTGGCGATAAGCGATATGATCGCCGTGGTACCGTCACGGATAGCGGAAAACCAGACGGGAATGTTTGTCTGCAACACACCGGTTCCGGTGCCGGGTTTCACCAAGTGCATGGCCTGGCACGCCAGAACACACCGTAACCCCGCGCAAATGTGGCTGCGCGGGTTGTTGCTGGAAACCAGTCAGCGAGCCTGAAGCCCTTTCAGCAGTGCCTCGTGGAAGCGTGCAGGATCCTGCATCTGCGGCGCGTGCCCCATGTCGTTGAACTCAACCAGCGTTGCGTGCGGGATGCGTTTCGCCGTCTCCTTCCCCAGCACCGCATAGTTGCCGAGCGTTTTGCGGATCTCAGGCGGGGCGAGATCTTTCCCGATGGCGGTGTTGTCCTTCGTGCCGATCATCAATAATACCGGCATCTTCAGTTCACTAAATTCGTAGATCACCGGCTGGGTGTAAATCATGTCGTAGAGCAGCGCCGAGTTCCAGGCCACACGTTCTTATCCCGGCCCGTTGTTCAGCCCGGCGAGCATGGTGACCCAACGCTCATACTCCGGCTTCCACTCTCCGGCGTAGTAGGTATTTTTCTCGTACTGACGAATGCCATCGGCGCTGACCTTCAGCTCGCGCTGGTACCACTGATCGACCGTAATATGCGGCACGCCGCGCGCTTTCCAGTCTTCCAGACCAATTGGGTTGACCATCACCAGCTGCTCCACCTGCTGCGGCCACATCAGCGCATAGCGGGTCGCCAGCATGCCGCCGGTCGAGTGGCCGATAACCGTCACGCGATCGACGTCGAGCGTTTTCAGCAAGGCGTGGGTGTTATCAGCCAGTTGCTGAAAGGTGTACTGATAATGCTCCGGCTTGGTGGATTTACAAAAACCAATCTGGTCGGGAGCGATTACCCGATAACCGCTGGCTGAGAGCGCACGGATAGTGCCGTCCCAGGTACCGGCGCAGAAGTTTTTGCCGTGCATCAGCACCACGGTGCGGCCGTTGGGTTTTTCCGGCTTCACGTCCAGGTAGGCCATATTCAGAGACTGTTCCTGAGAGGTAAAGGTAAAGTGCTTTACCGGCCAGCCGTAGTCGAAACCTTCCAGCTTCTCGCCGTAGGTAGGCGCATCCGTAGCCATTGCGGGGGTTGTCAGCGCCATCAACAGCGCCAGGCAGGATAATCGTCGGGTCAACATGCAAGCTCTCCCATAGCAAAAGGAATAAGGCTGCGCGAAAGGCGGCAGCAAAAAAACTGTAGAGCAAGGAGAGGGGTGAGTGTGTAAAGCGGGGTAAAGACTGGAATTTAAAATAAAAAAGCCCGGCATCACACACCGGGCAACGAAGTCACCTGCACACTCAGGCTGCTTTTAATTTCTGCACACGATTTTCACGGCGAATTTTACGTTCTTCGAGCACCGCAACCATCGCCATCAGGACGATACAGCCGATGGCGGCGGCATCCAGCGCCGCAAAGGTGCCAGCCCAGCCGGTGAGGCCGAAAATCGGCGTGCCGTCGGCAATCATCCCCAGACCCAGCTTGGCGAAGCTGTCGCCGATCAGGTAGGCGAAGGTACCTTTAATCCCATCGGCGGCGCCGATCGCTTTTTTCGGTACAAAACCTACCGCCGCTACGCCGATCAACAGCTGCGGACCAAACACGAGGAAGCCGAGCGCAAACAGGGACGCCAGGTAAACGTACTGGTTGCTGGCGTGCTGGTAGACGCCCAGGGTAGCGATAATCAGCGCCAGCGCGACGCAGGCCACCAGCGCACGACGACCGTTGGCGAGGTCAGAGAGCCAGCCCCACAGCAGGGTGCCGACCAGCGCGCCCACTTCAAACAGGGTGAAGCCCTGAATCGCCACCTCTTTAGAGAGCTTCAGCTCCTGGAAGGCATACACGGTCGACCACTGGTCAATACCGATGCGCACCACGTACAGGAAAATGTTGGAGAAGCAGAGCAGCCAGATCACTTTGTTTTTCAGCACGTACTCAACAAAGATCTGCCATTTTGTCATCTCGTTCTCTTCGGTCTCTTTGTCCTCTTCGCTGATCGTCTCGCCGAACAGCTCTTCGGCTTTGCCGAGGCCGTAAGATTCCGGAGAGTCGCTGCCGAAACGCAGACCGATAAAACCGACAATCAGGGCGATAATCGACGGGAAGATAAACATGCCGATCACGTGACCGTCAAACAGGTAGTTCGCACCGAACAGCGCCACGCCTGCTGCACCCGCCCCGCCGAGGTTGTGGGAGATGTTCCACATGCCAAGGTATGAACCACGCTTACGGCGCGGGGTCCATTTGGTGATGGTGGAGTAGCTGCACGACCCACCGGTACTCTGGAAGAAACCGCTCAGGGCGTAGAAAGCGATCATCAGGAACAGGCTGATGGAGCCCGCGCCCATGCTGGCGCTGAAGCCGAGCATACAGATGGCGGAGAGGATCAGCATAAACGGCAGGAATTGCTTGGTGTTTTTGCCGTCTGCATAGTACGAGACAACGGTTTTGCCCACGCCGTAAGTGATGGAGAAGCCCAGGCCAATCATCCCCAGCTGCGTCATGCTCAGCCCGTAGGTGGAGATCATGTCGTTCTGCGCGATGTTAAAGTTTTTGCGGATCAGGTACATGGTCAGGTAGCCGATAAAGACCACCAGATAGGACTGCATGAACGGTTTGAACCACATCTTGCGCCGCACGTCGAGCGGCAGATCCAGGGTCGGCTTGCGCACCTGATTTAAGAAGGCCAGCATGACTGAGTTACTCCTGAGCTGATTTTTGCAGCATTGTAAAAATCAGCCGGGAGAGATGCCTGAGACAGCGTCCAGGTAAAACCGGGAAAATTTCTTAGTTTTGCGCCACTCGGGGTGAAAAGGTGAGGCGCATCACATCACCCTGGCTTCACGCGGCGCCTGCGCATGCAAAAACGGCAGCAGCAGCAGGGCCGATATCCCCGCCGCGATGGCGATCACGGCAAAGAAACCGCTCCAGTGCCAGATATCGATCACCCGCGCCAGCGGCCAGCCGGAGAGGGACGCGCCAAGGTAGGCAAACAGCCCGACGAAGCCCGTCGCCGCACCGGCCGCCTCTTTATGCGAGCATTCTGCCGCCGCCATGCCGATCAGCATCTGCGGGCCAAACACGAAGAAGCCGATGGTAAAGAAGCACGCCGCCTGCATCACGTAGCTGGCGAACGGCATCAACCACAGCGAGCCGACGGAGAGTAAGATTCCTGCCGCAAAGATGAGGTTCATCGGGCCACGGTTGCCGTTGAAGAGTTTATCCGAGCCCCAGCCCGCCACCAGCGCGCCGATAAACCCGCCCAGCTCGAACATGGTCACCGCCGAGTTGGCGGTCACCAGATCCACCCCCAGCGTCTCGGACATGTACAGGTTACCCCAGTCGTTGATGGCCGCGCGTACCACGTAGACCAGCACGTAGCAGAGCGACAGCAGCCAAATGTACGGGTTTTTCAGCACGTATTTGGTAAGGATCTCTTTGCGGGACAGCCCCGCCCCCTCCTGCTGCTGGGCAATCTCCATCTCGTCGTGCCGCCAGTCGCCTACCGGCGGAAGCCCCACAGTTTGTGGCCTGTCGCGCAGTCGCCAGCAGAGGAACAGCCCGGCCAGGATCGCCAGACCACCGGCAATCATCATCCCCGCGCGCCAGCCGTAGTGCAGCGCCGCTGCGCCCACCACCATCGGGATCAGCGCTCCACCGACGTTATGCGCGGTGTTCCAGATAGCCCACCAGCCGCCGCGCTCGTTGCGGGAATACCACGCCGTGAGCAGGCGGGCGCAGACCGGCGCGCCCCAGCCCTGGAAAAAGGCGTTCAGCGCCCACAGCAGGGCAAAGGCCCAGAGCGAGGTGGAAAAGCCAAACAGAATGTTCACCACGCCGGTGGCGATCAGCCCAAAGCCCATAAAGTAGCGGGCGTTGGAGCGGTCGCTGACGATGCCGGAGAAAAACTTCGACAGGCCGTAGGTGATGTAGAACAGCGTCGCCAGCAGGCCGATATCGGTGCGGGTCATCACGCCGCTGGCAAGGATTTCCGGCGCGGCGGCGTTGAAGCTTTTGCGGGTGAAGTAAAACAGCGCGTAGCCGAGCCAGATGGTGATCAGGATATGGCGACGCCAGTAGCGGTAGCGGGCATCGATCTCCGCTTTGTCACCTATCGGCGCGGCGTTAGCGGGGGTTTTAAACATGGTGGCTCCTTAGCGGCAGGCTGACGCTGACGCGTGTCCCGTGGGTGCAGGAGATACTCAGCGTGCCGCCCAGCGCCTTCACGCGCTCGCGCATACCCGCCAGACCAAAGCCCTGCTGCCCGGAGCCGGGCGGCAGACCGCAGCCGTCGTCTTCAATCACCAGCCTGAGGCTTTCATCCTGCTGCCAGCCCTGCAGCGTCACCGCGCTGGCGTTGGCGTGCTTAACGATATTATTCAGTCCTTCCTGACAGACGCGGAACAGCGTGACGCGTTGGCCTTCACTCAGCGCAGATTCGTTAATCTGCCAGTCGAGATGGCTGACAATCCCGCGGCTTTCCAGCTCCATCTCGCGCATCAGGGAGCGCACCGCCTGTTCCAGAGAGAGATCGTCCAGCTGGCGCGGACGCAGCCTGCCCAGCAGGCGACGCACCGAATCGTACACGCCAAGGGAGAGCTGTTCGATATGCGCCCCGCCCTGCTTCACCCCGGCGTTATCCGCCGCCAGACGCTGGACGATACCCGCCTGGGTGCGGATGGCGGTGATGGTCTGGCCGATGTCGTCGTGCAGCTCGCGCGCCACTTCCTGGCGTACATTCTCTTCAGTCTCCAGCAGACGCTCTGCCAGACGGCGATTGCGCGACAGCTCGGTTTGCAGGGACTGGTTCAGCTCACGCAGGCGCTGAATGCCCGCGCCGAGCAGCAGCCCGGTCAGGCTCTGCGCCAGCAGGGAGAGCAGCAAATCCACCGGATGATCGTGCCAGGTCTGGCTGGCAATCAGCGCAATGGCGTTCATCAACGTGGCGATAAGCGCCCCCTGCCAGCCGTAGTGCCAGGCGAGCGCAATGATCGGCAGCGCGAGACAAAACGGGGTAAAACGGGAAAGCTCGGCAGGCAGGCCAAGCTGTAGCCACAGGCTCACCACAAACAGAAGCAAGTACCAGATAAGATGCCGGGCGCGCCAGTTTACCGGCTGAGAGACCAGCGACGGACCGAGCGGCTGCCAGACGGTGCTGGTGAGATAGTGCCAGAAAACCAGACAGGTGGGGGCCAGCGTCAGGCCGCCGGTCAGGGTCAGCAGCAGGGCGTTAAGCATCTCCTTTTCGCCTACCCACGGCAGGGATTGCAGCAGCGCGGCGGCAATCAGCGCCGCCCCCTGACGCAGCAGCGTGCGCCAGTCGCGCTGGTGACGATAGCGGGAAATCAACGCAACCGGGAGGAGCGTGAGCAGGCTTCCGGTCATCAATAAGGGCAGATGCGCGAGGGCGACTTCCTGCGACAACCAGATCAGCATCAGCCACTCTGCGCCCAACAAAACCGGCCAGTAGCCGCGCGGGCATTGCAACATCAGCCCCAGACGCAGGCCAAAGGGAAACAGCAGCACCGCCAGCGCCGGGCGCTCCACCAGATGAAGGCTGATGCTCCACAGACAGAACCAGGCGGCAGAGAAGATAAAAAAGCTGGCAACAACGGCGATCAGCCGCGAAAAGACGGGGCTCATTGCCAGCTATCGAACATGCGGCGCGCCAGCTCGACGTCATTACTGACGTTGAGTTTTTCCATCAGGTTGGCGCGGTGAACGTGCACGGTTTTGGGCGACAAACCCAGTTCGGCGGCAATCTCTTTCACCGCCATCCCCTGAGCGAGTTTTTCCGCCACCTGACGCTCACGCCGGGTAAGCGGATCCTGACGTCCGGCGGCCAGCTTGAGGGCGATGTCCGGCGTCAGGTAGCAGCCGCCCGTCGCGACGGTGCGCACGGCGGCGATCAGCTCATCCGGGCTGCAGCGTTTTGACAGGAACCCACGCGCGCCGGCGTTGAGCGCCTGCTCCACCAGCGCCGGGCTGTCGTGAACCGAGAGCATGATAATCGCCATCCCTTTCGGTAACTGGCTCAGCAGCTCCAGTCCGGAGAGATCCGGCATGGAGATATCGCAGATACAGACCTGTACCCCACGCCCCGGCAGGCCCGCCAGCGCCTCGCGCCCGGAACCGAACTCGGCCACCACCTGAAAATCCGGTTCGAGGTTAAGAAGCTGGGCAAATCCGGAGCGGACGATAAGGTGGTCGTCGATAAGAGCGATGGTGGTCATGTCTGTTCCTGCGGTCTGAAAACGCCGGATGGCGCTGCGCTTATCCGGCCTACAAGAGCGAAAGACGCTTACCTTAAGCGATTTATTCGAAGAACACCGCAATTTTGTTAAACATGGTGGGATCGGACTGGTTGCGCGCCACTTTGGTAACGTCTTCCAGCTTGTCGATCTGGGCCATCATCTGCTCCAGACGCTGGTCATCGTTGACCAGTAGCCAGATGCGGCTGTGCTCGCTGCCCTGAATCGGCAGACAAAGAATGCCTTCCACGTTAAACGCGCGGCGGGCAAACAGCCCGCAGACGTGGGTCATGACGCCAGGGTGGTTGCGGACGGTGAGTTCCAGAATGACGTTTTCATGTTGTTTCTGCATGGCTTATTCCCCCACCATCTCAGTATTTGCCGCACCCGGCGGCACCATCGGATACACTTTTTGTTCAGGGTCGATACGGACGTGGATCAGCGCCGGGCCCGGACGAGAGATCGCCGCCTGCAGCGCTGCGTGGGCGTCCTCTTCTGCGTTCAGATCGCAGGTATGCAGGCCAAAACCGGCGGCAATTTGCATAAAGTTAATCATCCCCGGATAGGTCGCCGCAAACACCCCCTGCTTGTAGAACAGGCTTTGCTGCTGGTGTACCAGCCCCAGCGCCTCGTTGTTCATCAGGATGATTTTCACGTCTAACTGGTTTTCGGCCGCGGTGGCCATCTCCTGAATGTTCATCATCAGGCTGCCGTCACCGGAGAAGCAGATCACCTTGCGGTCCGGGTTCGCCAGCGCCGCACCAACTGCCGCAGGCAGACCAAAGCCCATGGTGCCCAGGCCGCCGGAGGTCAGCCACTGACGCGGACGGTTCAACGGATAGGCCTGGGCGGTCCACATCTGGTGCTGGCCCACGTCGGTGGTGATGATTGCGCTGTCGTCCACGCAGGCGGCCACGGCGTTAATCAGCCCGTAGTGGCTCAGCGGGTCGCCTTCGGTTGGGATCGCACCCGGGAACTCGCGTTGCAGATCCGCCACCATCTGACGCCAGTCGGCGCGGTCAGTTGCGTCCGTCTGCGGGATCAGCTGCGCCAGCACGTCGGCCACGTCCCCCTGAATCGCCACGTGCGGCTGTTTGATTTTACCCAGTTCGGCGCGGTCGATATCCACGTGAATGATTTTTGCGTTCGGGCAGAACTGCTCGGTTTTACCAATCGCCCGGTCATCAAAACGTGCGCCCATCACAATCAGCAAATCCGCCTCTTGCAGGATGTAATTGGTGCTGCGCGCGCCGTGCATGCCCAGCATTCCTAATGACAGCGGATGCGCTTTAGGCAGCATGCCGAGCGCCATCAGGGTCATGGTGGTGGGCAGGTTGGCTTTTTCAGCGAACTGACGGATTTCATCTGCGGCGTTGATTGCCCCGCCGCCCAGATAGAGCACCGGACGTTTAGCGGCATTGATCATGGCCGCGGCATCGCGCACGCTCTCAGCGCTGAATTCTGGCGCAGGTGCCCGCTCGCCCGGCTCCGGCAGTATGTCGATCTCAATTTCTGCGGTCTGGACATCCTTAGGAATGTCTATCCACACCGGGCCTGGACGACCGGACTGCGCAATGCGGAACGCATCGCTGATAACCTGAGGAAGCTCGGCGATGTCGCGAACTAAATAGTTATGTTTGGTGATGGGGATAGAAATACCGTAGGTATCCACTTCCTGGAACGCATCGGTACCGATCATTGAGGACGGCACCTGGCCGGTAATGCAAATCAGCGGAATGGAATCGAGACGCGCGTCGGCGATGGCGGTCACCAGGTTGGTCGCCCCCGGACCGCTACAGGCCATACAGACTGCCGGTTTACCCTGCGTACGCGCCATGCCCTGAGCGATAAACCCCGCGCCCTGCTCGTGGCGCGCCAGCACGTGACGAATCTGCGTGCTTTGGCTTAATGCATCGTACAACGGCAGTACCGTACCGCCCGGAATACCCGCAACCGTGGTAATGCCCTGTCGTTCCAGTAAGTGAACGATCAGCTGCGCGCCCGTAAAACGCGTCTTGGTGGATGTTGTGCCCGAACTTGCCATGCTCCAGTCCTTTTCTTCTGGGCCGACTTTCCGGGGAGGCTCTTAAACGAAAAACCCCGCCCGGTTTGCGCCGGCGGGGTTTTGGATTCGTGTGTTGATCCAGTCCCTACGGCGCATTGCCGACGACCACCACCACACGCACGACGACCACTGCGGCTGGTTGCGCAGTTTTTAGTAGGGTCGCGGTGTTCATGGATGCAGTCATGGGGGACCTGTGTTTGGAATCATTGATTGAATTTATACAAACACAGGTTTTCGGGCGTGACAATGGAAATATTTTCATCTGCGCAAAAATGCGTCAGGGATCACGTTTTAGTATGTTGCTCGCTCATTCCAGGCGTCACTATAGATGACATTTCCGTCGCAATGCTTCCAGGTGATTTTCTCATAGCGTATGAGAACCGTTTCGAGGTGTGTTCCGGTGTTGGCACCTGGATACAAATCGGGTGTAATAGAAGTTATTTTTACATTCTCCATGATGATATTAAAATACTCCTGCTCTAAACCAGCCTCATTAATCTGATACATCTTTATGGTGGCTGACTGAAGCGTTCTCCCCGTACTCAACGCCCGAAATAAAAACGGAGTGACACGATCAAATTCCTTCTGGAACATGACGGGCATATGTATGCGCGTGCCCGTCAATTTCCCGGTATTCCCGTCGACCGGGATATTGACATTATGAGTGAACGATTTGAGTTCAATTGCACCTTCACGCCCTGACACCAGGCAGGGACCTACCATTGGAGAACCATTTTCATCTGTCAGAAACAAATAAGCCGGATTTGACATACAAACTCCTTTTTATAAAACTCAATCGTACTTATCAAAGCGCCCGAAAATTATCGGATGAACAATAATAAATACAACGATAGCAATGAATGTTAATAATACCCAGTGGTTGGGCACCAGCCAGAGAAACAAAGAGGCGCAAGCAAAAATATAAACAGGGAATAAAACATCTGTAAAAAGAATGGATAGCAGACTCTTAAACATGCTACCTATCCTTTAAGTCGTTATAGATCGCATCAAAATCCTTGTAGAATCCCGTTTGCACTTTCTTAATGATTTCAGCCAGGAATGGTTCAAAAAAGTAGTAAAGCATCTCCAGTTGTGCGGCATAGAGGGTGGCGTAATACTTAGGATCCAACATTTTCAGACGACGGGCAGCAAGAGCGCACTTCTGGTCCGTACCCATCAGCTGCAGAGCCATAACAACATTAGGTACACGGCGCGCAAGCCGTTCGACGACGATTTCTGAAAGCAAGCCGGATTCCGATAGGGATTTAGCCAGCGCCCATGCTATCGCTAAACGCGCTGCCTTGCTTGCCGGGATGTTTTTAACAAGGCTGGTTACTTTTGAATCCGTCTTGCGAACGCGATTTTTTTCATTCCCATTTTCAGAATCGGTCATAATGCTTTCAAAATAAAGATAGAGCATGTGTGCTATTACATTGCGATAACGGTAAATAGACACAATTGAGAGGTACATCCTTTTTTCTTCTGAGAGTAACTCTTCACACACATCGTGATAGCTGGGGATTAAGCATGATGAATACCAACTAACACGCTCCATTCCTGAGTAGATATCAGAACCGATCCCCTTTAATGCTTTCCATGTCCCAGCAACGCCTTGTTGTCCATAAATAGCTAACTGCCTGTCGCTCTGGAACTTCATCTTCAAGTAATCAGATGCTTGCATAAACTATCCATACTGTTTTTATGGTTATGTGAATATACGTTGAAAAACCTGGTAATTCAAATCTGTGGGTTTTATTTAAATACATATTCATCTTAAAAATAAACAGACTTAGTTTTATTTAAATAATCTATATTTAAGGATTATTAAATGAAACATTAATATGTACCTTATTTCTGCCGGGTACGTTGCCAATAAGTCAACTGGCATCCCGTTCTGTACAGAAAGCAGAAAACAAAAAACCCCGCCGGAGCGAGGTTTTTATCAGGGTTTTACGGTTGGTCGCCGCAGAACACACTGTGTTACGTCAACGCACGAAGTATACGCGATCGAAGACGAACGCGCAATTCCGGCACGGATTTTGACGTTTTTGAGTATGGAACGGGTTTCGAATTTTGTCCACAAAATACTGTTCATGCATACAGTATTTATCTATAATGAGGATGTTCGCAGTGAGCGAGGGGGCCGCAGTTCTACCGGCGCAACGAAGTCCTGGCTGAAACGGGTGGTGCCGTCAGTGCCTTAACCCCTGAAGTGAGCACACTGTGTTACGTCAATCCAGGTGCTGGCAACAGGCGGCGGAAAGGTACGCCAGCATCGTGCTCCTTTTTACCAAAAGGAGACGCGTATGAGCGTAGTGGATATGGTGATTCTTATCCTCAAACTCATTGTTGCTGTACTGCAACTGCTTGATGCTGTCCTGAAATACCTTCGGTGATTCAGGTTCAAGTCGCACCTGAGAGGGGCGGGCAACCGCCCCTCTTTAATAACGAGGGAATGCTATGTCGCGTCTGTTAATTGAACCCATTACGCCAGAAGAGCCCGGGTACATCGCGCTTAAAGCCGAGAGCATCGCGGCGAATTTCAATATGCTGCGCAGGCTGGAAGAGAACTGGCTGCGCGGTGAAAACCGCTTTAACGCGCCGGGTGAAAAGCTGCTGGGTGCCTTTTTAAACGGCAAGCTGGTGGGCGTCTGCGGCCTTAACCGCGATCCCTTCAGCCAGCAACCGCGTGCCGGACGTATTCGCCATCTTTATGTCAGCGAGAAGTGCCGCGGTCTGGGCATTGGTAAACAGCTGTTAACGGTGGTGATGGCCGATGCCAGCATCTGGTTTGATTTCCTCAATACCCATGCACCGGATACGGCCTGCGGGTTCTACCGTCGTGCGGGCTTCAGCCTGGTGTCAGATGAACCACGGGTCACTCACCGTCTTTTTTGCGCGGTGTAGCTGGCTGGCGGCATGAGGTCGTGAATGTTACAGTTGAATGACAATTCACCGCCAGAGACGCCATGACCATCACCGTTTTCTGTATTTTGCTGTTTGCCGCGCTGCTGCACGCCAGCTGGAACGCCATCGTCAAAGCCGGAACGGATAAGCTCTACTCGGCGATCAGCGTTAGCGGCTCCGCCACACTCATTGCTCTGGTTTTACTGCCTTTTTCCCCGCAACCGTCGCCAGCCAGCTGGCCCTTTTTAGTAGTCTCCTGCGCGCTGCAGGTGGTGTATACGGTACTGGTGGCGAAGACGTATCAGGTCTCAGACATGAGCCAGACCTATCCGCTGATGCGCGGGACAGCCCCACTGCTGGTGGCGCTGATCAGCGTGCTGGTGCTCGGGGATAGCCTCTCCTGGCTCGCCTGGGCGGGCATCGGGGTGATCTGCCTGTCGATTCTGGCAATGGCGATGAATGGCCGGCTGCAGTCACGGAAGGGGATCTGGCTGGCACTGCTGAACGCCTGCTTTATCGCCGGCTATACGCTGGTGGACGGAACGGGCGTACGTTTATCGGATACCGCTCTGGGCTATACGCTGTGGACCTTCTTTATGAACGGCTTCTGCCTGCTGTGCTGGGCAATGGTAGCGCGACGCCGCGAAGCCTCCAGCTACCTGCGTTTGCACTGGAAAAAGGGATTGCTCGGCGGGGTTGGCACCATGGGCTCGTATGGCCTGGCCTTATGGGCAATGACGCAGGCGCCGCTGGCGGTTGTCGCTGCGCTGCGAGAAACGTCGATTCTCTTCGGCGCGTTGATCGCATTTGTGCTTTTAAAAGAAAAGGTTGCCGGACTGCGTATCGCAGCCGCGCTGGGTATTGCGGGCGGGGCGATCCTGCTGCGCCTGGCGTGATTCACTGGCAACATTTGTTGCCAATCTTGTTTACAAAACCTGCCTTACCCCCCTTCTGCATTCATCATGACAATGCTTTATTTGTCATCTCATTGTGGTAGATTCCTCGCGCATTTATGGGAATGCGTAGTCACTTATTCTTCATTTTTCTCTTTTGGCAAAAGTATTCAGCGACATGAAAAAACAAAGGAACGTTAACTTATTGTTGATGCTGGTGTTACTGGTGGCCGTCGGTCAGATGGCGCAAACCATCTACATCCCGGCGATTGCCGACATGGCAAAGGAACTCAACGTCCGTGAGGGCGCGGTACAAAGCGTGATGGCCGCCTACCTGCTCACCTATGGCGTTTCGCAGTTATTCTACGGGCCGCTGTCCGATCGCATTGGCCGCCGTCCGGTCATTCTGACAGGCATGTGTATTTTCATGGTCGCGACGGTGATCGCCATTACCACGCATAGCCTGACCGTACTGATTGCCGCCAGCGCGCTGCAGGGGGTTGGCACCGGCGTTGGCGGGGTGATGGCGCGTACCTTACCGCGTGATATGTACCAGGGCACGCAGCTGCGTCACGCCAATAGCCTGCTGAATATGGGTATTCTGGTCAGCCCGCTGCTGGCACCGCTGATTGGCGGCCTGCTGGATACGATGTGGTCCTGGCGCGCCTGCTATGCCTTCCTGCTGGTGCTGTGCGTGATTGTCACCTTCAGCATGGCGCGCTGGATGCCGGAAACCCGCCCGCAGGACGCACCGCGCACGAAGCTTATCGCCAGTTACAGAACGCTGTTCGGCAACGGAGCCTTTACCTGTTACCTGCTGATGCTGATCGGCGGTCTGGCGGGTATCGCGGTATTTGAAGCCTGCTCCGGCGTGCTGCTGGGTGCAGGGCTTGGCCTGAGCAGTATGGTGGTGAGCATTCTGTTTATTCTGCCGATCCCGGCGGCGTTCTTTGGCGCATGGTTCGCCGGACGTCAGAACAAACGTTTCTCGACGCTGATGTGGCAGTCCGTAATCAGCTGCCTGCTGGCTGGCCTGATGATGTGGATCCCGGGTCTGTTTGGCGTGATGACTGTCTGGACGCTGCTGATCCCGGCGGCGCTGTTCTTCTTCGGTGCGGGGATGCTGTTCCCGCTTGCCACCAGCGGCGCCATGGAGCCGTTCCCGTTCCTCGCGGGTACGGCGGGTGCGCTGGTGGGCGGTTTACAGAATATTGGCTCCGGCGCGCTGGCCTGGCTCTCCGCCATGATGCCGCAAACCGGGCAGGCTAGTTTGGGTTTGCTAATGACGCTGATGGGGCTGCTGATTTTACTGTGCTGGCTGCCGCTGGCGTCGCGTGTTCCGCATCACGAGCAGCCTGTTTAACCGCATGATGGCCCGGCTTCTCGCCGGGCTTTTCACATACCGGGGCAATCATCGCCTCCAGCAGCGGCTCTGGCGCTGGCCGCCAGGCCCCCTCTTCTCCGTCATAAAACTGGAAATCGGCGTTAATCGCATAGGGAATGTTCGCCTTTTGCAGCTCGCACGCCATAAAGGTCGCGAAAGCCATTTGCGACGCGGTGGGTGTAACGCGGTTTGACTCCCCCACGCCCCAGCCCCCGACCCAGCTGACGTGTCCGGTTTTTTGCTGCCAGTGCAGCGCCGTCGTAATGCGATTGTGAATCGCCGCTTTCTCCGCCGCCGTACCGGATGTCCACGGGTATTTGCCGTTATTTTTCAGCGGCCCCCACGGGAAGATATGCCATTCCGCCAGCAGGAAGTTTTGGCTGTGCGCAGGCAGCTTCAGGCTGGTGAGATCTTCGGGTGCCGCACGCAGGCGGGGGGCGATGAAGATCATCCGGTCCGCATCAATGCTGTGAATGACCTTGATAGTTTTCTCATACACCCGGTTGAGCGAGGCCGCGTTGTGGTTGAGCTTGTCTGCCGGCTCATAGATCAGGTCAAAGCCCAGCAGCGGCGAACGCTTGCCAAAATAGTGCGCCACGGCAATCCACCAGTCGGTGACCTCTTTTTCGTTATCCGCTTTCGGATCGTTTTTATAGTTGTCCGCCTGATACGCGATAATCGGGATCACGCCGTACTGCTCGCAGGCTTCCACCAGCTTACGCAGATGGATCAGCCGCGCTTCGGTCGGCTCATCGGCCACGCGAATACGCACGTGGCTGATACCTTTCGCGCGAAAATCGCGGACCACCAGCGGGTCGAATTCGCGTATGCCGCGCTCGGTGCGCGCCCAGTCCACGTCCATACCCACGCCCAGCTTTTGTGCATAAAGCGCAGCCGTCAGCGGCGGCTCAGCGGCTATCGCCCAGCCGGAAGAGAGAAGCAACGCGGTCGCAATAAGAGGCTTTAACACGTTTTACCCTGGATAAATCAAAAGGATTACCTGTATTTAGCACGCTTTCTCGCATTTGGTGTAGCGTCAAAGCGTAATAATTCTTCAGCCTGCCAGTTCTCTTAGCCAGCCAATAAAGGCGTCAATTTTCGGCCACTGACGGCCGGGAAGCGTTGAGATGTAATAGTGCTGATGGCATTTGAGGGTCTTGTTGCCAAACGGGGCGATAAGCTCGCCCCGCTCAAGGCGCTTTTGCACCAACCGCTTTCTCCCCATCGCCACGCCCACATGATTCATGGCTGCAACTATCGCTAAATCGGAACGATCGAAGCCAATACCCGATGATGACGGCATATTCATCGCAAAATGCTGCGCCCAGCTGAGCCACTCATCCGTACCGGAATCATTGCTCCAGGCCTGACGGTCGTGCAGTAACGTGCAGTGGCTGAGGTTATCGGGGTTTTTCAACAGCGCATGCTCGCGAGCATACGCGGGCGAGCAGACGGGCAAAATATCCTCGTCCATCAAGAAGTGATGAGAAAGGTAGTTTGGCGGCGAATCGTCGAAATAGATGGCCAGATCGATGCCGGTTCGCTGCATATTGACGTACTCATTGCCGGTGAGAATGGTGAGAGATATCGACGGATAACGGCGGGTAAAATCCCCCAGCATGGGGACAAGCCAGCACTGGGCGATTGACGGCCGGGAATACACCGTCAGCGTACCGGACAGCGCCTGGTTTTTAATATCCAGGATCTCCTGATTCAGGGTGTCGAGGGATGATTTTAGGGTCCAGTAAACGCGCTTTCCCTCCTGCGTCAGTTCAACTTTACGGTGCGAGCGGACAAACAGCTGAATGCCCAGCTCCTCTTCCAGCAGGTTGATGCGGTGGCTCACCGCGCTAGGGCTGAGCGACAGTTCCGCCGCCGCCAGCGCGAAGGATTCATGCCGGGCAGCCACTTCAAAAGTGTACATTTTTGACAGTTGCCAGCCATTTAGCAGCCGGTTTCTGACTTCATTCGCATCGGTCATCACAATTCTCACACGTTATTTCTACGCTCAGCATACCGCCCAGGCATGAATTTATGTGAACCAACAGCGAAATAAGTGCGCTTTTTTGAGTTCAGTCACTCAGTTGATCCAATCTGGCTCATCTGAACGGCAATTTTTATCGTTTGTCAGCTCATGCCGTTTTTTCGTCCAATACCCACAGATGACATAAGGGTGAGGTGAGATATGGGATCGCCGGTCTGGGTTGTGGTAACGCTGCTTGTCAGCATTGTGTTGATTGTTTTAACCATCGTAAAACTGAAGTTTCACCCGTTCCTCGCACTGCTGCTGGCGAGCTTTTTCGTCGGCGCGATGATGGGGATGAGCCCGCTGGATATGGTGAACGCCATTGAAAGCGGGATTGGCGGTACGCTGGGCTTCCTGGCAGCCGTCATCGGCCTGGGTACCATTCTGGGTAAGATGATGGAAGTCTCCGGTGCGGCGGAGCGCATCGGGATCACGCTACAGCGCTGCCGCTGGCTGTCAGCGGACGTCATTATGGTGCTGGTGGGTCTTATCTGCGGTATTACGCTGTTCGTGGAAGTGGGCGTGGTACTGCTGATCCCGCTGGCGTTTTCCATCGCCAAAAAGACGAATACGTCGCTGCTTAAGCTTGCCATTCCGCTCTGTACCGCACTGATGGCGGTGCACTGCGTGGTACCGCCGCATCCGGCTGCGCTTTTTGTCACCAACAAATTAGGTGCGGACGTCGGGACGGTGATTGTCTACGGTCTGCTGGTGGGTCTGGTGGCATCTCTGGTCGGTGGCCCGCTGTTCCTGAAACTGCTCGGCAACCGTCTGCCATATAAACCGGTTCCGGCAGAATTTTCCGACCTGAAGGTGCGAGAGGAGCAAACCCTGCCGTCGCTGGGTGCAACGCTGTTTACGGTGCTGCTGCCGATTGTTCTGATGCTGGTGAAGACCCTCGCTGAGCTCAATATGGCGAAGGATGGCACGCTGTATACCCTGCTGGAGTTTATCGGCAACCCGATCACCGCAATGTTTATCGCTGTATTTGTCGCCTACTACCTGCTGGGGATCCGCCAGCATATGGGCATGGGCGCAATGCTGACCCATACGGAGCACGGCTTTGGCTCTATCGCGAACATATTGTTGATTATTGGTGCCGGTGGCGCGTTCAACGCTATTCTCAAAACCAGCGGGCTGGCAGATTCGCTGGCACATATTCTCTCGAACCTGCACATGCATCCGATCCTGCTCGCCTGGCTGGTGGCGCTGGTGCTGCATGCCGCTGTAGGCTCCGCTACGGTCGCGATGATGGGTGCGACGGCGATAGTGGCGCCGATGCTGCCGCTCTACCCGAACGTAAGCCCGGAGATCATCACGATTGCCATCGGTTCCGGCGCTATTGGCTGCACGATCGTGACCGATTCGCTCTTCTGGCTGGTGAAGCAATACTGCGGCGCGACCCTTAATGAGACCTTCAAATACTATACGACGGCGACGTTTATCGCCTCGGTGCTTGCACTTGGCGGCACATTCCTGCTTTCTTTCATTATCTGAGCACGACGAGACGTATTATGGAAAACGCAACTATCACTGCTTTAACCGCACAGTTTCCTCTGGTTGAGGATCTGATTGCCCTGAAAGAGACCACCTGGCTTAACCCGCGCACCACCTCGCTTGCCGAAGGGTTGCCTTACGTCGGGCTGACCAAAGCCGACGTGGATGACGCGCATGCGCGCCTCAACCGCTTCGCGCCGTATCTGGCGAAAGCCTTCCCGGAAACCGCGGCAACGGGCGGGATTATCGAGTCTGAGCTGGTTGCTATTCCGGCAATGAAAAAACGGCTGGAGAAGGAATCTGGCAAGGCCATTCCCGGCACGCTGCTGTTGAAAAAAGACAGCCATCTGCCCATCTCCGGCTCGATTAAAGCGCGCGGCGGCATCTATGAGGTACTGACCCACGCAGAAAAGCTGGCGCTGGAAGCGGGATTGCTGAGCACTGAAGATGACTACAGCATCCTGCTGGAGCCGCGCTTTAAAGACTTCTTTAGCCAGTACAGTATTGCGGTGGGTTCAACCGGCAACCTCGGGATGTCCATCGGCATCATGAGCGCACGCATTGGCTTTACGGTGACGGTACATATGTCCGCCGACGCCCGAGAGTGGAAGAAAGCCAAACTGCGCAGCCATGGCGTCACCGTTGTGGAATATGAGCAGGATTACGGCGTGGCGGTGGAACAAGGGCGAAAAGCGGCGGAAAGCGACCCGAACTGCTTCTTTATCGACGATGAAAACTCCCGCACCCTGTTCCTGGGCTATGCGGTTGCTGGTGAGCGCCTGAAGGCGCAGTTTGCCGAACGGGGCCGCGTGGTGGATGCAGAGCATCCGCTGTATGTCTACCTGCCGTGCGGCGTCGGCGGTGGTCCTGGCGGCGTGGCATTTGGTCTGAAGCTGGCGTTTGGCGACAACGTCCACTGCTTCTTTGCCGAGCCAACGCACTCCCCGTGCATGCTGCTGGGGGTTTATACCGGCCTGCACGATGAGATTGCCGTGCAGGAGTTGGGTATCGACAACGTGACGGCGGCGGACGGGCTGGCGGTCGGACGCGCGTCAGGCTTTGTGGGCCGTGCGATGGAACGTCTGCTAGACGGGTTCTATACCCTGTCCGATCAAAGCATGTACGACATGCTCGGCTGGCTGGCGCAGGAGGAAGGGATCCGTCTGGAGCCATCGGCGCTGGCGGGCATGGCCGGGCCGCTGCGTGTTCAGGCTGATGCCAACGTCACCCATCTGGTGTGGGCGACCGGCGGCGGCATGGTGCCGGAAGACGAGATGGCGAAGTATTTAGCAAAAGGCCGTTAACCGTAGGCCCGGTAAGGCGCAGCCGCCACCGGGCTTATAAGCTCACAATTTGCTGAATGTGTGTAATTGCAAAGAGTAAAGACAGAGACAGTACAGCCAACGCAATCAGGAACTTATCCCGCACCGCCTTCGGCTGCACAAAATCGTCCTGTGCCACGTCCATCACGTTACGGCTGCGGGTATAGCGCCATAAAATGATGGCCACCAGCGCCAGCACAACCAGTGAGATCCAGAAGGGCACTCCCGTGCGGTGCCAGTTGTGCTTAATCGCCAGGGCAATCAGCGCGCCATATCCCAACAGCGTACGCAGCCACGCCAGCGACGTCCGCTCCGGCTGCAGGCCGGGGTCCGCTTCGCGTCGCGCTTTGCGGCTATCCGCCATAGAACACCAGTAACATCACCACGCCCGCCACCGTCAGCAAAATCGCACTGATAATCAGTAACCCGCGCGTATAGGGCAGATCCTGCTTCAGGCGCATCGCCTTTTCGTTACGCAGCCAGCGCAGGTAGCCGTAAATCGCCAGTACACCCGCAAACAGGCACAGCAGCAGCGCCAGCACTTCACGAATCAACGGCGTGGCGAAATCGGGCGCGAGCTGATCAAGTCCGACGCCGGCGGCCAGAAACCCCAGTGCAGTGCGGATCCACGCCAGAAATGTACGTTCATTGGCCAGCGAGAAGCGGTAGTCCGGGGCTTCACCGAGGCGGGAAATTTTCATGAAGGCTCCTTGTCATGCTGCAGGCAGGCTTCAGCATAGCGTAAATCGGCCAGGGCAAGGAAACCGGCATCAGGCGATGCCGGTCAGGAGGGTTAATGCAGTTCTGGCCAGTAATCCTTATTGGCCTCGATCAGATCATCCAGAATGGCTTTGGCAACAGACGCGCTTGGTACGGTTTTCGACAGGGTGATCGCCTGCCAGAGTTTCTGGTACGAGCGTTGCTCCCAGGCATCCACCACCAGTTTTTCCACCGCCACCTGCTGGCTCATCAGCCCTTTCTGGAAGTGAGGGATATCGCCCACGGTGAGCGGCTCCGGCCCGTTATGGCCCACCAGACACGGAATTTCCACCATCGCGTCGGCATCAAAGTTATGGATGGCCCCGTTGTTTGGCACAATCAGCAGCATCCGCTCCTGAGTGTTGAAGGCAATCGCCGTTGCCAGATCGACGATGTACGACGCATGTTCGTCGATCTCCAGCTCACCGGCAGAGGATTTTCCGGCTTCAATAATCGCCCGGCACGAACTGAACACGTGCTTCTCACGGTGATCCATGACTTCATTAGCGCGGGTCCGTTCCGGATTTGAGTGCGCGACCACATAGTCCGGGAACAGGTAATACTTCAGATAAGTGTTTGGCATGGTGTCCGGATCCAGCGCCTGCACGTCTTTGGCTTTGGCGAAGGTATCGTTCCAGCTCGCTTCGGTATGAGCATTGTCAGAAGGCGGTACATAGCCGTGTTTCGCCACATATTCGCGCAGTTTCGGCATCAGATCGTTACCGTTCAGATCTTCAATTGATGTCCACCAGCCGAAGTGGTTCAGACCGTAGTAGCGCACGCGCATCTCCTTGCGGTCTTTCAGGCCGACAATCTGCGCCATACGCCCTTCTATGCCGATCGGCATATCGCAGATGTTAAGAATCCTGGCATTCGGCCGCAGGCGACGGGTCGCTTCCGCCACAATCGCCGCCGGGTTGGAGTAGTTCAGCATCCACGCATTCGGTGAGTACTGCTCCATGTAATCCACCAGTTCCAGCACGCCGCCGATGGAGCGCATGCCGTAAGAGATCCCACCCGGGCCGCAGGTTTCCTGCCCCAGCACGCCGTGACGCAGCGGGATTTTTTCATCTTTTTCACGCATCGGGTATTTGCCCACACGAATGTGCGCCATCACGAAATCCACATCGGTAAACGCCGCTTTTGGATCGGTGGTGTAGCTAAACTCAATCTCCGGCGCCTGTTCCCTGAGGATAATTTTGCACGCCTCGGCGATAGTCTCCTGACGTGCGCCGTCGTTGTCATAGAACTTCAGGGCTCGCAGCGGGAAACGGTCACGGTTGGCTAACAGCATCAGGACGATACCAGGCGTAAAGGTGCTGCCGCCGCCTGCAATGACAACTGAGAATTTTTTCATGATATAGCCTCTGTCAGGGTGGTTTGTTCATTCGTTAAAGGGGTTTTCATCAGCGATTCCAGCTGGTCGCGCACCTGGGGAACGTGCAGGCCAACGATCACCTGTATGCCGTTGCCGCGTCGCACCACGCCATGGGCCCCCAGGGCTTTGAAGACCTCATCGCTTTGGGTTTGCGCCATGTCGACCAGCGCGATACGCAAGCGGGTAGCGCAGTTGTTGATGCTTTCGATGTTGGCCGCGCCGCCCAGCGCCTGCAGGAATCCGGCGGCTTGCCCGACCTGCTGGCTGGCGGCAGCCGGGGCGGTGGTTTGTCCGCGTGCCGCCTTATAGTCCGCCTTGCTGTAGAGTTTGATTTCACTCTCTTCACGGCCCGGCGTTTTGAGGTTCAGACGCTCAATCAGCGTTTTGAAGACCACGAAGTAAAGGCCGGTGAAGCAGACGCCGATGCCAATCTGGGTGAATACCGTTGAAGCGTGGTTATGGAACATGGGGATCCAGTTTTGCGGCAGGAACTGATCCAGCAGGCCACCGCCCATGTTGCCCACCACGCCAAAGGTGTACATCACCGTCGCCATGGTGGCCGCCAGCACCGCGTGAATGGCAAACAGCAGCGGCGAGATAAACAGGAAAGTAAATTCCAGCGGTTCGGTAATGCCCACCAGCACAGCGGTAAGCGTGGCCGGGATCAGCAGGCCCGCGACCTTGACGCGATTTTCCGCTGATGCGGTGTACCAGATCGCCAGCGCAATCCCGACCGAGCCAAACACTTTTGAATTGCCGTGCAGCGCGAAACCGCCTTCCGGGAACAGGGTTTTCAGCGGCAGCGTGCTCTGGCTGAACGCCTGAAGATGCTGCGCCCAGTAGACCTGAATCCCGCCCTCAACGGCGGCCGGGCCAAAGATAAACGGACCGTAGACGAAGTGGTGCAGCCCGGTTGGGATCAGAATGCGTTCCAGGAAGGTATACACCCAAACGCCGAGCGCACCGGCGGAGCGTAAGAACGCCTGCAGGGACTCAATGCCCATCTGCACTTTCGGCCAGCCCAGCAGCGTGAGCCAGGCGCAGGGGATCATGACGAAAAACGCGATTATCACCACAAACGAGGTGCCCTGGAAAATGCCCAGGAAAACCGGCAGCGGTTTCTCGAAAAAACGGTTATGGATCGCAGTGACAATACCTGAAATCGCAATGGCCCCAATAATGCTGGTATCAAGGGTTTTGATCCCGGCAATCATCGCCAGCCCGCTTCCCGCCGTCGGTTCGGCGGAAAAGTCGACGCCAAAGAAGTGGCCCCAGGTCATCCCCATCGCGTTGATGAAGTAGTTCCAGGTCAGGAAGCTTATCAGCACCGCCAGACAGGCGCGGCCCTGCGCCTGTTTCGCCAGACCAATCGGTAAGCCAACGGCAAAAATCAGCGGCATATTGCGGAACACCGCCCAGCCGCCCTCTTCAATGATGTGCACGATCTGCGCGAACAGATTATCAGGAGCCGTTAAGGCTTCGCCCACGAAAAGCGGGTTGCGAAGCATGATGGCGATTCCCACCACGATCCCGGCAAAGGGAAACAGCAACACCGGGGTAAACATGGCACCACCAAAACGTTGTATTTGACTGAGCATTTTTAAATCCTCACGTAACAACCTGTAGGGGAGAGAGGCCTTTATGGTTTTGTGCTGGCCTGAGGTGAGCATAAGAACTTACTGATGCGCGAACATGGCATGCCGCTGCGATTCGTGATCGCATTCATGGTTTTATTTTGACCAATCAGGTCTACTTTTCGCTGTAAATATGGACATGTCAGGATGCAATCCACGCCCTGATACGGGCAGAGAGGTCTACTGGTGATCTACAAATCCATTGCCGATCGATTACGGCTACGGCTGAATTCATCGGACTACAACATCGGCAGCCCCATTCCGGGTGAGAAAGCGCTGGCGCAGGAGTTTGGCGTGGCGCGTATGACCATTCGCAAGGCACTGGATCTGCTGGTGAGCTGGGGGCTGGTGGAGCGGCGGCACGGCAGTGGGACGTTTGTGGCACGCAAAGATGTGCACCATGAAACCACCAATCTGACCGGGCTGGTGGAGGTACTGCGTCAGCAAGGCAAAGAGGTGCAGAGCAAGGTGCTGCAGTTTGAAGTGATGCCCGCCCCGCCCGCCATCGCCAGCCAGCTGCGGATCCAGGTGGATGAGCGGATCTACTTTTCCCGCCGGGTGCGCTACGTGGACGGAAAACCGCTGATGCTGGAGGACAGCTTTATGCCCGTGAAGCTGTTTCGCAACCTCTCGCTGGCGCATCTGGAAGGGTCAAAGTTTGATTACATCGAGAAGGAGTGCGGAATTACAATCAGCGGCAACTACGAGAGCCTGACGCCGGTGCTGGCCGATAAACAACTCGCTGGTTACATGAACCTGCCGGAACAGACGCCGCTGCTGCGCATTACCTCTCTCTCCTACAGCGACAGCGGCGAGTTCCTCAATTATTCCGTGATGTTTCGTAATACCAGTGATTACCAGGTGGACTACCATCTGCGGCGCATCCATCCGGACGACCTGCTAGCTCATTCCCCAGAACAGCACCGCCAGTAGCTGCGGAGTGATGATGCGCAGGAACATGACCAGCGGATAGACCGTGGCGTACGACAGCGCCGCCGCGCCGCTGGTGGCATGCAGGTTATTGGCAAAGGCCAGCGCCGGTGGATCCGTCATCGACCCCGCCAGCATGCCGCAGAGCGTCAGATAGTTCATTTTAGCGAACATTCGCGCCAGTATGCCGACCGTCAGCAGCGGGATCGCGGTGATGAAGATGCCATAGCCGACCCAGCTCATCCCTTCCCCTCTGACCAGGGTATCGACAAAATCGCCACCGGATTTTAGACCTACAACCGCCAGAAACAGCACAATCCCCAGCTCGCGCAGCGCCAGGTTGGCGCTCGGTGGCATAAACCAGTAGAGCTTACCGATACAGCCGATTCGACCGAGGATCAGCGCCATAATCAGCGGCCCGCCCGCCAGGCCCAGCTTGAGGGCCACCGGGAACCCCGGCACATAGACCGGGATGGAGCCAAGCAGCACGCCCAGCCCGATACCGATAAACACCGGCAGCATCTGTACCTGCTGCAGTTTTTGCTGGGCGTTACCGACCATATCCGCCACGGCGTCAATGGATGACGGACGCCCGACCAGGTTGAGAATATCGCCGAACTGCAGGCTGGCCTCCGGGCTGGCGACCAGCTCGACACCCGCGCGGTTAAGTCGGGAGATGACCACGTCATAACGCTCTTTAACCTGTAGATCGCGTATTTTCTTGCCCAGAACCTGCTCGTTAGTTACCACCACACGCTCCACGCGCATATCGGTGCCGCGGGTGGAGAGCGAAGTATCCACTTCCTGACCAATCACCAGTCGCGCGTTGTTTAAATCGCCGGGCTGGCCGACCAGGTGCAGCAGATCGCCTTGCTGAATAATGGTGCCAGGCGCGGGCACCATCAGCATCTCGTCACGTTTAAGGCGCGAGCAGATGATATTGGCGCTGTTCAGGATCGGTACGTCCTGAATCGCCATGTTGTTCAGATTGGGGTTATCGACGCGGATGTTGATGGTTTTGATCGGCATATGGCCATTGGTAAGCGTGGTTTCGTGGTCCTTCGCCTCTTTGTCGACGTTAATGCGAAAGAGCACCCGAACCAGCCACATGGAGAGCAGAATGCCGCAAATCCCAAACGGATAGGCCATGGCGTAGCTCATCCCCATCTGGTCGACAATGCCGGGTTCGATACCTAAATCGCGCAGGATTTGCTGGCCCGCACCCAGCGCGGGCGTGTTAGTCACGGCCCCGGAGAAAATACCCAGCACCACGGGCAGCGGAATTGCGAAGAGTTTATGCAGGATAGCGGTGACCAGCCCGCCCATTACGACGATGCCGAGGGCAAACAGATTGAGGCGTAATCCGGAAACCCGCAGGGAGGCGAAAAAGCCCGGCCCGACCTGAATACCGATGGTATAGACGAAGAGGATCAGGCCGAATTCCTGCGTAAAGTGGAGCATATCGGCGCTGAGAACCAGCCCGAGTTTGTCAGCAAAGTGCCCGACAAAAATGCCGCCAAACAGCACCCCACCGATCCCAAACCCAACGCCACGGATTTTGATGTTGCCAATCCATAGTCCAACAACAGCGACCAGGGCCAACACGCTGACGGTTAACGCGATATCACTCATGATCCACTTCCTTGCATAACCTTAGTTATGTTAAGGATTCTCTCAGAGGTGAAGGGCGTTGTATGGGTGATGGCGCACAAAAAAGCCCTGCCGGGGCAGGGCTTTAACTTTTCACCCTCTTCCTGTGGGAGAGGGCCGGGGTGAGGGCACCAGCCCGCACAGCATTAACTGTTCAGCGCCGGCCGCGCGCTAATGGCGATACGCTGTGGCGCGATGGCTTCCGGCACGTTACGGACCAGGTCAATATGCAGCAACCCGTTGGTAAAGGTCGCGCCGGAGACTTCCATATGATCTGCCAGGGTAAAGCTCAGGCTAAACGGCTGGGTCACCAGACCCTGATGCAGCCATTTGGTCTCGGTTTCTTGTTTTTCCGGCGACCCTTTCACGGTCAGACGCGTGCCTTCGAGCTGGATATCCAGGTCATCCTGGCGGAACCCGGCCAGCGCCAGCGTGATGCGATAGTGGTTATCATCGCTTTTTTCGATGTTGTACGGCGGAAACGTCTGGTGCTCAGTGGTGCTTTGCAGGGCGTTAGCCAGTTTGTCAAAACCAATCCACTGACGCAGCAGGGGGGATAAATCGTAGTTACGCATACTAAATCTCCTTCTGAGAAGCGAGTTCGGCACAGTTTATTTTTGTGCGCAGTTGTTCCTGCAAATCCTTGTGGATTCGCATATGCTCCCGGTTCGGCAAGCAATTCTGAGTGGGCCGCTAATGCGACCCGCGTAATTAATTAATTTCGATACGGCGCGGTTTTTTCTCTTCCGGAATCACACGTTCCAGCTCGATAAACAGCAGACCGTTGACCAGGTTCGCGCCTTTAACGTGAATGTTCTCAGCTAACTGGAACTTGCGCTCAAAGTTACGCTCGGCGATGCCCTGGTAAAGGTAGGTACGTTCTTTCTGCTCGGCCGTATGTGAACCTTTCACCACCAGCAGGTTGTCCTGCGCGGTGATCTCCAGTTCGCTCTCTGCAAAACCGGCCACGGCAATGGCGATGCGGTAGTGGTTTTCATCAACCAGCTCAACATTGTATGGAGGGTAGCCGTTGCTCTGGCTTTGGTTATTTTCTAAATGGTTAAACAGGCGGTCAAAACCAATTGCAGAACGGTATAGCGGGGAAAGATCGAAGTTACGCATAAATAAAAGCTCCTGAAATCAGCGAGAAATTTTTGCCTTCCACCATGGACAGGCTATTGCGCCCCCGAACACCCATCAGGCGTGTTCGTTATCGGGTTACATTCTTAAAATGGGTCTGGAACCGGTGTTTTCAACCGCGACGTTCGCACTTTTTTTTGCACTTTTGTGCTTCTCGCTTAGACTGGGACAACAGCACAAAGGGTTAAATTGCGATGGCTGCCACAGTGCGGGGTTATCGGGCTATTCATTTTGAACAAGGCTCGCTATAACCCAGAGTTGCAGGTCTATGCAGTGCCATTAACGATGACTGAGTGATGATGAAAAATGTTCTGATTAAGCTGACGATGTTCAGCGGGGTGGTTTTACTTTGCGGGTGTTCGAGCGTGATGTCTCACACCGGCGGTAAAGAAGGAACATATCCGGGGACGCGCGCCAGCGCGGCGATGATCTCCGATGATGACACGAACTGGGGCACCAAATCCCTGGTGATCCTCGATATGCCGTTTACAGCAGTGGCGGATACCCTGTTGCTGCCCTGGGATATGTTCCGCACGGACAGCTCCGTACGCTCGCGCGTTGAGAAAAGCGAGCAGCAAAATCTAGCCACCAACGCCGTTATCCCGCCCGCCGAGATGCCGCGACGCTAATCCTGTGCGGTTTCCGTTAGCCACAGCTGGCGGAAACCCTCTGTCTCTTCCATCCATGCAATAGCGCGTCCGTCCGGGGAAAAGACGACCGCATCAGCAGACGGCGGATTGCCGTGATCGGACGTCAAAAACGTGACCTCTCCGGTCTGCGCATCGCAGCAGGCGATACGATTTTCCAGCACAAATCCCAGACTGTCGCCCGAAGGATGCCAGTTGAATGCCGACTGGATACCGCTTTCAGTATGCGTTAACTGACGCGGCTCGCCCCCCTCTGGGGAGATCAGCCACACCTGGACAATGCCGTTATCATCGCGCATCAGAAAAGCAATCTGCGTACCCTGCGGGTTGCTGCGCACCCAGTGGCGCGGCACGTTCACCAGCCCCGGATACGCCTTCTGATGGGTGAAGGTCAGACGACGCTGCAGCACGCCAGCAGGCGGTGCAGGCATCGTCTCCGGCGTGCCCTGCAATGGCGCATCGCCTGCCTGTTTCCAGCCCTGCGCGTCTTTGGGCAGATCGACAATAAACAGTTCAGGCACTTTTTCGCCTTTCACAGACAGGGTATCGCCAATAAACGCCAGCCTGCCGTTGCCCACCCAACCCTCTTCATAGGCGCGATTGATCTCATCGCTGCCCGGCTGCGGGGTTGGCGTCGTGCGGCTTACCAGCACGCTCCAGAAGGTGCCCGGATATTCATGGGGATGGTTGCCCTGCGGGATGACCGGGCCAAAAGGTGCGGCGACGCCAACGTTACGTAAATCGCGCTTCGGATCGCGTTCATGCAACACATGGTCGTTATAGGTAAAGCTGACGAACTGCCCGTTCGGGCTAAAGACGTGGACATGGCTGCCGCCACGGAGTGCGCCTGCGGTATAGGGCGCGGTGATATCCATGGCATCGAGGTTGCTCGCCTGGCCGTTATGGACAATCACGCCCTGACGATGATGAAAATCGTATTGCCAGTCTGCATCCGGGTTTTTCGGGCCGTGGATAAAGACGTATTTGTCTTGTGCAGGATGAACGGTCACCACGCCCACATGCGCGCCGTGCGTGGCACGATAAATCACCTCAACCTCGCCCGTACTGACGTTTACCCGCTCAATGGTTTCGCCGGTGAACGATGCCCCGGACGGGCGCACATCATAGACCAGCCACTGGCTGTCCGGTGTCCAGGTATTGATATTGGTGAGCTGATGGTTGCGGGAAGCGAAGGTGATTTGTTTCATGGGATACCCTGATGCGCAGTTATCGCATCAGGGTAAAACATCCGAAGGGATTAGCCTACTCGTTTCACGTCGCCGACCAGCAGGATGTAGGAGAGCGCGCCAATCAACGCCACGGCGGAGATGTAGACCAGGGCCGGGCCAAAGCCGTAGTCCTGCGCCAGGTAGCCGATGACCAGCGGCACAGTGATCCCGCCGAGTCCACCGACGAAGTTAAACACACCACCGGTGAGGCCAATCAGACGCATCGGCGCCAGAGATGACACCAGCGACCAGGTGATAGAGGCAAAACCGTTGCCGAAGAACGCAAGCGCCATCAGGGTCATAATCCACACCGGATCGTTGGTATAGTTGGCACCCATGATGCAGGTAGAGATCAGCAGCCCGCAGATAATCGGCGTTTTACGCGCAACACCTAATGAGAGACCTTTTTTTACCAGCTTATCCGCCAGCCAGCCCGAGAGCAGCACGCCAAAGAACGCGGCAAGGAACGGTACGGTGGTCATAAAGCCCGCCTTCAGCGCGGTGATGCCCTTTTCCTGCGTCAGGTAGTTCGGGAACCAGGTGAGGAAGAACCACAGCGTTGAGGTGACCGCAAATTGCCCCAGATAAACGCCCACCAGCTTACGATGGAAAACCAGCTTCCAGTCCGCTTTGCTCAGCGGCTGACGCGCCTCTTTTTTCACCGGCGCATCACCGTCCACCAGGCCGCCACCATCGCGAATATAGTCCAGCTCCGCTTTGCTGATGCTCCTGGTCAGCCGCGGCGGCTGATAGACCTTAATCCAGATAAACGACCAGATAATGCCGATCCCACCGGTAACGATAAACACCCAGTGCCAGCTTAGCAGCTCCTGGATCCAGATCAGCAGCGGGGTCAGGAACGCCAGGCCGACAAACTGCCCGGAGGTGTAAAAGCCCACCGCAGAGGCACGCTCATGCTCCGGGAACCAGCTGGTGACCATACGGTTGTTGGTGGGGAACGCGGGTGCCTCGAAAACTCCGGTGATAGCACGCAGGCCAATCAGCGACATCAGCCCGGTCGCGAAGCCCTGGAACAGGGTTGCCACGGACCAGCCTAAAATGGCGATGAAGTAGGTCAGACGCGACCCCACGCGGTCGAGGAACCAGCCGCCGGGGATCTGGCAGAGCGTATAAAGCCAGGCAAACGCCGAGAAGACATAGCCCATTTCCGCTTTGGTGATCCCAAACTCTTCCTGAATATGGGCCGATGCCACGGCTAGGTTGGCGCGGTCAACATAGCAAATGACCACGGTAATAAAGATCATGATTAGCGTCAGGTAGCGGCGACGCCCGGTCTTTGTAGCAGTAACTGGAATATCCATCGCAATCTGTCTCCAGATTTTGGGCATAGCGAAGCCGCTCACCATGCCCTGTAATTTACAGAGGGTGTATTTGGTTTTTTTAATTAAAAACGTAAACAGAATGCGCTAAATAATTCGTGCTGGGGGAAGGCGGCAAGTTTTCGCATCCCCGGGAGCATACAATAGTATGTGACCGGGGTAAGAAAACGCAGCCAACGCATCACCAGCGCGAAGTATGACGCGCATTTACCATTCCGCTACGCTGCCATCTTCATGACGCCACAGCGGGTTACGCCAGTCCGGCGCATTTTTACTGAGCTCAATGACTTTGGCTTCGTCAATGTCCACGCCAAGGCCCGGCTTCATTAATGGTTTGAAGAAACCGCCATCCATGCTGAAGTCTTCTTTGTTTTTCACAAAGTCGAGCAGTTCCGCGCCCTTGTTATAGTGAATGCCCATGCTCTGCTCCTGGAACACGGCGTTGCGGGAGACAAAATCCACGTGCAGGCAGGCCGCAAGTGCAACAGGTCCCAGCGGACAGTGCGGTGCCAGCGCCACATCATAGGCTTCCGCCATCCCGGCAATTTTGTAGCATTCAGTGATGCCGCCCGCATGGGAGAGATCCGGTTGCAGGATCGCAATACCGCCTGCTTCCAGCACGCGTTTAAACTCGAAGCGCGAGAACATGCGTTCACCCGCGGCGATAGGAATATGGGTCTGTTCAGCCAGTTTCGGATAGTATTCCGCCTGCTCGGCCAGCACGGGCTCTTCAATAAACAGCGGACGATAGGGCTCCAGCTCTTTAATCAGCACTTTGGCCATTGGCGCACTGACGCGTCCGTGGAAATCCAGACCAAACTCTATCTCATTACCGAAAGCTTCACGGATTTGCGCCACTGTATTCACCGCCCGGTCCACCGCGCGCGAGTTGTCGATCACGCCCATCTCTTCACAGCCGTTGAGCTTAAAAGTATCGAAGCCGATATTACGCAGCTGCGTAATGCCGTCGATCACTTCCGCAGGACGGTCGCCACCCACCCAGCTGTAGGCTTTGATTTTGTCGCGTACCAGGCCACCCATCAGCTGCCAGACCGGGGCATTCAGCACTTTGCCTTTGATATCCCACAGCGCCTAGTCAATACCGGCGATGGCGCTCATCAGGATTGGACCTCCGCGATAAAAACCCGCCCGGTACATCACCTGCCACAGGTCGTTAATGCGTGCCGGATCCTGACCAATCAGGTATTCACCCAGCTCATGGACTGCGGCTTCCACGGTACGTGCCCGTCCTTCTATCACCGGTTCACCCCAGCCAACCACGCCTTCATCGGTTTCGATTTTCAGGAACATCCAGCGCGGGGGTAAACGGTACGTGGTGAGTTTGGTTATTTTCATTGCACTGCCTCTCGATACGCTTTCACAAATGCTGCCGCCTGCTGCGCAGTACGCTCAACGGACTGTCCGGCGCGATAGAGATCGCTGCCCAGCCCCGCACCCACACAACCTGCGTTAATCCACTGCGCCAGGTTTTCTGGCGTCACGCCGCCCACGGCAAAGACCGGCACCCTGGCAGGCAATACTGCTTTCAGTGCTTTGATATAATCAGGACCAAAGGCTGAAGAGGGGAAAATTTTGAGTGACTGCGCACCCGCATCGAGGGCGGTAAAGGCTTCAGTAGCCGTCGCACATCCCGGACAAACGGTCATCCCATGGCTCACCGCGCGGCGGATCACCTCGGGGTTGATGTTGGGGGTGACGATGAGTTTGCAGCCCATCTTCGCCAGCCTTTCCACCTGCTCCGGCTGTAACACGGTTCCTGCGCCGATCAGCGCTTTATCACCAAAGGCATCCACCACTGTCGGAATACTTTTTTCCCACTCAGGAGAGTTGAGCGGGATTTCCACCGCGTCGAATCCGGCGTCAATAACGGCACCGACGTGCGCCAGCGCCTCATCAGGGGTAATGCCGCGCAAGATTGCGATAAGGGGAAGACTAGTTTGCCACTGCATGAGCGATGCTCCTTATTCCTGCCTGAAATGCCGTGTCGCCGGATACCGTTGATACTTCACGGCCAATCGCGCGAAACGCCTGCTCGTAACGCGACGTCAGCGCTGCACCAGCGACAATCGTGACAGCCTGCTCGCGCCCGACGAATTCACGCATGCTGGCGACCTCTGCGCCAATCAGCAGGCCAGAGAGAAACTCGCTGACCTGCTCGCGCGGGAGATTTCCCAGCACGTGCGAGGCGCGAACCTCAAAAAGTTGCGGCAAAACATCAGGAGAAGCGATCCCACGCGCCAGACCGGCAGAAAACGCCGCTGCCGAGGGCGCTTGCTCTGGCAGACCCGCCCCTACCAGCGAATGAGCGAGCAGCAAATGATGCAATTCGCCGGTCATCACGGTGCGAAAATCGTGGATTTGCTCAGCATCTGCCTGGACCCACTTGCAATGCGTTCCGGGCATGACGTAGACAGAAGAAGGAGAAAGCGTGCGCGCACCGAGCAGCTGTGTCTCTTCGCCGCGCATCACATTATGATTATCGTTACGCGAGACGCACAAACCGGGAATAATCCAGATATTGTCGCCAACCGACGTTAACTGCTCGCCAATCGCGGAGAAATGAGCAGGAACAGGCAGGTAAGGCGCGATTTTCCACCCCACGTTGCTGCCCACCATTCCCGCCATCACGACGGGCGTGGCGCTGTCGCGCCAGTTTCGCGTCACCTCTGCTAACACCGCTTCAGGGGATTTACCGTTCAGGCGCGTAACGCCTGCTGCTGATTGCCTGCTCTCCAGGCACTGTTCGCCCTGACAGAGCCAGGCGCGCAGGTTGGTCGATCCCCAGTCAATTGCGATGTAGCGTGATGTCATGTGATTTCCTTCAGCCTTCGTGTCGAGCTGGCAATCATGGTGAGCGCCGCCTGCTCTGCCGCATCGCCGTCCTGATGCCGTATCGCATCGAACAGCGCTTTATGTTCCTGGAGTGTTTTCGGCATATTGGCCTCATCGCCCATCCAGGTACGTTCAAATACCGCTCGCTGAAGCGAGCTGATCGCCACGCTAAGCTGCTGTAACACCGGATTATGCACCGACTGCAGAACCGCCTCGTGATAGCGAATATCCGCCTCGTTGAACGCCTCCCGGTTCTGGTTATTGGCGATCATGTCGTTCAGCGCCGACTCAATCTGCGCCAGGTCCCCTGACGTTGCCCGTTCTGCTGCCCAGCGGGCGATGGCCGGTTCTACCAGGTTTCGTACCTCGCTCATGGCGCCAATCAGCCGCGGGTCGTAATCGTTTTCCAGTACCCACTGCAGAACATCGGTATCGAGGTAGTTCCACTGGTTGCGCGGCGCAACAAACGCGCCGCGATAACGTTTCATTTCAATCAGCCGCTTCGCCATCAGCGAGCGGAACACTTCCCGGATGATGTTGCGGGAGGTTTCAAACTCCTCACACAGTTCCGCCTCTGCTGGCAGTGGCGAGCCGGGAACATATTTGCCACCCACAATCTGTGTACCCAGCGTGATGACAATGCGATCGGTTTTATTGAGAGTCATGGAGAGTCCTTGTGCTCTGTAAGTCCATCACTACTTTACCGCGACCGCTGAATTTCGCCTCACTTTTGCAGTACAAACGTGAGGCCTTTCGCCTTTACTGTGATGACAATGTAGTACAATCACTTAATTTTGTACTACAATCCAGATCACAAAAAGAACAATTCGATAAATTCAGGGCCAAAAAAAGCCCCGGTTGATAACCGAGGCTGATGATCTGAAATGCCGGTTACTGCAGCACAAATTTGTCGATCGCGTGGGCAACGCCGTCTTCCAAGTTGGATTTGGTGACGAAATTCGCCACTTCTTTCACGGAGGGGATCGCGTTTTCCATCGCCACACCCATACCTGCATATTCAATCATTGCGATGTCGTTTTCCTGATCGCCCAGGGCCATGATCTCTTCAGGCTTAATGCCCAGCGCGTCGGCAAGCGACTTCACGCCGGTGCCCTTATTGACGCGTTTATCGAGGATTTCGAGGAAGTACGGTGCGCTTTTCAGCACGGTGTATTTCTCTTTGACCTCCGCCGGGATGCGCGCAATGGCTTTATCGAGGATCTCGGGCTCATCGATCATCATCACTTTCAGGAACTGGGTGGCCGGATCCATTTTTTCCGCTTCACAGAACACCAGCGGAATGGTGGCCACATACGATTCGTGCACGGTGTAGTAACTGATGTCGCGGTTAGCGGTGTAGAGCGTAGTGCGATCGAGCGCGTGGAAGTGGGACCCGACTTCACGGGACAGTTTTTCCAGGAACAGATAGTCATCATAGTTCAGCGCAGTTTGCGCAACCGTGCTGCCGTCCGCCGCTTTCTGCACCAGCGCGCCGTTATAGGTGATGCAGTAATCACCCGGCTGATTCATGTGTAGCTCTTTGAGGTAGCTGTGCACGCCCGCATACGGACGCCCGGTGGTCAGTACCACATTCACGCCCTTTGCGCGCGCCGCGGCGATCGCGTTTTTAACGGCTGGAGAGATAGTGTGGTCTGGCAGCAGCAGCGTGCCGTCCATATCGATTGCAATGAGTTTGATAGCCATGAGGTCCCCGGGATAAATGAGTGCTACCTCATGCTAACGCGATTAAGCACACAAAAATAGAGCTACATTGCGCAACAGAAATACCCCTTTTCCGCAATCCCGGGGAACGTTGACTCACTCGCGGGTGAGGACGATTTTACCAAACGCGCCGCGATCGAGGTGTTCCAGCGCCTGTTCAAGCTGGTCAAAACGGTAGCGCTGCTCAATGACCGGTTTCAGCCCTGTCACCTCCACGGCGCGGACAAAATCTTCCAGCGCGCGGCGATGCCCGACGCCAATTCCCTGAATAACCGGGGATTTCAGTAGCAGCTCACCTGCTGACAGCGAAATGTCGGTCCCGGCCAGCACGCCAATAACCGAGATGCGTCCATGAACGGCGACGGCACGCAGGGAGTGCTTCAGGTTTTCTCCACCCACGGTTTCAATAATATGGTCGATGCCACGATCCTGAGTCAGCGTTAAAAGCGCTTCAGCCCAGTCGCCTTTCAACCGGTTGATCCCCCGATCGGCCCCCAGTTTTTTGGCCCGCGCCAGCTTTTCATCACTCCCCGAGGTCACGTAAACCTCTGCACCGAATGCTTTTGCAATTTGCAGTGCGAAAATCGCCACCCCGCCGGTGCCTTGTACCAGCACCGATTGTCCGGCGCGCAAGTTCCCGCGCTCCACCAGCGCAAACCAGGCGGTTAGCCCTGCACACGGTAATGTGCTGGCCTCAACGTCATCCAGGGTTTCCGGAGCGGCCACCAGCCCGTTTTCATTCACGATCACGTACTCAGCCAGCATCCCCGGGAAGTACCCTCCGCTCGTTTTATAAGGCAAATCGCGGGCATCCGCCTGCGGCTTGCCGTCCATCCACTCCGGGAAGAACGTCGAGATAACACGGGCACCGGGTTTGAAACGCGTCACGCCTTCACCAATGCTGTCCACCACGCCGGCCATATCAGACGCCGGTGTGAACGGGAAGGAGAGCGGGATCGGCATAATGCCTTCAATAACCATTTTATCGCGATAGTTGAGCGCAACGGCATTCACCCGCACGCGCACTTCGCCTGGACCTGGCGCAGGAATGGGCTCCTGGGTGAGTTTGAGATTCTCGCGCCCGAGAGCGTCCATTGACCAGCGTTGCATTGTCTCTGCCATCGTTTTTCTCCTGCCGTTAAATGAGCTTCAGTATCGACAGTCTACCGTTGACTACAGGTTGCCAGTGGCGATAACTTTTCCCACTATTGACGCCATAATGGAAACAATACATGACCAGTACGCTGAAGGATATTCCCGTTTTTGTGGCCGCCGTGGAGGCGGGCAGTTTTGCGCAGGCCGCGATCCGCCTGCATTTGTCACGCTCCGCGGTGGGAAAAAGCATTGCTCGCCTGGAAGAGCGGCTCGGAGTCCGTCTGTTTCACCGCACCACCCGCAGCCAAAGCCTGACCGATAACGGGGCACTTTTTTATGAGCGCTGCCTGCGCGCACTGGAGGAGATTCGGGGCGCAGAAAACCTGCTGGAAACGGGGAAGCAGCAGGTCAGAGGCCGCCTGCGTGTGGCCATGCCGGTGCTGTTTGGTCGCCAGTGTGTCGCCCCACTGCTGATAGAACTGGCGCAGGAACATCCCGGTCTTGAGCTGGAAATGTCATTCAGCGACCGCGTGGTGGATCTCGTAGAGGAAGGGTTTGATATGGCGGTGCGCAACGGCACGCTGCAGGACAGTAGCGTTATGGTGGCCAGAAGACTGGGAGAACATCGCATGGTGCTGTGCGCCGCACCAGATTATCTGCAGAAAAGCGGTCTGCCAGAAACCGTTGCGGATTTACCCCACCATACGGCCATTAACTATCTGCGCGCAGGCAGAGTGTTACCCTGGCAACTGATGGATAACGAAGGAACGTCGCACACCTTTACTCCACGCTCATCCCTCAATATGGATGATTTGCAGGCGATTTGCGACGCAGCGCTGGCAGGCCACGGCATTGCATGGTTGCCCTGCTGGATGGCCAGCAGAGAAATTCATCAGGGAAAACTCATCCCGCTTTTAAAGCAGGCGCCGGATGTGCGCTTCGACGTTCATGCGGTCTGGCAACAGACGCCGCATCTGCCACTCAGAGTCAGAATTGCCGTCGATACGCTTGCCAGCCGACTACCATCAGTGCTGTCGCTGGAAATGCCTGCGCCCAAAAAAAAGCCGCGCTAAATGCGCGGCCTGAGTCGTGCTGTGTAACAACGATTAAATATCGATATTCGCCGCTTTCAGCGCGTTCTCTTCGATGAAGGCACGACGTGGTTCAACCGCATCACCCATCAGGGTGGTGAACAGCTGGTCGGCAGCAATCGCGTCTTTAACGGTAACGCGCAGCATGCGACGGCTTTCCGGATCCATGGTGGTTTCCCACAGCTGATCCGGGTTCATTTCGCCCAGACCTTTATAACGCTGGATAGAAAGGCCGCGACGGGACTCTTTCACCAGCCAGTCCAGCGCCTGCTCGAAGCTGGCTACCGGCTGACGACGTTCGCCACGTTCGATGAATGCATCGTCTTCAATCAGACCGCGCAATTTCTCGCCGAGGGTACAGATACGACGGTATTCCGGGCCGGTCACAAACTCGTGCTCCAGCGGGTAATCGGTATCGACGCCGTGGGTACGCACGCGAATAATCGGCTCAAACTGCTGAGCAGCATTCTGCTGAACGTCGAACTTCCACTGGCTACCGTGCTGCTCTTTCTCGTTCAGCTCGCTCACCAGAGCGTTTACCCAGCGGGTCACAGCCTGCTCGTTGCTCAGATCGGCTTCAGTCAGGGTTGGCTGATAGACCAGCTCCTTCAGCAGCGCTTTTGGATAGCGACGCTCCATACGACCAATCATTTTCTGCGTGGCGTTGAACTCAGACACCAGACGCTCCAGCGGCTCACCTGCCAGTGCCGGGGCGCTGGAGTTTGCGTGCAGGGTCGCGCCATCAAGTGCGATCGCGATTTGGTACTGATCCATCGCGTCGTCATCTTTAATGTACTGTTCCTGTTTGCCTTTCTTCACTTTGTACAGCGGCGGCTGTGCAATGTAGACGTGGCCACGTTCAACGATTTCCGGCATCTGACGGTAGAAGAAGGTCAACAGCAGCGTACGGATATGCGAGCCATCGACGTCCGCATCGGTCATGATGATGATGCTGTGATAGCGCAGCTTGTCCGGGTTGTATTCGTCACGGCCAATGCCGCAACCCAGCGCGGTGATCAGCGTCGCTACTTCCTGTGAAGAGAGCATTTTGTCGAAACGCGCTTTCTCAACGTTGAGGATTTTACCTTTCAACGGCAGGATAGCCTGGTTCTTACGGTTACGGCCCTGCTTCGCAGAACCGCCCGCGGAGTCCCCTTCCACAAGGTACAGTTCGGACAGCGCCGGGTCACGTTCCTGGCAGTCAGCCAGTTTGCCCGGCAGGCCAGCTAAGTCCAGCGCGCCTTTACGACGGGTCATTTCACGGGCTTTACGCGCCGCTTCACGGGCACGCGCTGCATCGATAATTTTACCAACAACAATTTTCGCGTCGTTCGGGTTTTCCTGCAGGTAGTCGCTCAGCAGTTCGTTCATCTGCTGTTCAACCGCCGATTTCACCTCAGAGGAGACCAGCTTGTCTTTGGTCTGTGAGGAGAACTTCGGATCCGGCACCTTCACGGAAACCACGGCAATCAGGCCTTCACGGGCGTCATCACCGGTGGCGCTGACTTTCGCTTTCTTGCTGTAGCCTTCTTTGTCCATATAGGCGTTCAGGGTACGGGTCATCGCCGCACGGAAGCCGGCAAGGTGCGTACCACCGTCACGCTGTGGAATGTTGTTGGTGAAGCAGTAGATGTTTTCCTGGAAACCATCGTTCCACTGCAGGGCCACTTCCACGCCGATACCGTCTTTTTCGGTGGAGAAATAGAAGATATTTGGGTGAATTGGCGTTTTGTTCTTGTTCAGGTATTCAACGAACGCTTTGATACCACCTTCATAGTGGAAGTGGTCTTCTTTGTTGTCGCGTTTGTCACGCAGACGAATTGAGACGCCGGAGTTCAGGAACGACAGTTCACGCAGGCGTTTTGCCAGGATGTCGTACTCGAATTCGGTGACGTTGGTGAAGGTTTCGAGGCTCGGCCAGAAACGCACCATGGTACCGGTTTTTTCGGTATCGCCGGTCACCGCCAGCGGCGCTTCAGGCACGCCGTGCTGATAGATCTGACGGTGAATTTTGCCTTCGCGCTGGATAACCAGTTCCAGTTTCTGCGACAGGGCGTTTACCACGGAAACACCTACGCCGTGCAGGCCGCCGGAGACTTTATAGGAGTTATCGTCAAATTTACCGCCTGCGTGCAGAACGGTCATGATCACTTCTGCAGCAGACACGCCCTCTTCCGGGTGGATACCGGTCGGGATACCACGGCCGTCATCCTGTACGGAAACGGAGTTATCGGCGTGGATGGTGACGATAATGTCTTTACAGTGACCCGCGAGCGCTTCGTCGATAGCGTTATCTACCACCTCGAATACCATGTGGTGCAGACCGGTGCCGTCATCCGTATCGCCGATATACATACCCGGGCGCTTACGCACCGCATCCAGCCCTTTCAGGACTTTGATACTGGAGGAGTCATAAGAATTCGACATCAACGTTTCTCGCTCATTTCAACTTGGGTTAATCCGTTATTTTACCCTTTTCCACGGTAAACATCTTCGAATTTTCGTCCGACATGTCCATAACGTGTTCAGCGCTAATGGCGCTGACGAAAACCTGCGACTGCGTGGCTTTTAAGCGGCTGGCAAGCAGTCCGCGCCGCGCGTCGTCAAGTTCCGAGGCAAAATCATCTATCAGGTACAGGCAGCGTCGCCCACTCTCACGGGTTAAAAACTCCCCCTGCGCCAGGCGCAGCGCGCACATCAGGAGCTTGAGCTGCCCACGCGACAGTGTGTCTTCCACCGGCGCACCGTCAGCACGAATGCGGAAATCCGCCTTGTGCGGGCCGTGCGCGGTGTAGGTCAACATACGGTCGCGCTCGAAGTTTCTCTCCAGCACATCGGCATAATCCGTCTCTTTTTCCCAGCCACGCTGGAAGGAGAAGGTGAGAGAAAATTCAGGTAAAAACTGTTTGCAGGTGTCGGCCATATCTTCGGCGATACCTGCGCTGTATTCGGCACGCCAGCGGCTGATTTGTTCCGCAAGAGGAATTAATTCCATGTCCCACGGGCGCAGCTGGGCGTAGCGCGTGACCTGGCGCAATGCGGCGTTACGCTGCTTAAGCAGACGCTTCAGGTTGCTCCAGGCGTTAAAGAAACCGGCTTCGTTGTGAAAGCATCCCCAGTCGAGGAACGCTCTTCTGTATTTGGGGCCGCCGTTGAGTAAAGTAAACCCCTCCGGCGTGATCAGCTGCATCGGCATCAGCAGCGCCAGCTCCGCCACTTTGTGGCCGTCGGTACCGTCGATGCGCACCTTGCTGTCGCCCTGCTTGTCCTTGGTCAGGCCAATGGCGGTTTCCCGCTCCGCCCCCTGCAAACGCCCGTGCAGAACAAAGGATTCCTGTTCGTGGCGAATCACGCGACCAATCTGCAAACTGCGAAACGCCCGGCCGTGGCCGAGCGTATAGATGGCTTCAAGCACGCTGGTTTTGCCGCTGCCGTTCGCGCCAACCAGGAAGTTAAAGCCAGGGGATAAAGCGAGATCCGCGCTTTCAATATTGCGAAAGTCGCGGATCAACAGACGGGTGAGCGACATTACAGTCTCATTGGCATAACAACATAAGCCGCGCTTTGGCTGGCCGCATCTTCAATCTGTACGCTCGAAACGGAGTCAGTCAGCAGAATGCGAACGTTCTCGCATTTCAGTGCATTCAGCACATCCAGCACGTAGCTGACGTTGAAGCCGATTTCCATCTCAGCCCCGGCGTAGGTGACATCCAGAATCTCTTCTGCCTCTTCCTGCTCCGGGTTGTTGGCGGTGATTTTGATCTGGTTTTCGCTCACATACAGGCGCACCCCACGGAATTTCTCGTTCGAGAGAATCGCCGCACGGGCAAATGCCTGCTTAAGGCTATCGCAACCCGCTTCCAGCGTTTTGTCCGGATTCTTCGGCAATACGCGGCGATAATCCGGGAAACGACCATCAACCAGCTTGGATGTGAAGACGAAATCGCCCACGTGTGCGCGGATGTTGTTGCTGCCGATTTGCACGCGCAGCGGCGTGTCGCCACCGTCGAGCATACGCATCAGCTCAATCACGCCTTTACGCGGCACGATCACCGAATGGTTTGGCAGCGCGTCACCAATCGGCATAGAACAAACCGCCAGACGGTGACCGTCGGTGGCCACGGTACGCAGCTCTTCACCTTCGGTTTCGAACAGCATGCCGTTTAAATAGTAACGAACGTCCTGGTGCGCCATAGAGAACTGCGTGGCTTCAATCAGACGCTTCATCGTCGCCTGCGGCAGGGTGAATTCAACTTCACTTTGCCAGTCGTCCAGGTTCGGGAAGTCAGCAGCAGGCAGCGTAGAGAGGGAGAAACGGCTGCGGCCAGAGCGCACCAGCATACGGTCGCCTTCCAGCTGCACCGCGATCTCAGCGCCTTCCGGCAGCCCACGGCAGATATCAAAGAATTTACGTGCCGGAACCGTGGTCGCGCCTGCGTCGTGCGGCTGAGTCAGCGTAACGCGCGCGATCATTTCCATTTCCAGGTCTGTGCCGGTCAGCGACAGCGTACCGTCCGCGACCTGAAGCAGCAGGTTTCCGAGGATAGGCAGCGTTGGGCGGCCACCTAATGGGCCACTCACCTGTTGCAGCGGTTTTAATAAATGTTCACGTTCAACGGTAAATTTCATAGCGTCACGATGATAATGTTCTGATTAAATTGGAAAAATCTTCTTTTATGTCGTGGCTTTCTTCGCGTAACTGCTCAATCTTGCGACAAGCGTGCAGCACGGTCGTATGGTCACGGCCACCAAACGCATCGCCGATCTCCGGCAAACTGTGGTTGGTTAACTCCTTTGCCAGCGCCATCGCCATCTGACGCGGGCGCGCCACCGAGCGGGAACGACGTTTAGACAGTAAATCTGCCACTTTGATTTTGTAGTACTCGGCCACCGTCTTCTGAATGTTGTCGATAGTGACCAATTTTTCCTGCAGTGCCAGCAAATCGCGCAGCGCTTCACGCACAAAGTCGATGGTGATCGCGCGGCCGGTAAAGTTGGCATTGGCGATTACGCGGTTCAGCGCCCCTTCCAGCTCACGTACATTTGAGCGCAGGCGCTTGGCAATGAAGAATGCCACTTTACCCGGCAGGCGAATGTCATTCTCATCGGCTTTTTTCATCAGGATCGCGACGCGGGTTTCCAGCTCCGGCGGCTCGATCGCCACGGTCAGGCCCCAGCCGAAGCGGGATTTCAGACGATCTTCCACACCGTTGATCTCTTTGGGATAACGATCCGAGGTCAAAATGATCTGCTGGTTACCTTCCAGCAGCGCATTGAAGGTGTGGAAAAACTCCTCCTGCGATCGTTCTTTATTCGCAAAGAACTGAATGTCATCGATCAGTAGCGCATCAACAGAACGATAATAGCGTTTAAACTCTTCGATCGCATTGTTTTGCAGGGCCTTTACCATGTCCTGAACGAAGCGCTCGGAGTGCATATACACCACTTTCGCATTGGGCTTGCGCGCCATAATGCCGTTACCCACCGCGTGCAGAAGGTGCGTTTTACCCAGACCCGTGCCACCATAGAGGAACAGCGGGTTATAGGCACCACCAGGGTTATCTGCCACCTGGCGAGCCGCCGCGCGTGCCAGCTGGTTCGATTTACCTTCCACGAAGTTATCGAAGGTGTGTTTGACGTTAACGTTAGAGCGGTAGGTCGGTTCTGCCGGGGCAGGAACGTTATCCCAACCTGGACGAGCGGCAGGGGCAACGCGAGGAGCCGGCGCGGGTGCGGCCTGAGCAGGCGCCGCCACGTTTACGGTTTCACGCACCGTCTGGGTGACCGGCTTTGTGCCCACTTCAAAGCGCAGTTGCGGGGCGTCTGACCCGCAGAAATCATTCAGCAGTCCGTTGATGTTATTAAGGTACTTGTCCCTTACCCAATCGAGCACAAAACGGTTTGGCGCATACAAAGCCAGCGTGTTATCGCTCAGTTCCGCCTGCAACGGGCGGATCCACATACTGAATTCTGTGGCTGGTAACTCATCCTGCAATCGGGCAAGACACTGCTGCCAAAGCGAAAGTGACACGGCGGACTCCACTCGAACAATAAAAGAAAACTATTGAATATTCATGATTGTTGGCGCACACCGACATGACCCCATCAGGGTGATGTGCGAACCGCTATCTGCGGTTATACACGCCATCGTTGAGACAACCTGAACGATGTTGTGTTTATGCCCGGCCAGGATCGTTGGATCCCGATCGGGACCGCGGATCATAGCCTAAACTGAGCCAGAGATCTTCTGTTTCTCACAGATTCTTCCCGATTTATCCACAGGAAGATCCGAAACCGGGTAAGTGTAAACGATCCTGGCAGGAGTGCCCCACGATTTAGCCCGCATATTGGAAAATTTAATGAGAACAGACAATTTTTTGCTTAAATGATCTAACGAAGATCCAGGACGATCCTTGCGCTTTGTTGATGAGACCGTATAATCCTCGACCCGGCGCGTGATGCTCATCTTCCTGCGTCGTCCGTTGCTCATTTTCCACGCGAAATCGTGCGGAAATACGCGGGAAATAAGGAAAGAGAATTGACTCCGGAGTGTACAATTATTACAATCCGGCCTCTTTAATCACCCACGCTGAGGCGTTAGTCGTTCGAATCTCGTTCGGGTATACGCAAAAGTCAGTGAATTTATTCAAGTTTAGGTAGAAATCGCCATGAAACGCACTTTTCAACCGTCTGTACTGAAGCGCAACCGTTCTCACGGCTTCCGTGCTCGTATGGCTACTAAAAATGGTCGTCAGGTTCTGGCACGTCGTCGTGCTAAAGGCCGCGCTCGTCTGACCGTTTCCAAGTAATAAAGCTAACCCCTGAGTGGTTAAGCTAGCATTTCCCAGGGAGTTACGTTTGTTAACTCCCACTCAATTCACTTTCGTCTTCCAGCAGCCACAACGGGCTGGCACGCCGCAAATCACCATCCTCGGCCGCCTGAATTCGCTGGGGCATCCCCGCATCGGTCTTACTGTCGCCAAGAAAAACGTTAAGCGTGCGCATGAACGCAACCGGATTAAACGTCTGACGCGTGAAAGCTTCCGTTTACGTCAGCACGAACTGCCTTCTATGGATTTCGTGGTGGTGGCGAAAAAAGGGGTTGCCGACCTCGATAACCGTGCTCTCTCGGAAGCGTTGGAAAAATTATGGCGCCGCCACTGTCGCCTGGCTCTCGGGTCCTGATAGCCCTCATTCGGGTCTATCAACGCCTGATTAGTCCGCTACTCGGGCCGCACTGCCGTTTCACGCCAACATGCTCAAGCTACGGAATTGAGGCATTGCGCAGGTTTGGAGTGATAAAAGGCAGTTGGTTGACGGTGAAACGCGTATTAAAATGCCACCCTTTACACCCAGGTGGAGACGACCCCGTCCCCCCAGGACCCTTTGATACCAGAGAACACTAACGATGGATTCGCAACGCAATCTTCTTATCATCGCTTTGTTGTTCGTGTCTTTCATGATCTGGCAGGCATGGGAGCAGGATAAAAATCCTCAACCCCAGCAGCAGACCACGCAGACCACGACCACCGCAGCGGGTAGCGCCGCCGACCAGGGCGTACCGGCCAGTGGCCAGGGGAAACAGATTACGGTTAAGACCGATGTGCTTGAGCTGACTATCAACACCCGTGGTGGTGATGTTGAGCAGGCGCTGCTGTTGACCTACCCGAAAGAGCTGAAGTCTACCGAACCGTTCCAGTTACTGGAAACCACGCCTGAGTTTATCTACCAGGCGCAGAGCGGCCTGACCGGTCGTGATGGCCCGGATAACCCAGCTAACGGTGCGCGTCCACTGTACAACGTCGAGAACGACACTTTTGTACTGGCTGATGGTCAGAACGAACTCGTTATCCCGATGACCTACACCGACGCGGCAGGCAACACGTTCACCAAAACCTTCACCCTGAAACGCGGTGAATACGCAGTGAACGTGGGCTACAGCGTACAGAACGCCGGTGCGAAACCGCTGGAAGTATCGACCTTTGGTCAGCTGAAGCAGTCCATCAATCTGCCGTCTCACCGTGACACCGGAAGCAGCAACTTTGCGCTGCATACCTTCCGTGGCGCGGCGTACTCCACGCCTGATGCGAAGTATGAGAAATACAAATTCGACACCATTGCCGATAACGAAAACCTGAACGTCAGCGCTAAAGGCGGTTGGGTGGCCATGCTGCAGCAGTATTTCGCGACGGCATGGGTGCCAAATAACGACGGTACCAACAACTTCTACACCGCGAACCTGGGCAACGGTATTGCAGCCATCGGCTACAAATCTCAGCCGGTTCTGGTTCAGCCGGGTCAAACCGGTAAGCTGGCAAGCACCCTGTGGGTGGGCCCTGAAATCCAGGACAAGATGGCCGCAGTTGCGCCACACCTGGATCTGACCGTCGATTACGGCTGGTTGTGGTTCATCTCTCAGCCTCTGTTTAAGCTGCTGAAGTTCATCCACAGCTTCCTGGGTAACTGGGGCTTCTCCATCATCGTTATCACCTTCATCGTGCGTGGCATCATGTACCCGCTGACTAAAGCGCAGTACACCTCCATGGCGAAGATGCGTATGCTGCAGCCGAAGATTCAGGCAATGCGCGAGCGTCTGGGCGATGACAAACAGCGTCAGAGCCAGGAGATGATGGCCCTGTATAAAGCAGAGAAAGTGAACCCACTGGGTGGCTGCTTCCCGCTGCTGATTCAGATGCCTATCTTCCTTGCGCTGTACTACATGCTGATGGGTTCCGTTGAGCTGCGCCATGCGCCGTTCGCACTGTGGATCCATGACCTGTCCGCACAGGACCCGTACTACATCCTGCCGATCCTGATGGGCGTGACGATGTTCTTCATCCAGAAGATGTCTCCGACCACGGTGACCGACCCGATGCAGCAGAAGATCATGACCTTCATGCCGGTCATCTTCACCGTGTTCTTCCTGTGGTTCCCGTCAGGTCTGGTGCTGTACTATATCGTCAGCAACCTGGTGACCATCATCCAGCAGCAGCTGATTTACCGTGGTCTGGAAAAACGTGGCCTGCATAGCCGCGAAAAGAAAAAGTCCTGATTCGGTGAGTTAACGCTAAAATAAGGGCGGTCGATTGACCGCCTTTTTTATTTGTTTTGAACGAGAGCAACCATGAGCCATAACGACACTATCGTCGCCCAGGCAACCCCACCGGGACGCGGTGGTGTAGGCATTTTGCGTATCTCCGGCCTGAAGGCGCGCGAGGTCGCTGAAGCGGTGCTGGGTAAACTGCCAAAGCCGCGCTACGCTGATTATCTGCCGTTTAAAGATACCGACGGTACCCCACTGGATCAGGGCATTGCGCTGTGGTTCCCCGGCCCGAACTCCTTTACCGGTGAAGACGTGCTAGAGCTGCAGGGTCACGGTGGCCCGGTCATCCTCGACCTGCTGTTAAAACGCATTCTGACATTGCCGGGCCTGCGCATTGCAAAGCCGGGTGAGTTCTCCGAACGTGCCTTCCTCAACGACAAGCTCGACCTGGCACAAGCCGAGGCGATTGCAGACCTGATCGACGCCAGCTCTGAACAGGCGGCTCGCTCTGCCCTGAACTCGTTGCAGGGCGCGTTTTCCGCACGCGTAAATCATCTTGTGGAAGCACTTACTCACCTCAGGATCTACGTCGAAGCAGCGATTGACTTCCCGGATGAGGAAATCGACTTTCTCTCTGACGGTAAAATTGAAGCCCAGCTCAATGATGTGATGGCCGATCTCGATGCCGTTCGCGCTGAAGCGCGTCAGGGGAGCCTGCTGCGTGAAGGGATGAAGGTGGTCATCGCGGGTCGTCCGAATGCCGGGAAATCGAGCCTGCTGAACGCCCTGGCGGGCCGCGAAGCGGCTATCGTGACCGACATTGCCGGGACCACCCGTGACGTGCTGCGCGAGCATATTCACATTGATGGCATGCCGTTGCATATCATCGACACCGCGGGTTTGCGTGATGCCAGCGACGAAGTGGAGCGTATTGGTATCGAGAGAGCCTGGCAGGAGATTGAGCAGGCCGACCGAGTGCTGTTTATGGTAGATGGCACCACGACCGACGCCGTTGACCCGGCGGAGATCTGGCCGGACTTTATCGCCCGTCTGCCGGCTAAACTGCCGATCACCGTGGTGCGTAACAAAGCAGACGTTACCGGCGAAACGCTGGGCATCAGCAATGTGAATGGTCACTCACTTATTCGTCTGTCGGCCCGCACCGGCGAGGGCGTTGATGACCTGCGTAACCATCTCAAGCAGAGCATGGGCTTTGACACCAGCATGGAAGGCGGCTTCCTGGCGCGCCGTCGCCACCTGCAGGCGCTGGAAGAGGCGGCACGTCACCTCGAGCAGGGCAAAGCCCAGCTGATTGGCGCATGGGCGGGTGAACTGCTGGCAGAAGAGCTGCGCCTGGCGCAGCAGAATCTGAGTGAGATCACCGGGGAGTTTACGTCGGATGATCTGTTAGGGCGGATCTTCTCAAGCTTCTGCATTGGTAAGTGAACCCTGCTACTGAATGGTGGTTTCCCCTCAGGAAATCACCATTGTCCAAATGGCAACTCGCCTCTTTCCCTTTCTCCCCCTATTCTGCTTGCCTGCATTCATGGGGGTTTTATGGCTCGTTTTCTGTTCTGTAGTTTTGCGCTGGTACTGCTTTATCCGTCTGGCATTGATATGTATCTGGTTGGGTTGCCACACATCGCCCATGATCTCGGGGCCAGCGAAGCGCAACTGCACATCGCGTTTTCGGCCTATCTGGCGGGGATGGCGTCGTCGATGGTGTTTGCCGGAAAAATCGCGGACAGGGCCGGTCGTCAGCCTGTCGCCATCGCCGGTGCGGTGATTTTTGCTCTGGCTTCCCTGCTCTGCTCAGTTGCGCAGGACAGCACCCTGTTTCTTACGGGGCGCTTTATCCAGGGGATTGGTGCAGGTGGCTGTTACGTGGTGGCCTTCGCGATCCTGCGCGATACCTTAAGTGCCCAGCGGCGCGCCAAAGTCCTCTCGATGCTGAACGGCATCACCTGCATCATTCCGGTGCTGGCACCGGTCGTGGGTTATTTGATCATGCTGAAATTCCCGTGGCAGAGTCTCTTCTGGACCATGGCGGCCATGGGCGCGCTGGTATTTGTTCTGTCAATTGCCGTACTGAAAGAGAGCCATCCGGGTTCGCAAAGTACGGGGCATACCGCCACCCTCCATCCGGCCGAAAAGCTCCTTAACCGCTTTTTCATCAGCCGGTTAACGATCACCACCCTGAGCGTGGCCGTGATCCTCACCTATGTAAACGTTTCCCCGGTGCTGCTGATGGAAACCATGGGCTTCGATCGCGGGCAGTATTCCACGGTTATGGCGTTAACCGCGATGGTCAGTATGGCGGTCTCGTTCTCGACGCCGTTTGCGCTGAATATCTTCCGCCAGCGCACGCTGATGCTCACCTCACAGGGACTGTTTCTCGTCGCGGGTGTGATCCTGGCTGCTACCAGCTCTCATGCGGTAATGCTGGTGGGGATCACCCTGATTTGCGCCGGATTCTCCGTTGGCTTTGGCGTGGCGATGAGCCAGGCACTTGGTCCGTTCTCGCTTCGGGCTGGCGTGGCAAGCTCCGCGCTGGGTATCGCCCAGGTATGCGGTTCGTCTCTGTGGATATGGCTTGCGGCCATAATGGGCCTTAATGCGCTCAATATGCTGATCGGGATTCTGATTGGCTGTAGCATGCTCTGCATCATTTTACTTATGGTCATCCAGCCCGCGGCGCATTATGAAGAAGCCAATCAGCAGTCTCGATCTTAACCTGTTGTTGTGCCTGCAGCTTTTACTGCAGGAACGCAGCGTCACCAAAGCCGCGAAGCGGATGAATGTGACGCCGTCGGCGGTGAGTAAATCGCTGGCGAAACTGCGCGACTGGTTCGACGACCCGCTGTTTGTCAAAACGCCGTTAGGACTCCTGCCGACGCCGCTGACCATGAGCCTGGAACAGGATCTGGCTGACTGGATGCAAATAGGCAACCAGATCCTCGACAAATTCCACCATGACGCGCCGGGCGGGCTGACGTTCGTGCTGGCAGCCGAAACACCGCTGATGCTGATCCGCTTTAACGCCCTGCTTGAGCAGGTGAACCAGCGCTATCCGCAGGCTACGGTAAAGATGCGTCACTGGGACTACGACTCGCTGGATGCCATCACGCGCGGCGAAGTGGATGTTGGCTTCACCGGACGAGAGACGCACCCGCGTTCGCGCGAGCTGCTGAAGCTGATGCCGTGGTTTATCGATTACGAGATCCTGTTCAGTGACCGTCCTTGTGTCTATCTGCGCGAGGACCATCCCGCGCTTCAGGAGGAGTGGAACCTCGAGACCTTCCTGCGCTATCCGCATATCAGCATCTTCTGGGAGCGCAGTGACACCTGGGCGCTGGATGAGGTACTAAAAGAGATGGGGCGCGAGCGAAACATTGCCATGAGTCTGCCCGGTTTTGAACAGTCGATGTTTATGGCGGCACAACCCGGACATAACTACATCGCCACTGCGCCACACTACTGCCATCACTATAATCAACTCCACCAGCGGAAGCTGATTGCCCTTCCGATTCCCATTGATGAAGCGCAGGCTGAAAAACTGAACGTTCCCTTCACGCTCATCTGGCATAAACGGAACAGCCATAATCCGAAAATCCTCTGGCTGCGCGAGACCATCAAGGCGTTATATGGTGCCAGCGATCCAATTTTCGCCTAAGAAAATGTAAAGTTGGGTCCTCAGCCTTTTCTTACGACCATTTACTGATTAAAACAGGAGCTGAGTTAGGCGATAATAATGTAACCGTTTAACCGACTACGACCATTATCAAGGAGCGAAAAATGGCTACGCACTTTGCAAGAGGGATACTGACAGAAGGTCGTCTCGTATCGGCCAGAATTTCGTCAGCGTGTCACAGTGAAGCGCTCAAACTTCCGGAGCACCGCAGGACGCGTTTTCTGGCTTCCCGGGCGCTGCTTGCTGAACTGCTCTTTATGCTGTACGGCACCAGTGAGCTGCCGGACATCATCAACCAACCAGAAGGTCGCCCGGTCTTTGCCGACCCGGAACTGCCGCGTTTTTCCATTGCCTATACGGGCAATATTATTGGCGTAGCACTCACCACCGAAGGAGATTGCGGGCTGGATATGGAGCTTCAGCGCGCGACACGTGGTTTCCACGGCACTAACCCACATGACGACTACCCGCTCTCCAGCAATGAGCAGCTGTGGGTGCGCAACCAGAACGATCCCACTGAGGCCCGGGCCCAGCTTATCACCTTGCGCCAGAGCATTCGCAAGCTCTGTGGCTGCGCGTCAGACGACGCCCGTCAGTTGCAGCTGTTGCCGGGTTCCGGTCGCCTGCGCTCCACGCAAGCCGCGCTGGTAGAAGCGCTCAGCGATGTCGAGGACGTGTTGATCTGGTCTGTCGCGGTGACTCCCGCCATTGAGCGGCTGAAAATCTGGGAATTTGACAGTAAACAGGGATGGAGTAGCCTTCCGGATGTGCCCGAGCGTGCCAACGAACCTGCCGCGCGCCTGATGAGATTAACCAGTTTACCGGCAGAAAAAGCATATACCCTTAGCTGATCCATTCAGGGTCATCATGATGAAACAGGAGTAATCATGTCTGATACGTTGAAAGTCGTTACATTACTGGGAAGCCTGCGCAAAGGTTCATTTAACGGGATGGTTGCCCGTACGCTGCCACAGCTGGCACCGGCGGGTATGGAGATTAGCGCCCTGCCTTCCATTGGTGACATCCCGCTTTACGATGCGGATGTGCAGCAGGAAGAAGGGTTCCCGCAGAGCGTTGAAGCCCTGGCTGAGCAAATTCGTCAGGCTGACGGGGTGGTGATTGTGACGCCGGAGTATAACTACTCGGTTCCGGGTGGTCTGAAAAACGCGATTGACTGGTTATCCCGTCTGCCGGAGCAGCCGCTTTCAGGTAAGCCGGTGCTGATCCAGACCAGCTCAATGGGTGCCATTGGCGGTGCGCGCTGCCAGTATCATCTGCGCCAGATCCTGGTATTCCTGGATGCAATGGTCATGAACAAGCCAGAATTTATGGGCGGTGTGATTCAGAATAAGGTCGACCCGCAGACGGGTGAAGTGGTGGATCAGAGCACGCGTGACCATCTCTCTGGCCAGCTGACGGCGTTTGGTGATTATATCAAGCGGGTGAAGGCGTAAGCCGGAGCGGCCTTATGCCCTCACCCCAGCCTTCTCCCACTAGAGAGGCTGCAAACACTAAAGCCCTTTTCTTCGAAAAGGGCTTGCTGTTTATTTGGCGTCGATAAACACAATCTTCAGCACAAACAGCAGTGCCACAATGATGACGCACGGGCTGAGGTCACGGAAACGACCGGTACCAATCTTCATCACGCAGTAGGAGATAAAGCCCAGCGCGATACCTTCAGTAATGGAGAAACTGAACGGCATCATTACCGCGGTAATAAACGCCGGTACTGCTTCGGTTAAATCATCCCACTTCACGCGCGACAGGCTGGAGGTCATCAGTACCCCCACGTAGATCAGCGCACCGGCAGCCGCATACGGTGGAACCATGCCAGCCAGGGGAGAAAGGAAGATCACCAGCAGGAACAGAATCCCCACCACTACCGCGGTCAGACCGGTACGGCCACCCACAGAGACACCGGAAGAAGACTCAATGTAAGCGGTAACAGATGAGGTCCCGATAAAAGCACCGCTGACAGAAGAGATACTGTCCACAAACAGCGCCTGCTTCATACGCGGGAATTTGCCTTTCTCATCCGCCAGACCCGCTTTGTCGGTCACACCGATCAGCGTGCCGGACGAGTCAAACAGGTTCACCAGCATGAAGGAGAAAATCACCCCCGCCAGGCCCAGATTCAGGGAACCCGCCAGATCTACATGGCCAACGACGGTAGAGACGCTCGGTGGTGCGGAGACGATGCCGTTGTAGTGAACGTCACCCAGCATCCAGCCCAGCAGGGTGGTTACCACGATGGACACCAGCACCGCCGCATGAATATTGCGGGAAGCGAGGATCGCGATGATAAAGAAGCCCAGTACGCCCAGCAGCACATTATGGGAGGTCAGGTGACCGATGCTCACCAGCGTATCCGGGTTAGCGACGATAACACCGGCATTTTTCAGCCCCATCATACCGATGAACAGACCGATACCGCTGGTGATACCCACGCGCAGGCTGACAGGAATGTTCGCAATCATCCAGTAGCGTACGCGGAAAACAGTCAGCAGCAGCAGGCCAACCGCGCCCCAGAAGATAGCGCCCATGCCGACTTGCCACGGCAGCCCCATCGCCTGAACCACCACGAACGCAAAGAATGCGTTAAGCCCCATCGCCGGAGCCAGTGCAACCGGCAGGTTAGCAAACACACCCATCAGAATGCTGCCAAGTGCAGCGATCAGGCAGGTCGTAACGAAGACGGCGCTGGTATCCATGCCAGCAACGCCCAGAATTTGTGGGTTAACAAAAACGATATAGACCATCGTCAGGAAGGTGGTGAAACCGGCGATCACTTCGGTGCGTGCCGTTGTGCCGTGCTCGCGCAGTTTAAACACGCGCTCAAGCAGACCCTGACCAGATGTCTGGGTTGTGTGTTGTTGACTCATCATCAATTTCCGAACAAGGAGGGAAAATTCGTCGCTATCCTATACCAAAATGCGACAATAGTGGCGGTTACGAGATACTTTTTTCATTGATTTTGCTTATACGGCAACGATTGCGTCTCGTTTAACTGCTATACGTAAACGTTAAACTTGTTAAAAGGGAAAGGCATGTCCGGAATTGAAGCGGTATTTTTCGACTGCGACGGTACGCTGGTCGACAGTGAGGTCATTTGTTCCCGCGCGTATGTCGCCATGTTCCAGGAATTTGGCATTACGCTCGATCTCGACGAGGTGTTCAAACGCTTTAAGGGCGTGAAGCTGTACGAGATCATCGACATCATTAACGACGAACACGGTGTGGATCTGGCGAAAACGGATCTGGAACCGGTGTACCGCGCCGAGGTCGCACGCCTGTTCGATTCTGAGCTGGAGGTCATTGCCGGCGCAAACGCGCTGCTGGATGCCATGACGGTACCGATCTGTGTGGTCTCCAACGGTCCGGTCAGCAAAATGCAGCACTCGCTGGGTAAGCTTGAGATGCTGCACCACTTCCCCGAAAAACTGTTCAGCGGCTACGATATCCAGCGCTGGAAGCCAGACCCTGCGCTGATGTTCCATGCGGCAAAGGCGATGAACGTTAACGTGGAGAACTGCATTCTGGTGGATGATTCCTCTGCGGGCGCGCAGTCGGGCATTGATGCAGGAATGGAAGTGTTTTATTTCTGTGCCGACCCGCATAACAAGCCGATCGATCATCCCAAAGTGACGACCTTTACCGATCTGGCGCAGCTGCCAGCGTTGTGGAAGGCGCGCGGGTGGGATATTACGCGGTAGATTTTTGTAGGCCCGGTAAGCGCAGCGCCACCGGGCATTTTAACGACTGATTACTCTTTCGGATCTTTACCCGCCAGCAGCTTGTCCAGCTCGTCGCCGCCCACGTGACGGAAGTCCTGACCTTTCACGAAGTAGAAAATGTATTCGCAAATGTTCTGGCAGCGGTCGCCGATACGCTCGATAGAGCGCGCGCAGAACAGGGCGGTCAGTACGCTCGGGATCGTACGTGAATCCTCCATCATGTAGGTCATCAGCTGACGCACGATACCTTCATACTCCTGGTCGACTTTCTTGTCTTCACGGTAGATACGCACCGCTTCGTCCAGATCCATACGTGCAAAAGCATCCAGCACGTCGTGCAGCATTTGCACGGTGTGACGACCCAGCGACTCCAGGCTCACCAGCAGCGGCTGGTGCTGCTGAGAGAATTTCTCCAGCGCGGTGCGGCAGATTTTATCCGCCACGTCACCAATACGTTCCAGCTCGGCGATGGTTTTAATGATGGCCATCACCAGACGCAGGTCGCTCGCTGTCGGCTGACGCTTGGCGATGATGCGCACGCACGCTTCGTCAATCGCCACTTCCATCATGTTGACGTTTTTATCGCCTTCGATAACGCGCTTCGCCAGTTCGCTGTCCTGGTTATGCATCGCCGTGATCGCATCAGAAAGCTGCTGCTCGACCATGCCACCCATGGTCATGACCTGAGTACGAATACTTTCCAGCTCTGCGTTGAACTGGCCGGAAATGTGTTTATTAAGATTGAGATTGTCCATAGCGCGCTCCTGAATCAACCGTAACGGCCGGTGATATAGTCTTCTGTTTGCTTTTTAGCGGGCTTGGTGAACAGATCGTCCGTGTTACTGAACTCAATCAACTCGCCCAGGTACATAAACGCCGTGTGATCGGAGCAACGCGCAGCCTGCTGCATGTTGTGAGTCACGATAACCACGGTGTAATCCTGCTTCAGCTCGGTGATCAGCTCTTCAATACGACCGGTTGAGATCGGGTCCAGCGCTGAACACGGCTCATCCAGCAGCAACACTTCCGGGCGAATGGCGATACCGCGCGCAATGCACAGACGCTGCTGCTGACCACCGGAGAGAGAGTAACCGCTCTGGTGCAACTTATCTTTGGTTTCGTTCCATAATGCGGCCTTGGTCAACGCCCACTGTACGCGCTCGTCCATATCGGCACGGGAGAGCTTTTCAAACAGGCGTACGCCAAACGCGATGTTGTCGTAAATCGACATCGGGAACGGAGTCGGTTTCTGGAACACCATCCCCACTTTCGCACGCAGCAGGGCGATATCCTGACTATTGGTCAGAATGTTGTCACCATCCAGAATGATTTCGCCTTCGGCACGCTGCTCCGGATAGAGCGAGTACATTTTGTTAAAGGTGCGCAGCAGTGTGGATTTACCACAGCCGGACGGACCGATGAATGCCGTTACCTGGTTTTTCGCGATATCCAGGTTGATATTCTTCAGGGCATGGAATTTGCCGTAGTAGAAGTTCAAATCACGAACCTGAATCTTACCCGGGGCAGTATCAACCATACTCATTGACTCATTTCCTCATTCGGCGCCGCGAGCTGCCGCGCCGTAAAAAATTAACCGTGTTTCTTCTTCGCGAAAATGACGCGCGCCAGAATGTTCAGCAACAGTACGCAAAGGGTGATGATCAGCACCCCGGCCCAGGCCAGCTGCTGCCATTCCGCGAATGGGCTCATCGCAAATTTAAAGATCGTCACCGGCAGGTTGGCGATCGGCTGCATCATGTCCGTGCTCCAGAACTGGTTGGAGAGCGCGGTAAACAGCAGCGGTGCCGTTTCACCCGCGATACGGGCAATGGCCAGCAGAATACCGGTCATGATCCCGGAGACAGAGGCTTTAAGCGTAATCGCGGAGATCATTTTCCATTTCGGTGTTCCCAGCGCATACGCCGCTTCACGCAGGCTGTCCGGCACCAGTTTCAGCATGTTCTCGGTGGTACGAATGACGATTGGCACCTGCAGCAGCGCCAGCGCAATCACACCCGCCCAGCCAGAGAAGTGTTCCATCTGTGCCACCACAATGGTGTAAACAAACAGACCCACCACAATAGACGGGGCAGAGAGCAGGATGTCGTTAATGAAACGAATCACTTCCGCCAGCCAGGATTTACGGCCATATTCTGCCAGATAGATACCCGCCATAATGCCCAGCGGCGTACCGAATACTGTCGCCCACAGGATCAGCAATCCGCTGCCTGCCAGGGCGTTCGCCAGTCCTCCACCCGCGGTGTTCGGTGGCGGCGTCATTTCAGTGAACAGCGCCAGAGACATGCCGTCGATACCGCGAACCACGGTCGAGAAGAGGATCCAGATCAGCCAGAACAGACCGAAGGCCATCGTCGCCATCGAGAGCGTCAGCGCAATACGGTTCTTGAAGCGACGCTTCGCCTGCATTTTGCGGCGTGATTCCGCAAGCTGAGTGGTGCTTTGCATTTCGAGAGTTGCCATTAGCGTGCCCCCTCATTTTTCGCGAGACGCAGGATCATCAGCTTGGAGATCGCCAGCACGATGAAGGTAATCACGAACAGGATCAGACCCAGCTCCATCAGCGCCGCCACGTGCAGCCCGGATTCCGCTTCGGCAAATTCGTTCGCCAGCGCGGAGGTAATACTGTTACCCGGCATATAAAGCGAGGCACTGTCGAGCTGGTAGGTGTTACCGATGATAAAGGTCACCGCCATGGTCTCACCCAAAGCGCGCCCTAAGCCCAGCATCACGCCACCGATCACCCCATTTTTGGTGAACGGAAGGACGATACGCCAGATGACTTCCCAGGTGGTGCAGCCAATACCGTAGGCCGACTCTTTCATCATCACCGGGGTTTGTTCGAAGACATCGCGCATGACAGCCGCAATGTACGGAATAATCATGATGGCGAGGATCACCCCTGCCGCCAGAATACCGATACCGAATGCCGGGCCGGAGAAGAGCGCCCCCACAAACGGAATAGCGGAGAGAACATTACCCACCGGCTCCTGGAAATACGTGGCAAACAGTGGCGCAAAGATAAACAGGCCCCACATGCCGTACACGATACTTGGAATGGCCGCCAGCAGTTCAATGGCGATACCCAGCGGGCGTCGCAGCCAGCCCGGTGCCAGTTCCGTCAGGAACAGGGCGATACCAAAGCTTACCGGAACTGCAATCAGCAGGGCGATGAACGAGGTCACCAGCGTGCCGTAAATCGGCACCAGCGCACCATAGATATCGTTTGGCGCGTCCCACTCTTTGGTCCACAGGAAGGAGAAACCGAATTTCTGGATGCTCGGCCAGGAGGAGAAAATCAGAGACACGATAATGCCGCCCAGCAGCAATAGCACAATCAGCGCAGCCAGTTTCACCAGCGCGCTGAAAATCATGTCACCTTTTTTACCCGGAGGGTTAAATGCAGGCTTGGTTGCAGCCATAAAATACTCTTCTGTTTGAGACGTTTTTACGAATATGCCCGGTGGCGCTGACGCTTTCCGGGCCTACAGCGTTAGCCGTAGGGCGGGTAAGCGCAGCGCTACCCGCCATCTTCGTTAAATATATCCTGTTAGTACAGCGCTTTACCGCTGCTGTCTTTCACGTTGGTTTTCCATGCAGCACGAATCTGCTCAACCACGCTGTCTGGCAGGCTGGCGTAATCCAGGTCATTAGCCTGTTTGCCGCCGTTTTTGTAAGCCCAGTCGAAGAACTTCAGCACTTCAGCGCCCTGCTCAGGTTTCTTCTGTTCTTTGTGAACCAGAATGAAGGTAGTGGACGTGATTGGCCACGCGCCTTCACCTTTCTGGTTAGTCAGGTCCTGAGCGAAGGATTTGCTCCAGTCAGCGCCTTTTGCAGCGTTGGCGAAGTTCTCTTCGGTCGGGCTGACTGGCTTGCCATCAGCAGAAACCAGTTTGGTGTAGGACAGGTTGTTCTGCTTGGCGTACGCATATTCTACGTAACCGATAGAGCCTGGCAGACGCTGTACGAACGCAGCGATACCGTCGTTGCCTTTACCGCCCAGACCGGTTGGCCAGTTAACGGTAGAGCCGGAACCGACTTTAGATTTCCACTCTTCGTTCACTTTCGCCAGGTAGCTGGTGAAGACGAAAGAGGTACCAGAACCATCCGCGCGACGAACCACGGCGATGTTCTGAGAAGGCAGTTTCAGGCCAGGGTTGAGTTTAGCGATGGCTTCGTCATCCCATTTTTTAATTTTGCCCAGGTAGATATCACCCAGGGTTTTGCCGTCCAGCACCAGCTCACCTGACTTCACGCCCGGCAGGTTGATCGCCAGAACCACACCGCCGATAACGGTCGGGAACTGGAACAGGCCTTCCTGAGCCAGTTTGTCATCAGACAGCGGAGCGTCGGATGCGCCGAAATCAACGGTATTTGCGGTAATTTGTTTTACGCCACCGGAGGAGCCGATACCCTGATAGTTAACCTTATTACCGGTTTCTTTCTGGTAGGTATCCGCCCATTTGGCATACACCGGCGCAGGGAAGGTTGCACCAGCGCCAGTCAGGCTTGCTTCTGCAAATACAGAGAAAGCGCTCAGAGATAAGGTCGCGGCGACAACAGTTGCGACAGTGGTACGCATAACTTTCATAATGTCTCCTGCAAGGATTTCGTAAATCATTGTTTAAGTGGCTACGATGAGCAAAATAGGACAAACAGGTGACAGATAAATGTACGAATTATGACAGTTTTATGACAGTGAAAGTTTAGCTTAAATTTAAGCGAAACATTCTTTAATTATCATCATGTTAGCCACAAGCATGACAACAAGTTTTCAGTAATATTTTCTTTATGTGACACTGAAAAAAGTAGCTGAAGATGACAGATTGTCATAAATAAAAACGCGAATGCGTTGATTAAAAACAAACCAGGCAGGGTAAAAGCTCCACCCGAAGGTGGAGCCTGGAGGGATTATTCTACGGTGACAGATTTCGCCAGATTACGCGGCTGGTCGACGTCGGTGCCTTTGATCAGCGCAACGTGGTAAGCCAGTAACTGCAGCGGAACGGTGTAGAAGATGGGGGCAATAACCTCTTCCACATGCGGCATCTCGATGATGTGCATGTTATCGCTGCTGGCAAAACCGGCGTCCTTATCGGCGAAGACGTACAGTACACCACCACGGGCGCGAACTTCTTCGATGTTGGATTTCAGTTTCTCCAGCAGTTCATTGTTAGGTGCCACAACGATAACCGGCATATCTGCGTCAATCAGCGCCAGCGGGCCATGTTTCAGCTCGCCTGCCGCGTAGGCTTCAGCGTGGATGTAAGAGATCTCTTTCAGCTTCAGCGCGCCTTCCAGCGCAATCGGATACTGATCGCCACGGCCCAGGAACAGGGCGTGATGTTTGTCGGAGAAATCTTCAGCCAGAGCTTCAATCCGCTTGTCCTGAGACAGCATCTGCTCAATACGGCTCGGCAGCGCCTGCAGACCATGAACAATGTCATGCTCAACAGAAGCATCCAGCCCTTTCAGGCGCGCCAGTTTCGCCACCAGCATCAGCAGAACCGTCAGCTGAGTGGTAAACGCTTTGGTAGAAGCCACACCGATTTCGGTGCCCGCTTTGGTCATCAGCGCCAGATCGGACTCACGTACCAGTGAAGATCCCGGCACGTTACAGATAGCCAGCGATCCCAGGTAGCCGAGCTCTTTCGAGAGACGCAGCGCCGCCAGGGTATCAGCCGTTTCGCCAGACTGAGAAAGGGTGATCATCAGGCTGTTACGACGCACCGCAGATTTGCGGTAGCGGAATTCAGAGGCGATTTCCACATCGCACGGCACGCCAGCCAGCGATTCAAACCAGTAGCGAGAGACCATCCCGGAGTTGTAGGAGGTACCGCAGGCCACAATCTGAATGTGCTCAACCTTGCTGAGGAGCTCGTTTGCGTTGGCACCCAGTTCGCTCAGATCCACTTCTCCGTGGCTGATACGACCGGTCAGGGTGTTTTTGATGGCATTTGGCTGCTCGTAAATCTCTTTCTGCATGTAGTGACGGTAAGCGCCTTTGTCGCCCGCGTCGTACTGCAGATTGGATTCAATCTCAGGGCGCTTCACCTGCTCGCCTGTGGTATCGAATACCGTCACGCTGCGGCGAGTCACTTCTGCGATATCCCCCTCTTCCAGGAAGATAAAGCGGCGGGTGACCGGCAGGAGCGCCAGCTGGTCAGAAGCGATAAAGTTTTCGCCCATGCCCATACCAATAACCATCGGGCTACCGGAACGCGCAGCCAGCAGCGTGGACGGGTCACGGGAGTCCATGATTACCGTGCCATACGCACCGCGCAGCTGTGGGATCGCGCGCAGCACCGCGTCACGCAGTGTGCCGCCCTGTGCCAGCTCCCAGTGCACCAGGTGCGCAATCACTTCGGTATCGGTTTCTGAAACGAAGGTATAGCCGCGCGCTTTCAGTTCTTCGCGCAGCGGTTCGTGGTTTTCGATAATGCCGTTATGCACGACCACGATGTGTTCAGACACATGCGGGTGCGCGTTGCCTTCAGACGGTTCGCCGTGCGTCGCCCAGCGGGTATGCGCAATACCGGTGCCACCGTGCAGCGGGTGTTCTTCCGCGGCCTGGGCCAGCATCTGCACTTTACCGAGGCGGCGAAGACGGGTCATATGACCTTCTGCATCCACTACTGCCAGACCGGCAGAGTCGTAGCCACGGTATTCCAGACGACGTAAACCTTCGAGAAGGATTTCAGCAATATCACGCTGCGCAACTGCGCCAACAATTCCACACATAGTTAGATTTCCTGATTATGGCGTTATGCCATGCGTTGTCGCTGACCTGTATTTGCCCTTTCCGGGCACCCCGAGCCTTGTAGAGAGTGGGGTTATTGTTATGGGTACTGCTTGTGGGGGAGATATATCTTTATCTCCTCTCCGGGTTTGCCTGACGACGGCTACGCCTTATCAGACAAACTTAATCGTAGGGCGGGTAAGCGTAGCACCACCCGCCTTGTTGTTACTTCTTCTTCACCGGGCGTTTCCAGCCCTGCTTGTGCACCTGCGGCACACGGCTTAATACCAGCTCGTTATCGGCGATATCGCGCGTAACGGTTGTCCCGGCGGCAATCGTTACCCCATTACCCACGGTAACCGGTGCCACCAGCTGTGTATCAGAACCGACAAACACATCATCACCGATAATGGTTTTGAACTTGTTGGCACCGTCATAGTTGCAGGTGATTGTGCCTGCACCAATATTGACGTTATCACCAATTTCCGCATCGCCCAGATAGGTCAAATGACCGGCTTTAGAGCCTTTACCCAGACGCGCTTTTTTCATCTCAACGAAGTTGCCCACGTGAGCGCCTTCCAGCAGCTCAGCCCCCGGGCGCAGACGCGCGAACGGCCCAATAGTGCATGCCGCGTCAAGATGGGCATCTTCCACCACGCTGTATGGGCTAATTTCGCAATCGTCACCGATGACGCTGTTTTTGATCACACAGCCCGCACCAATTTTGACGCGGTTGCCCAGCGTAACGTTACCTTCCAGGATAACGTTAGTATCAATCTCAACGTCGCGCCCGTGCGCTAACGTTCCACGCAGATCGAAACGCGCCGGATCGCGCAGCATCACGCCGGCCAGCAGCAGCTTTTCGGCCTGTTCGGACTGATAAACGCGCTCCAGACGGGAAAGCTGCAGACGGTTATTCACCCCTTCCGTTTCACTGATACGTGCCGGATGAACCGCCGCAATCTCGCGCCCTTCCTGGTATGCCATCGCAATGATATCGGTGATGTAGTATTCACCCTGCGCATTGTTGTTGTTGAGCTTCGACAGCCAGCGCTTTAAATCGGCGCCATTCGCAATCAGGATACCGGTGTTGATCTCCTGAATCTGGCGCTGTGCTTCACTGGCGTCTTTGTGTTCAACGATACCCGTTACGTTGCCGTTTTCACGAGTAATGCGACCGTAGCCGGTTGGATCGTCCAGCACAACGGTTAATAGACCGATACCGCCCTGCGGTTTGGCTTCACGCAGGCGAGTCAGTGTGTCGATGGAGATCAGCGGAACATCGCCGTAGAGCATCAGAATGTCTTCGTCATCGGCAAAGAACGGTGCTGCCTGCTGCATTGCGTGACCGGTTCCCAGCTGTTCAGCCTGAAGCACCCAGTTGAGGTTGTCATCGCTCAGCGTCTTTTTAAGCAGATCGCCGCCGTGGCCGTAGACCAGGTGGACCTGACGGGCGCCCAATTCATTTGCTGCATCAATGACATGCTGCACCATTGGCTTTCCTGCCAGTGTATGAAGCACTTTAGGCAGATCGGAATACATGCGGGTACCTTTGCCTGCGGCAAGGATCACCACGCTCATCGCACTGTTTGACATACGCATCCTGACGGTAGTTTGAGTGAGAAGTAAAAACGTTTGGTGCTTAAAATTCTACATCTTTTTCATCATGAATTAAGGACGAAAAAAAAAGCCAGCCTGGTATCCAGACTGGCTTTTGTGCTTTTCAAGCCGGTGTTACATCGCTTTTTTGGTCAACTCGATAACGCGCAGTTTGGCGATCGCTTTGGCCAGCTCCGCAGACGCCTGAGCGTAATCCACGTCACCATGAGAGCTGCTAATGTGCTCTTCAGCCTTACGCTTCGATTCCAGGGCTCGCGCTTCGTCGAGATCCTGGCCACGAATAGCGGTATCGGCCAGAACGGTCACACTGCCAGGCTGCACTTCAAGAATGCCGCCGGACAGATAGATAAACTCTTCGTGACCGAACTGTTTAACGATGCGGATCATACCAGGCTTAATGGCGGTGAGCAGCGGTGCGTGACCCGGGAAAATACCCAGTTCACCTTCACTACCCGTTACCTGGATTTTCTCGACCAGACCAGAGAACATTTGTTGCTCTGCGCTGACGACGTCCAGGTGGTAAGTCATTGCCATATCACCCTCCGATTAAGGCGTTAAAGTTTTTTGGCTTTTTCCACAGCTTCTTCGATGGAACCAACCATGTAGAACGCCTGCTCCGGCAGGTGATCGTATTCGCCTTCCATGATGCCTTTAAAGCCACGGATGGTGTCTTTCAGGGAAACGTATTTACCTGGAGAACCGGTGAATACTTCCGCAACGAAGAACGGCTGGGACAGGAAGCGCTGGATCTTACGCGCACGTGCTACCACCAGTTTGTCTTCTTCAGACAGTTCATCCATACCCAGGATGGCGATGATGTCTTTCAGTTCCTGGTAACGCTGCAGCAGGGACTGTACGCCACGCGCGGTGTCGTAGTGTTCCTGACCAACAACCAGTGGATCCAGCTGACGGCTGGTGGAGTCCAGCGGGTCAACGGCCGGGTAGATACCCAGAGACGCGATCTGACGGCTCAGTACCACGGTTGCATCTAAGTGCGCAAAGGTGGTTGCTGGTGATGGGTCAGTCAAGTCATCCGCAGGTACGTATACCGCCTGCACGGAAGTGATAGAACCGGTTTTGGTAGAGGTGATACGTTCCTGAAGAACACCCATCTCTTCCGCCAGCGTTGGCTGGTAACCTACCGCTGAAGGCATACGACCCAGCAGTGCAGATACTTCGGTACCGGCCAGGGTGTAACGGTAGATGTTATCAACGAACAGCAGAACGTCACGGCCTTCGTCACGGAACTTCTCAGCCATCGTCAGGCCAGTCAGCGCAACGCGCAGACGGTTTCCTGGTGGCTCGTTCATCTGGCCATAAACCAGGGATACTTTGTCCAGAACGTTGGAGTCGGTCATTTCGTGGTAGAAGTCGTTACCCTCACGAGTACGTTCACCTACGCCCGCAAATACGGAGTAACCGGAGTGCTCGATCGCGATGTTACGGATCAGCTCCATCATGTTTACGGTTTTACCTACACCCGCACCACCGAACAGACCAACTTTACCGCCCTTCGCAAACGGACACATCAGGTCGATAACTTTGATACCGGTTTCCAGCAGTTCCTGAGAGCTGGACAGCTCTTCGTAGGAAGGTGCCGCGCGGTGGATAGCCCAACGCTCTTCTTCACCGATGTCGCCTTTCATGTCGATTGGCTGACCCAATACGTTCATGATACGACCCAGTGTTGCTTTACCTACCGGGACTTCGATCGGGTGCTCAAGGTCTTTTACTTCCAGACCACGACGCAGACCGTCGGAAGAACCCATCGCGATGGTACGCACGATACCACCGCCGAGCTGCTGCTGAACTTCCAGCACCAGGCTCTCGTTACCATTCTGTACCTCAAGCGCGTCGTACACGCGTGGTACGGCGTCCTGAGGGAACTCGACGTCCACCACGGCGCCGATTACCTGGACAATCTTTCCAGTAGCCATCTTGAATCCTCTACGTAATTCGTAAACCTGGTTAAACCGCGGCGGCCCCCGAGACGATCTCGGTGAGTTCCTGAGTAATGCTGGCCTGACGAGCTTTGTTGTAAACCAACTGCAGCTCTTTAATCAGGCTGCCGCCATTATCGGTCGCGGCTTTCATCGCCACCATTCGTGCGGCCTGCTCGCTGGCCAGGTTTTCTACAACGCCCTGATAAACCTGAGATTCAACGTAACGACGCAGCAGGGTATCCAGCAGCGGTTTCGGATCGGGTTCATACAGGTAATCCCAGGCTTTCTGTTTCAGCTCGTCATCTTCTGAAGCCGGTAAAGGCAGCATCTGAGTGAGCGTTGGCACCTGAGACATGGTGTTAATAAATTTGTTGCTGACAACGTACAGTCTGTCCAGACGGCCTTCATCATAGGCCTGCAACATCACTTTAACCGGGCCGATCAGTTCGGACAGGGACGGGTTATCACCCATACCGGTCACCTGAGCGACAATGTTGCCACCAACGGAGTTAAAGAAAGAGACGCCTTTAGAGCCGATCAATGCGAGGTCGCACTGAACGCCTTTATCGGACCAGCCTTTCATATCCGCCAGCAGTTTTTTGAACAGGTTAATGTTCAAGCCGCCACACAGACCACGGTCGGTCGACACCACCAGGTAGCCCACGCGCTTAACGTCGCGTTCTTCCAGGTAAGGGTGCTTATATTCCAGATTACCGTTTGCAAGGTGACCAATCACTTTGCGCATGGTTTCTGCATAAGGACGGCTGGCCGCCATGCGATCCTGCGATTTACGCATTTTGGAAGCGGCGACCATCTCCATCGCTTTAGTGATCTTTTGCGTGTTCTGGACGCTTGCGATCTTACTACGTATCTCTTTTGCGCCGGCCATGAGCTTCTCCTCAATGCCAGGCGGCTTGTCCTGAGACAAGCCGCCGGACGATTACCAGGATTGGGTTGCTTTGAAGGAATCGAGGATAGCTTTCAGCTTGCCTTCGATTTCGTCGTTATAGCCACCGGTCTGGTTGATCTCTTGCATCAGCGGAGCGTGATCACGGTCGACGTAAGCCAGCAGAGCGGCTTCGAAGCTACCGATTTTCGCCAGTTCCACATCTTCGAGGTAACCGCGTTCAGCCGCGAACAGTACCAGGCCCTGCTGAGCAACAGACATTGGTGCGTACTGTTTCTGCTTCAGCAGCTCGGTCACTTTCTGACCGTGGCTCAGCTGTTTACGGGTTGCTTCGTCCAGATCGGATGCGAACTGAGAGAACGCAGCCAGTTCACGATACTGTGCCAGCGCGGTACGGATACCACCGGACAGTTTCTTGATGATCTTGGTCTGAGCAGCACCACCTACACGGGATACGGAGATACCCGGGTTAACCGCCGGACGAATACCGGAGTTAAACAGGTTGGTTTCCAGGAAGATCTGACCATCGGTAATGGAGATTACGTTGGTCGGAACGAACGCAGAAACGTCACCCGCCTGGGTTTCAATGATCGGCAGCGCGGTCAGAGAGCCCGTTTTACCCTTCACTTCACCTTTGGTGAAGTTCTCGACGTATTCCGCGTTAACGCGGGAAGCACGCTCCAGCAGACGAGAGTGGAGGTAGAATACGTCGCCAGGGAACGCTTCACGTCCTGGTGGACGGCGGAGCAGCAGGGAAACCTGACGATAAGCAACAGCCTGTTTAGACAGGTCATCGTATACGATCAGTGCATCTTCACCGCGGTCACGGAAGTATTCACCCATTGCACAACCGGCGTATGGCGCCAGGTATTGCAGTGCAGCAGATTCAGAAGCGGTTGCCACAACAACGATGGTGTTAGACAGCGCGCCGTGCTCTTCCAGTTTACGAACCACGTTAGAAATGGTGGACGCTTTCTGGCCGATAGCCACGTACACACATTTGATGCCGGAGTCACGCTGGTTGATGATGGCATCGATAGCCATCGCGGTTTTACCGGTCTGACGGTCACCGATGATCAGTTCACGCTGACCACGACCGATTGGGATCATGGCATCAACGGACTTATAACCCGTCTGAACAGGCTGATCTACGGACTGACGGTCGATAACGCCCGGTGCGATAACTTCGATTGGAGAGAAGCCATCGTGCTCAACCGGACCTTTACCGTCGATTGGTGCACCCAGGGTGTTAACAACACGACCCAGCAGGCCACGGCCAACCGGAACTTCCAGAATACGGCCAGTACACTTCACCTTCATGCCTTCGGCGAGGTCAGCGTATGGACCCATCACAACGGCACCTACGGAGTCGCGCTCCAGGTTCAGTGCGATAGCGTAACGGTTACCCGGCAGGGAAATCATCTCACCCTGCATACAATCGGCCAGGCCGTGGATGCGGATAACACCGTCACTTACAGAAACAATAGTACCTTCGTTATGAGCTTCGCTCACAACATTGAACTGAGCAATGCGCTGCTTGATCAGTTCGCTGATTTCGGTGGAATTCAGTTGCATGCTCCAGTCCCCTTAAGACTGCAAGACGTCTGCAAGGCGCTCAAGACGGCCGCGTACGCTGCCATCAATGACCATATCACCCGAGCGGATGATTACGCCTGCCATTACAGACTTATCGATTTTGCAATTCAGCTTAACTTTGCGTGACAGACGTTTTTCCATCGCGGCGGTAATTTTCGCAAGCTGTTCATGACTCAGTTCAGTCGCAGAAGTTACTTCAACTTCAGCAGTAGCTTCACTAAGGGCACGTAAGTGCTCAAACTGCTCGAGAACATCCGGGAGCACACGGAGACGACCATTTTCTGCCATTACCTTAATCAGGTTCTGGCCGTTGGCATCCAGTTGCTCTCCGCACACGGCGATGAACGACGCGGCGAGGGTTTCAGGTGCTAATGCACCAGAAAGCAACTCGGCCATTTGTTCGTTTTTCGTCACCTCAGCGGCAAACGCCAGCATATTCTGCCAGCGATCGACATTTTGGTGTTCGACAGCAAAGTCAAAAGCTGCTTTGGCGTAGGGGCGAGCTACCGTAACAAATTCAGACATCAGCCCCTCCCTCCTTACAGTTCAGCGACAAGTTTGTCCACGATGTCGCTGTTAGCAGCTTCATCCACGGAACGTTCGATGATCTTCTCGGCGCCAGCAACAGCCAGAATCGCAACCTGCTTACGCAGTTCTTCACGAGCACGTTTACGCTCAGCTTCAATTTCAGCCTGAGCCTGTGTCACGATCTTAGTACGTTCCTGTTCTGCTTCAGCTTTGGCTTCGTCCAGGATCTGAGAACGGCGTTTGTTAGCCTGTTCAATGATTACCTGAGCTTCCGCTTTCGCTTTTTTCAGCTGGTCTGTCGCGTTGGCCTGTGCAAGGTCCAAATCTTTCTTTGCGCGTTCTGCAGAAGCCAGACCGTCAGCAATTTCTTTCTGACGTTTTTCGATGGCAGCCATTAAAGGCGGCCATACATACTTCATGCAGAACCAGACAAAGATAATAAACGCGATGGCCTGGCCGAGGATTGTTGCGTTCATGTTCACAGCACAATACCTCTTAAATTTCTGTGGCTTGGGGTTTTAAAACAACTACTACGCGACAGCAAACATCACGTACAGACCCAGACCTACAGCGATCATTGGGATAGCATCCACCAGACCCATAACGATAAAGAACTGAGTACGCAGCAGAGGAATCAGATCAGGTTGACGCGCAGCGCCTTCCAGGAATTTGCCCCCGAGGATGCCGATACCGATCGCAGCACCGATAGCCGCCAGACCCATCATCACAGCGGCAGCCATGTACAGCAGATCCATATTCAGGTTTTCCATGACAGTCTCCAGTTTGTTTCAATTAAAACGTAGTAGTGTTGGTAAAAAATCAGTGCTCTTCAGACGCCATCGACAGATAGACGATCGTCAGAACCATGAAGATAAAGGCTTGCAGCGTAATGATCAGGATGTGGAAAATGGCCCACGGCACATTCAGAACCCACTGTGACCACCACGGCAGAAGACCCGCGATCAGAATGAAAATCAGCTCACCCGCATACATGTTGCCGAACAGTCGCAGACCCAATGAAACAGGTTTGGACAGCAGGCTAACGCCTTCCAGGATCAGGTTGACCGGAATAAACGCCCAGTGGTTGAACGGCTGCAAGGTAAGCTCTTTCACAAAGCCGCTTACGCCTTTCATTTTGATGCTGTAGAAAAGAATCAGGATAAACACGCCCAGCGCCATCGACAGGGTGATGTTCACGTCAGCAGACGGAACCACGCGCAGAGCAGGCAGACCGAAGACATGCTCGCCAATCCACGGCAGGAAATCGATAGGCAGAAGGTCCATCAGGTTCATCAGGAACACCCAAACGAACACGGTCAGGGCCAGCGGAGCAATCAGCTTGCTCTTACCATGGTACATGTCTTTCACGCTGCCATGAACGAAGCCAATGATCATTTCGATGAACGTCTGGAATTTCCCTGGAACACCGCTGGTCGCTCTTTTAGCAACACCGCGGAACATGGCCAGGAACAGAAGACCCAAAACCACCGAGAAGAACATGGAGTCGATGTTGATCGTCCAGAAGGTGGCCGGGGGGTTATGTGGATCCACCAGCGAGAATGTACGCAAGTCCATCTGAAGGTTGCTCAGATGGTGACCTATGTAATCCTGCGGCGTCATATTTTCTGAAGCCATGATGCCTTTTACCCTTTGTTATTGATTACAGCTGGAGCCAGAACTTGTACCACCAGCACCAAAACCCACGTTGCTATCAGCGGCATGAATACCACTTTCAAAACCGCCAGCGCCATCACCAGTAGAGCAAAGGTCAGCAACACCTTACACACTTCGCCGAGGGCGAAGGACCAGGCCACGCGGCCTTTGGCAGGTGTATGCGCCTGATGACGCCAGGCAAAAATCATAAACAACATGTTTGGCAGCACAACCGCCAAACCCCCGCACACGGCGGAGATGCCCCAGAAGGGGTCTTTGAGGCTAAACAGCAGTCCACTTGCTATCACAGCCAGAAACTGAATGAACAGAAGCTTACGAGCAACGTTTCTACTCAAGAGCGACACAGACATCACGTTTTTACTCCTGCTCCCTTCGAGGTATGCCGCGTGTCGTATAAAACGTCCTTTAAGGCTCAGAGTCAAGCATCAAAAAGCGGTCAAATTATACGGTGCGCACCCGTGATTTCAAACATTAAGTAGCGAAAAGGTGAATAAATGTTTAAATATTTTTCCCCACCGCTATTTTTTAACTTTTGATGAAAGCCCCGACCTTCGGCCAAAACTGCAAACAGCGCGAAAACGTTGGCTACAAAGCGTGCACGAGATCACAAAACACACATTTGCGATAAGGTTGTATTTATCAAACACGTAAATCGCCTTATTTCATCTTTCTGAAATTAAAGACAAAATGTCGCAACTATTTTCAAAACAGCCCCGTATACAATAAAAACCTTTTATTGACATTCTTAATAAATATTTAACATTGCATTCTGGTTGCTGCTTTTCACTTTTAGCAGGCTGATATTTTCGTGGTTGATTATCTTCAGGGTGAACAATGGTCATGAAGTTAACCGTTAGAAAACCCTTAGTAAAAACGAGGTTAAATTATCTCCGGCAAAATCCGCTGTGTTGTGCTGTTTTTTAACACGGACAGAACAGCACAAATTCCACATTTTTTATTAATTTTTTAAAAATTGTTTGGCTTAATTATCACCAGATGACGTTCACCCTCGAGCTGAGGGATCTGTAACTTCTCAATGGATTCGACCATAAAACCCTCCGGAAGCTGTTCAATTTCCTCGCCAGGCAACTGACCTTTCAGCGCATAAAAACGGCCATTCTCTGCCGGTAAGTGCTTACACCAGCTCACCATGTCATTAAGCGAAGCGAAGGCACGGCTGATGACACCGTCAAACGGTGGCTCTGCCGGGAACTCCTCTACCCTGCTTTGCACTGGCGTGATGTTCTCAAGCTTGAGCTCATGCTGTACCTGGCGCAAAAAACGCACGCGCTTGCCAAGGCTATCCAGCAGCGTGAAATGGCTTTCCGGGCGGACAATCGACAGGGGAATACCCGGCAGGCCAGGACCCGTGCCCACATCGATAAAGCGCTCACCGTTCAGGTACGGCGCCACCACAATGCTATCGAGAATATGGCGAATCAGCATCTCGTTGGGGTCGCGTACGGAGGTGAGGTTGTACGCTTTATTCCATTTGTTCAGCATATCGACATAGGCCACCAGCTGATTTTTCTGGTGATCGGTGAGCGAAATACCTGCCTGATCCAGCAGACGAGAGAGTTTATTGAGCACGGTGAATACCTGTTGAGAGACTTAAGTGGCGGGTGGCGCTTCGCTAACCCGCCCTACGGAGTTCTGTAGGCCCGGTAAGCGCAGCGCCACCGGGCGAATTACACATGTTACGCGCTACGGCGCAGCATGCCCTGCTTTTTCAGCCACACCAGCAGAATCGAAATCGCGGCGGGCGTGACACCGGAAATACGGGAGGCCTGGCCAATCGACACGGGTTTATGATCGTTCAGTTTAGCGATCACCTCATTGGAAAGGCCCGTCACCTGACGATAGTCCAGCATTTCCGGCAGCAGCGTGTTTTCGTTACGCTGCTGTTTTTCGATCTCATCCTGCTGACGCGCGATGTAACCTTCGTATTTCACCTGGATTTCAACCTGCTCAGCCGCTTCAGCGTCTTCAAGACCCGGAGCAAAGGCGGTAAGTTTCACCAGATTCTCATAGGTCACTTCCGGACGACGCAGCAGGTCTTCACCACTGGCTTCGCGGGAGAGCGGCGCAGTCAAGTGAGCGTTCACTTCGGCAGCGGTTTCGGCCTGCGGATTGACCCAGGTCGTTTTCAGGCGCTGACGTTCCTGCTCAATGCGCTCCAGCTTCTCGTTGAAGCGCGCCCAGCGTTCGTCATCCACCAGACCCAGCTCACGACCCATTTCGGTCAGACGCAGGTCGGCGTTATCTTCGCGCAGCATCAGGCGATATTCCGCACGAGAGGTAAACATACGGTACGGCTCTTTGGTACCCAGCGTGCAGAGATCGTCGACCAGCACACCCAGATAGGCCTGAGAGCGCGCCGGAGCCCAGCCCTCTTTCTCGGCAGAGAAGCGGGCGGCGTTCAGACCCGCCAGCAGACCCTGCGCAGCCGCTTCTTCGTAACCGGTCGTGCCGTTAATCTGACCCGCGAAGAACAGACCGTGGATGAATTTGCTCTCCAGGGTCGGTTTCAGGTCTCGTGGATCGAAGAAATCGTACTCAATGGCGTAGCCAGGGCGAACGATTTTCGCGTTCTCCATCCCCTGCATTGAGCGAACAATCTGCATCTGCACATCGAACGGCAGGCTGGTGGAGAAGCCGTTCGGATAAATTTCGTTGGAGGTCAGCCCTTCAGGCTCCAGGAAGATCTGGTGCTGGTTACGATCGGCAAAGCGCATCACTTTGTCTTCGATCGACGGGCAGTAACGCGGGCCGATCCCTTCGATCACGCCAGCGTACATTGGGCTGCGATCAAGGTTATTGCGGATCACGTCATGGGTTTTTTCGTTGGTATGCGTGATATAGCACGGTACCTGCTTCGGATGTTGTGCTGCATTGCCCATGAACGAGAAGACCGGCATCGGGTTATCACCGTGCTGTTGTGCCAGCACGCTGAAATCAATGGTGCGCGCGTCAATACGTGGTGGCGTACCGGTTTTCAGACGGCTCACACGCAGCGGCAGTTCACGCAGGCGGCGTGACAACGGGATAGAGGGCGGATCGCCTGCACGGCCACCGCTGTAGTTATCCAGACCGATATGGATCTTACCGTCCAGGAATGTCCCAACGGTAAGGACAACCGCTTTCGCGCGGAATTTAAGCCCCATCTGGGTGACAGCGCCCACGACACGATCGTTCTCAACAATAAGATCTTCCACCGCCTGCTGGAAGATCATCAGGTTAGGCTGATTCTCCAGGGCGGTACGCACTGCCTGACGGTAAAGCACGCGGTCTGCCTGAGCACGGGTCGCACGTACGGCGGGGCCTTTGCTCGCGTTTAGTATCCTAAACTGGATGCCTGCCTGATCGATCGCTTTCGCCATCAGGCCGCCAAGTGCATCCACTTCTTTTACCAGGTGTCCTTTCCCAATGCCGCCAATCGCCGGATTACAGGACATTTGTCCCAGCGTGTCGATATTGTGTGTCAAAAGCAGGGTCTGCTGACCCATTCGCGCTGCGGCCATTGCGGCCTCAGTGCCTGCATGACCCCCGCCAATGATAATGACGTCAAAAGGATCCTGATAAAACATGGTGGTCTGCCTCGCGTAAAGCGGTATGAAAATGGATTGAAGCCCGGGCCGTGGATTCTACTCAACTTTAGTCTTTCGAGAAAGCATTGGGATCCTGGGCTATTAAAAAGAAGATCTTTTTATTTAGAGATCTGTTCTATTGTGATCTCTTATTAGGATCGAGGACCTTTGTGGATAAGTCCGATCTCATAAAGAAGATCATGAAGTTAGAAAGGATCGTTTGCTGTGAATGATCGGTGATCCTGGCCCGTATAAGCTGGGATCAGATCGCGACTTTATGCACAGGCCAAAAACGACTTCGCCGTTGTCCTTTGGATAACTACTGCTTAATACGAGCTTTTAACCAGAGTTATCCACATCTGTTCGCGCGATCTTTAATCGTTTTTGAGTAATTTTTTCCATTCACCCAGCCAGATCTCGGCCGGATCCTCCGGAATATCATGATCGAGGATGTTGATCTTCAGCGTTTCACCCACCTGTTTTGCTCCACAGGCGGTCACTGCCGCTTCAACTTTCTCGATAGCACCGCAGAAGGTGTCATATTCGCGACTGCCAATACCCACCGCGCCAAAACGGACGTTTGACAGGTCAGGTTGCTGTTCCTGCAGTTCGTCATATAAAGGCTGGAGGTTATCCGGAAGATCGCCTGCGCCATGCGTGGAAGTGATCACCAGCCAGACCCCATCAGTCGGGAGATCTTCAAGCAAAGGCCCGTGCAGCGTTTGTGTGGAAAATCCCGCATCCTCCAGCTTCTCAGCCAGATGTTCCGCTACATATTCCGCGCCGCCAAGGGTGCTGCCGCTGATAAGGGTAATGTCCGCCATTGATCGCTCGCTCAGATAAAGAGAGGGCCATTGTACGCTGTGAACGGGCTGGGATCTACCTGTGGAAAATGTGGGTATGAATTTGCCCGATCAGGGGCGGATGGTACGCATGATCGGGTTTTGCAGGGAGATCAACGTCTCGGTGGACTGAATTTCATCGATTGTTTGGATCTTGTTGATAAGTACCTGCTGGAGGGCGTCGATGGATCGACACATCACCTTGATAAAGATGCTGTAGTGGCCGGTGGTGTAGTACGCCTCCGTCACTTCATCGAGCGCGTTCAGCTTCGCCAGCGCGGAAGGATAATCTTTTGCGCTTTTAAGAATAATGCCAATAAAGCAGCAGACGTCATAACCCAGCTGTTTTGGACTGACATCTATACGTGCCCCGGTAATGATCCCTGCCTGTTTCATCTTCTCTACACGAACATGAATCGTCCCCGGGCTGACGCCAAACTGCTTCGCCAGTTCGGCATAGGCGGTACGGGCATTGGCCATTAACGCCTCCAGGATGCCGCGGTCCAGATTATCGATCTGATAATTTTCCATAGCTTTTTCTTATGAAGATTAATGAATCACTCTATTCTAGCGTTAAATTTTGACGAATCAAAAGTGAAGGTGGCTTTTTGTTGTTTGATTATTGAATTGAATGCCTTTTCTGTTGCTTAATCAACACCAACAGGACGCAGGAGTATAAATAATGAAAACCGCTTATATCGCAAAACAACGCCAGATCAGTTTCGTTAAATCTCATTTTTCCCGCCAGCTGGAAGAGAAGCTGGGTCTGATTGAAGTTCAGGCACCGATTCTCAGCCGCGTGGGTGATGGGACGCAGGATAACTTGTCCGGATGCGAAAAAGCGGTGCAGGTGAAAGTGAAAACACTGCCAGACGCCCAGTTCGAAGTGGTTCATTCCCTCGCGAAGTGGAAGCGTCAAACCCTGGGACAGCACGACTTCAGCGCGGGTGAAGGGCTTTACACGCACATGAAAGCCCTCCGCCCCGATGAAGACCGCCTGTCTGCCATTCACTCCGTTTACGTTGACCAGTGGGACTGGGAGCGCGTAATGGGTGATGGCGAGCGCCATGTCGGCACGCTGAAATCCACCGTTGAAGCGATCTACGCCGGGATCAAAGCGACCGAAGCGGCCGTAAGCAAAGAGTTTGGTCTGGCACCGTTCCTGCCGGAATCGATCCACTTTGTTCATAGCCAGGAGCTGCTGAGTCGTTTCCCGGATCTGGATGCTAAAGCTCGTGAACGTGCGATCGCCAAAGAACTGGGTGCCGTCTTCTTGATGGGGATCGGCGGTAAGCTGTCAGATGGCAAACGTCATGATGTTCGTGCACCGGATTATGATGACTGGAGCACCATGAGCGAGGGCGAATTTGCCGGTCTCAACGGCGATATTCTGGTCTGGAACCCGGTGCTGGAAGATGCGTTTGAGCTCTCTTCAATGGGGATCCGCGTGGATGCTGATGCGCTGAAACGCCAGCTGGCGGTGACCGGTGATGAAGATCGTCTCATGCTGGAATGGCATCAGGCGCTGCTGCGCGGTGAGATGCCGCAGACCATTGGTGGCGGCATCGGCCAGTCCCGTCTGACCATGCTTCTGCTACAACTCTCGCATATTGGTCAGGTTCAGTGTGGTGTCTGGCCGCAGCAGGTACGCGAAAGCGTCAGCTCGCTGCTGTAATTAACGCTGCCAGCGTCTGAGCAGGCGGCTACGTAACCCGGTATCAAAGCGCCAGATATGATCGAAGATGCGCATGATGCCGGGTTTTCCATGGGCGGACATCGCCACTGCGTGGAAACGGTGCTGATGCACCCGTTGCAGCTCCTTCACTTTATTCACCACGTCATCCGGCAGCCGCTGGGCAATAAAATCAGAAATCACCACCGCGTCAGCGTCGTACCAGTCGCCGCCCTGCATACGTTCCACAATGCTGCGAAAACAGCTGGCCAGATCGGTACCGCCGCGAAAACGCTGGCTTAAAAAGCGGATCGCCTGCTCAAGCCCCTGTTGATTCGTCAGTTCGTAGCTCACCACTTCGCTGGAAAAGAGCATGATAAAGCAGCGACGTCGATCGGCGAGCGCCACCCGCATCAGCGCCAGGCAGAACGCTTTTGCACACTGTTCATTGAATCCTCCCATTGAGCCGGACGTATCCACACAAACGATAAATGGGCCGCGTGGCTGCTCATCAAAATCCTGATGGACCACCGGACGCTGGCTGATTTTCTCGCGCCAGGCTTCACCGTGCAGGCGATAGGTCAGAAGCTGTTTTTCCACCAGCCGGCGATAAAACTCATATTCCAGCTCGGTCATCCCGAGCGTGCTCAGTTCCGTAGGCAGCAGACGTAAAATATCATCGCTTTGCTGGAGCCCATCTACCTGTTCGGGCACGGTGGCCGGTTCCCGCACCAGGGTGCGGAAGGTTTCCATTGGGGCATCCTTCTTTGGGACCGATTTAGCCTCCCTTGAGCGACCCAGCTGTTCCGCAAGCTTCATCAGCTCGGGCTGCTGCGCCAGGAAATCACCATACCGGACAATCAGCTGATAATCCCCACGCCTGATTTGGCCTGCACTCATATCCCAGAGACGTCCGGCGGCGTTTTCATTCTCTATCAGTACCTGCTCCAGCTGACCGCTTAAGGTCATGCGTTCCTGAACTTCGCTGAGCAATTGTTCACGCTCTTCATCCAGCAGCTGCTGGTTCAGCGTCGTGGCCTGCACCACAAGGCTGAGGCGCCAGCGCTGTAAAAAGAGGGTGTGTAGCGCGGGCGTAAAGGTAGCGTTATCGGTGACCAGCGCCCGGGCCTGGCTGGCAAACGGGGAGTGGACTTTATCGAGTAACGTCAGGGTTTGCGGGATCTGAACGATAAACTGCGACGTGGAAAGCCGCTGGCACTGCTGATAGCAGGCCACCTCTTCGGTTAACTCCTGTGGCACTTCGGTCTCTTTAAACCGCTGTCGCAGGTTGTCCCGCCAGCGCGGGAGATCGTCCGTCATCGCTTTTTTTAGCTTCGGGAATTTTTCAAAAAACGCCGCCAGTTGCGGGGACGCCAGAAGAGTAATGATCACCTCTTCAATCAACCCATCTTCGCTGACGGCCAGCATGACGTTAAGCGTATCCAGCGTTAGCATTGACGAGCCTGTTTGATCTGCGCGCTCACATCCTGCAGGCTGGCTTCAATGCGACCTAACCAGTCGCTGTGAATAAAGAGGCACTTTTGCTGTTCGCTAAAGCGCGTATGTTGCTGATGCCATTCGGTATCCAGCGCCTCCAGTTGCTGTTTGATCTCTTCCGGCACGCTGTCAGAGGCGCTTCCAGGAAGGGCAAGGCGCGATCCCTGCAGGCTTACATCGCGGATCACCAGGTGCTGACTGCTGTCCACTTCCATATTCAAAGGCTGTGCAAAACCAATACCGTTGAGCTTGCCGCGGATCTCTCCACCCTTATCAAGCCACTGGGCCAGCGCGTCACGCTCAAGCGTAATGTGCACCACCTGCATGTCATGGAGTTTAAGCGGCTGCTGGAGAAGCAGCGTCAGCGTTGGGCTGGTCAGCTCAGCGGGCAGTTCGTAGTGCGGTTTACGGGCGAACATGCCGCCAAGACGGTTCACCTTCAGCGCGGTTTTATCACTTTGCTGCTGCTGTAGCTGAATGCGCCGTTGGGCAATCGCCCCAAGCTGGTTAAGCATTGATTGCTGGCCCCAGGCGTGTCCGGTCATCAATATTTCAAGCTGCTGCTGCATCAGATTCATCCCTTCGGCATCGTGCCAGAGGCAGTCTTTCAGCAGGATCAGATCGATAGGGGCAACCGCGTCGCGCCCGCTGAACAGGGCGCTGGCCTGCAGCAGACGGATTGCTTTTTTCCAGCGACGGTCGGAAACATAAGGTGCAGAAGGAAGGAGATCGAGCTGCTGACGGAGCTGGTAGATCAGCTCAAAAACCGCGTCCGGCAGTGTGATCTTGCCGATATCCACCTGCCACTGCTGATACTCCTCGTCCGTGACCTGCAGTGACGCGGCTACCGGGTTTTCATTTTCATCCTGCTGGCTGGTCAGCATGGAGCGGAAGTTGGATTTATCCTGCACTTTGTCCAGCCACAGGCGGATCAGCATGCGGTCATACAGCGCTTCAAGGCTGCTGTCGGCCTCGGGAAGTTCGTTCGAGGCGGCCACCAGCAGGCGCATCGGGATTTTCTCTTCACTGGCGCCGTTGCGGAACCGGCGTTCGTTAATCGCCGTGAGCAGGGTGTTCAGAATGGCCGGTCCCGCTTTCCAGATCTCATCAAGAAAAACAATCTCCGCTTCCGGTAGATACCCCTCAGTCAGACGCTGATAACGCCCCTCATCTTTCAGCGCCTGAATGGACAGTGGGCCGAAAACTTCTTCAGGGGTGGAAAAGCGGGTCATCAGGTATTCGAAGGCGCGCGCATTCTGGAAGGCGAATTTGAGCCGGCGGGCAATCAGGCTTTTGGCAATGCCCGGAGGCCCAAGCAGAAATACGCTTTCACCGCTCAACGCCGCCAGTAAACAGAGGCGGATGGCGTGGCTACGCTCGAAAAGGCCTTTCTCCAGCGCGCTGCTGAGACGGGAAATTCTTTCTGCTAATAAATGTGAGTGAGCCATAATAGTTTTTGCATCCTTTCGCCGTCGTGGCGGCCAATTGAAGCGAGTATAGACGTTTCAGTCAGGGCTGGTAATAGACTGAAGTGCGGCGCAATTTTCTTTGCGCTACATTAAAGCGGTTGCATTTAGGGGTTCGATTTTGCAACGAATCAGGCATACTGTGCGCTTTTTGTGGACCAAGGGACCAGGAACACATTTGTTATTTAAACGAAAAGACTAGTCTATGAGCACTGATAATAAGCAATCATTACCCGCAATTACGCTTGCGGCGATCGGGGTTGTCTACGGTGATATCGGCACCAGCCCGCTTTATACGCTTCGTGAATGTCTGTCCGGCCAGTTTGGCTTTGGTGTTGAACGCGATGCCGTATTTGGCTTCCTGTCCCTCATCTTCTGGCTGCTGATCCTGGTGGTTTCTGTTAAATATCTCTCCTTTGTGATGCGTGCAGATAACGCAGGTGAAGGCGGGATCCTGACCCTGATGTCCCTTGCCGGGCGCAACACCTCGGCCAGAATGACGTCGGTGCTGGTCATCATTGGCCTGATTGGCGGCAGCTTCTTCTATGGGGAAGTGGTCATCACACCTGCTATCTCAGTGCTTTCGGCGATAGAGGGGCTTGAGATTATCGCGCCGCAGCTCGATACGTGGGTGGTTCCGCTGGCGATAATCGTCCTGACGCTGCTGTTTGTGATCCAGAAGCACGGTACCGGACTGGTGGGGAAACTCTTCGCGCCGATTATGCTCGCCTGGTTCCTGATCCTGGCGGCGCTTGGCTTGCGCGGTATCATTGATAACCCGGAAGTGCTTCAGGCGCTGAACCCGTACTGGGCTGTCCATTTCTTCCTCGAATACAAAGTGGTGTCTTTTGTGGCGCTCGGCGCCGTTGTGCTCTCTATCACCGGTGTTGAGGCGCTGTATGCGGATATGGGGCACTTCGGCAAACTGCCTATTCGCCTGGCGTGGTTTATCGTGGTATTGCCCTCTCTGGCGCTGAACTACTTTGGTCAGGGTGCGCTGCTGCTGAAAAACCCGGAAGCGATTAAGAACCCGTTCTTCCTGCTGGCTCCGGAGTGGGCGTTAGTACCGATGCTGATCCTTGCCACGCTGGCGACGGTTATTGCCTCTCAGGCGGTGATTTCCGGCGTGTTCTCTCTGACGCGCCAGGCCGTGCGTCTGGGCTATCTCTCTCCGATGCGTATTATTCATACCTCAGAGATGGAATCGGGTCAGATCTACATCCCGTTTGTTAACTGGCTGCTCTATTTCGCTGTGGTGATTGTGATCGTCAGTTTTGAGCACTCCAGCAACCTCGCGGCAGCGTACGGTATTGCGGTGACGGGGACGATGGTGCTGACATCGCTTCTTTCCACTACGGTGGCGTACCGAAACTGGCACTGGAACAAATTCCTCGTGGCGATGATTCTGGTGGGCTTCCTGTGCATCGACGTACCGCTGTTCTCTGCCAACCTCGACAAGATTGTCTCCGGTGGCTGGCTCCCGCTGACGCTGGGTCTGGTGATGTTCATTGTGATGACCACGTGGAAAAGCGAGCGCTTCCGTCTGCTGCGTCGTATGCATGAGCACGGTAACTCCCTGGAGGCGATGATTGCCTCGCTGGAGAAATCACCACCGGTTCGTGTGCCGGGTACGGCAGTGTATATGTCTCGTGCGTTGAACGTTATTCCGTTCGCCTTGATGCATAACCTCAAGCACAACAAAGTGCTGCATGAGCGGGTCATCCTGCTGACCCTGCGCACCGAAGATGCGCCTTATGTTCACAACGTGCGCCGTGTGCAGATTGAGCAACTGTCGCCAACCTTCTGGCGCGTGGTGGCAAGCTACGGCTGGCGTGAAACGCCGAACGTGGAAGAGGTCTTCCACCGCTGCGGCCTGGAAGGCTTAAGCTGTCGAATGATGGAGACATCGTTCTTTATGTCGCACGAGTCGCTCATTATCGGCAAACGCCCGTGGTATCTGCGTCTGCGCGGCAAGCTTTACCTTATCCTGCAGCGTAACGCCCTACGTGCGCCTGACCAGTTTGAGATCCCGCCTAACCGCGTGATCGAGTTGGGGACGCAGGTCGAGATTTAAGCTCCTTAAAATGCCGGGTGGCGCTTCGCTTACCCGGCCTACTCATACTCACTGTTCCCGCCAAAATTTACGTCTCATTTCACTTAGCGAAACGTTTCGACGCCGATCACAAATCTGTTACGTCACGGTGGTTTTCTGAACACTCTTGAGACTAAACTGATGTTAGCGAAACGTTTCGCTAGTGGAGCAAGAAAATGAAGAAAGGCACGGTTCTCAACTCAGAAATCTCGTCGGTTATTTCCCGTCTTGGGCATACCGATACGCTGGTGGTTTGCGATGCAGGCTTACCGGTTCCGCGCAGCACAACCCGTATTGATATGGCGTTAACGCAGGGCGTGCCCTCGTTTATGCAGGTACTGGAGGTGGTGACCGCGGAGATGCAGGTTGAGTCGGCCATTCTCGCCGCGGAAATCAAACAACATAATCCGCAACTCCACGAAACGTTGCTCAATCACATTGAGCAACTGCAACAACACCAGGGAAACACCATAGAAATTCGTTACACAACACACGAACAGTTCAAACAACAAACCGCAGACAGTCAGGCGGTGATTCGCAGCGGGGAGTGTTCCCCGTATGCGAATATTATTCTCTGTGCTGGCGTCACCTTCTGAGGCCATCATGGACGCATTACTGCAACTTAAAGGGATCGACAAATCGTTCCCGGGCGTAAAAGCCCTTTCTGGCGCGGCGCTGAACGTTTATGCCGGACGCGTGATGGCGCTGGTGGGCGAGAATGGCGCCGGCAAATCCACCATGATGAAAGTGTTGACCGGTATCTATCAACGCGATGCCGGATCACTTTTGTGGCTGGGTAAAGAAACCACCTTCAGTGGCCCAAAAGCCTCGCAGGAAGCGGGGATCGGCATTATTCACCAGGAACTGAACCTGATCCCGCAGCTCACTATTGCGGAGAACATCTTCCTTGGCCGTGAGTTTGTTAACCGGTTTGGCAAAATTGACTGGAAAACGATGTATGCCGAAGCGGATAAACTGCTGGCGAAGCTGAACCTGCGCTTCAAAAGCGACCGCCTGGTGGGCGAACTTTCCATTGGCGACCAGCAGATGGTGGAGATCGCGAAGGTGCTGAGCTTTGAGTCGAAGGTCATCATTATGGATGAACCGACGGACGCCCTGACCGATACCGAAACCGAATCCCTGTTCCGCGTCATCCGCGAGCTGAAATCGCAGGGGCGTGGGATTGTCTATATCTCTCACCGTATGAAAGAGATTTTCGAGATTTGCGACGACGTTACCGTCTTCCGCGACGGGCAGTTTATTGCCGAACGCGAAGTGGCGACGCTGACAGAAGACACGCTTATCGAAATGATGGTGGGACGCAAGCTCGAAGACCAGTACCCGCATCTCGACAAAGCGCCGGGTGAGATCCGCCTGAAGGTGGACAACCTCTGTGGCCCGGGCGTGAACGATGTCTCCTTTACCCTGCGCAAAGGAGAAATTCTTGGCGTGGCGGGGTTGATGGGTGCGGGCCGTACCGAGTTGATGAAAGTACTCTACGGTGCGCTGCCGCGCACCAGCGGTTATGTCACCCTTGATGGCCATGAAGTCGTCACGCGCTCCCCGCAGGATGGACTGGCGAATGGAATTGTCTATATTTCTGAAGACCGTAAGCGCGACGGCTTAGTGCTCGGCATGTCGGTAAAAGAGAACATGTCTCTTACCGCCCTGCGTTATTTCAGCCGCAGCGGCGGCAGCCTGAAACACAAAGATGAACAGCAGGCAGTCAGCGATTTTATCCGCCTCTTTAACGTGAAAACCCCCTCAATGGAGCAGGCGATTGGCCTGCTGTCCGGCGGTAATCAACAGAAAGTGGCGATTGCACGCGGGCTGATGACGCGCCCGAAAGTGTTGATCCTCGATGAACCAACCCGCGGCGTGGATGTGGGGGCCAAGAAAGAGATCTATCAGCTGATTAACCAGTTCAAGGCCGACGGCCTGAGCATCATTCTGGTCTCTTCCGAGATGCCAGAGGTATTAGGCATGAGCGATCGCATTATCGTCATGCATGAAGGGCATCTCGGCGGTGAATTCACTCGCGAGCAGGCCACCCAGGAAGTTCTGATGGCTGCCGCTGTGGGCAAGCTTAATCGCGTGAATCAGGAGTAAGAAGATGACTACCCAGGCTGTTTCTGGTCGCCGTTATTTCACAAAGGCATGGCTGATGGAACAAAAATCGCTGATTGCCCTGCTGGTGCTGATCGCGATTGTGTCGACCATGAGCCCCAATTTCTTCACCGTTAATAACCTGTTCAATATTCTGCAGCAGACGTCGGTGAACGCCATTATGGCGGTCGGGATGACGCTGGTGATTTTGACCTCGGGTATCGATCTGTCCGTCGGTTCCCTGCTGGCGCTCACCGGTGCGATCGCCGCTTCAATTGTCGGGATTGAGGTCAACGCGCTGGTGGCCGTTGCGGCTGCACTGGCGGCTGGCGCGGCGATTGGTGCCGTAACCGGCGTGATTGTGGCAAAAGGCCGCGTTCAGGCGTTCATTGCCACGCTGGTGATGATGCTGCTGCTGCGCGGTGTGACCATGGTGTACACCAACGGCAGCCCGGTGAATACGGGCTTTACCGATAACGCCGATCTGTTTGGCTGGTTCGGTATCGGCCGCCCGCTGGGTGTTCCTACCCCGGTCTGGATCATGGCTATCGTCTTCCTGGCGGCGTGGTACATGCTGCATCACACCCGTTTGGGCCGTTATATCTATGCGCTGGGCGGTAACGAAGCGGCAACGCGTCTGTCCGGTATCAGCGTCAATAAAGTGAAAATTATCGTTTACTCACTGTGCGGTTTGCTGGCCTCTCTGGCGGGCATCATCGAAGTGGCGCGCCTCTCTTCCGCGCAGCCAACGGCGGGTACGGGGTATGAGCTGGATGCCATTGCGGCAGTGGTTCTGGGCGGTACGAGTCTTGCGGGCGGTAAAGGTCGCATTGTTGGGACATTGATCGGCGCACTGATTCTCGGTTTCCTGAATAATGGTTTGAATTTGTTAGGTGTTTCCTCCTATTACCAGATGATCGTTAAAGCAGTGGTGATTTTGCTGGCGGTGCTGGTAGACAACAAAAAACAGTAACTGACGACACTACAGGACATCTTAGATATGAACATGAAAAAACTGGCTACCCTGGTTTCTGCTGTCGCGCTGAGCGCAACCGTAAGTGCTAACGCTATGGCGAAAGACACCATCGCGCTGGTTATCTCCACGCTGAACAACCCGTTCTTTGTCTCCCTTAAGGATGGTGCGCAGAAAGAAGCCGACAAACTGGGCTACAACCTGGTGGTGCTGGATTCGCAGAACAACCCGGCGAAAGAGCTGGCTAACGTGCAGGACTTAACCGTTCGCGGTACTAAAATCCTGCTGATCAACCCAACCGATTCTGACGCCGTGGGTAACGCCGTTAAGATGGCAAACCAGGCGAAGATCCCGGTGATCACCCTGGACCGTCAGGCAACGAAAGGCGACGTTGTGAGCCACATCGCGTCTGATAACGTGCTGGGCGGTAAAATCGCGGGTGACTACATCGCGAAGAAAGCAGGCGAAGGCGCGAAAGTTATCGAACTGCAGGGGATTGCCGGTACGTCTGCAGCCCGCGAGCGCGGCGAAGGTTTCCAGCAGGCGGTTGCGGCTCACAAATTTAACGTGCTGGCCAGCCAGCCTGCCGACTTCGACCGCACTAAAGGTCTGAACGTCATGCAGAACCTGCTGACCGCGCACCCTGACGTGCAGGCGGTGTTCGCACAGAACGACGAAATGGCGCTCGGCGCGCTGCGTGCCCTGCAGACTGCAGGTAAATCTGATGTGATGGTTGTCGGATTTGACGGCACACCAGATGGAGAAAAAGCGGTAAATGATGGCAAACTGGCGGCGACCATCGCTCAGCTGCCTGAGCAGATCGGCGCGGCTGGCGTGCAGACTGCCGACAAAGTGCTGAAGGGCGAAAAAGTTCAGGCTAAATATCCAGTTGACCTGAAACTGGTCATCAAGCAGTAAAAAGGCGATTCAGGCAGTCGCTGGCTGCCTGAGGGACACCAATAAAGAAAAGTGTGGCATACGCCACCGGGTAACACCGGTGGCGCTCTCAGATGGACAGCTCAACCATGAAAACCGCAGGCAACCTCGTCGTCCTTGGCAGTATCAATGCCGATCACATTCTTAACCTTGAATCCTTCCCGACGCCGGGCGAAACCGTCACCGGTAACCATTACCAGGTGGCATTTGGCGGTAAAGGTGCCAACCAGGCGGTTGCAGCAGGACGCAGTGGGGCAAATATCGCGTTTATCGCCTGCACGGGTGATGACGATACCGGCGAGCGCGTGCGTAAACAGCTCGCCAGCGATAACATCGATGTTGCGCCAATCAGCGTTGTTGCAGGGGAATCGACCGGCGTGGCGCTGATTTTCGTCAACGCGGAAGGTGAGAATGTCATCGGTATTCATGCTGGCGCGAATGCCCGTCTTACGACGGAACGCGTTGAAGCACAGCGCGAGCTTATTGCCAGTGCCGACGCGTTACTGATGCAGCTGGAATCGCCCGTGGAAAGCGTACTGGCGGCCGCTGACATTGCGCATCAAAATCATACCACTGTCGTACTTAATCCTGCGCCTGCCCGTGTACTATCAGATGAACTGCTGGCGCGGGTGGACATCATTACGCCGAACGAAACCGAAGCGGAAAAACTGACGGGCATTCGTGTTGAAAATGATGATGACGCAGCGCGTGCCGCGAAAGCGTTGCATGATAAAGGTATCGGCACCGTTATCATTACCCTCGGCAGCCGCGGCGTGTGGGCTAGCGTAAATGGCGAAGGCCGTCGCGTGCCGGGCTTTAAGGTCAAGGCGATTGACACCATCGCGGCAGGCGATACGTTTAACGGAGCATTGGTGACAGCGCTGCTGGAAGGAAAGGGAATGGACGATGCTATCCGCTTTGCGCATGCTGCTGCGGCTATCGCCGTCACGCGCAAAGGTGCCCAGCCCTCCGTTCCATGGCGTAAAGAGATCGATGAATTCTTAAGTCAGCAGGGGTAACGCTTGGCCACAATGAAAGATGTCGCCCGCCTGGCGGGCGTTTCTACGTCGACAGTCTCCCACGTCATTAATAACGATCGCTTCGTCAGCGAGGCGATTCGGGAGAAAGTTGAAGCCGCAGTTAAAGATCTCAACTATGCGCCGTCTGCGCTGGCCCGCAGCCTGAAGCTCAACCAGACGCGCACCATTGGCATGCTGATCACCGCCAGTACGAATCCCTTTTATTCTGAACTTGTTCGCGGTGTGGAACGCAGCTGCTTCGAACGTGGCTACAGTCTGGTGCTGTGCAATACCGAAGGGGACGAGCAGCGCATGAACCGTAATCTGGAGACGCTGATGCAAAAACGCGTCGACGGGTTACTGCTGCTGTGTACCGAAACGCATCAGCCCTCGAAAGAGATCATTCAGCGTTATCCGTCTATCCCCACGGTGATGATGGACTGGGCGCCGTTCGACGGTACCAGCGATCTGATTCAGGATAACTCCCTGCTGGGCGGAGATATGGCAACCCAGTATCTGATCGACAAAGGCCATACCCGCATCGCCTGTATTACCGGTCCGCTGGATAAAACCCCGGCGCGTCTGCGTCTTGAAGGGTACCTTTCCGCGATGGCTCGGGCGGGACTCGCGGTTCCGGAGGGTTACCGTATTACCGGTGATTTTGAGTTTCATGGCGGTTTTGAGGCGATGCAGACGCTGCTGGCGCAGACACCGCGTCCGCAGGCCGTCTTTATTGGCAACGACGCCATGGCATTTGGAGCATATAAGGCGTTGTATCAGGCGGGATTGCGTGTTCCGGACGATATGGCGGTGATTGGTTATGATGATATCGAACTGGCCAGCTACATGACCCCGCCGCTGACCACGATCCATCAGCCAAAAGATGAACTGGGTGAGCTGGCCATTGATGTACTGATCCACCGAATGGCGCAGCCCACGCTGCAGCAGCAACGTCTGCAGCTTACTCCTGTTCTGATGGAACGGGGTTCGGTTTAGCTTTTGTTTTGTGGCGTTCTTTAATCAGGTTCCGGCCATCTTTTGGTTTTAACAGCATAAAGACCAGCGCTGAAACCACGGTAAGTACGCCCATCGTGATAAACGTATAGTGGAATTGCTCGACGGTGTTAGCGCTGTCAAAACCTTCATAGAACCGCAGTACCGCCGCACTGACGGCCACCCCGAGACTGATCGATAACTGTTGAGTCACCGCCAGCACGCTGTTGCCACTACTGGCGTTGTCGTCAGTCAGATCCGCGAGAGTAATCGTGTTCATCGACGTGAACTGCGTCGACATTGCCATACCCAGCACAAACAACGGCAGAATTAGCATCCAGACCGGCAGTGAAGCCGATTGCAGGGAGAACTGCGCAATCATCAGTCCGATAAAGACCGTTACGCCAACCAGCGTCTTCCGATAGCCAAACCAGCGCAGCACCTGTGTGACGGTCGATTTTGCCAGTATCGATCCCATGGCGGTGGGCGCCATCATGCAGCCGGCAATCAGCGCCGGATAGCCGAAACCCACCTGCAGCATCAGTGGCATCAGAAACGGTACGCAGCCCGTCCCCAGGCGCGAGGCGATATTCCCGGCGATACCTACCGAGAAAGTACGCGTATTAAACAGAGACAGCGAGATCAGCGGTGTCGGGTGACGGCGTGCATGACGTATATAAAGAAGGAACAGCAAAATACCGCTGAGAATGACGGACAGCGCAAGCCATGTCGCCACAATCTTTTCACCAAACAACTCCATCCCGCTGGAGAACAATACCAGGCTCAGACCAAACAAGAAAAAACCACCCATATCGAAACTGCGTCTTGGCGTGGTGAAGTTCGGCATATATTTGCGGGCATACAGCAGTCCCGCTACGCCAATTGGAATGTTAATCAGGAAGATCCAGTGCCAGCTGGCCCAGGTGACAAACACACCGCCGAGCACCGGGCCAAGTATCGGGCCGACCAGTCCGGGCATGGTGACGAAGTTGAGCACGGGAAGCAATTCACTGCGCGGATAGGCGCGCAAGAGTGCCAGGCGCGCCACGGGCATCATCATCGCACCGCCAATCCCCTGCAGGACGCGGAAGATAACCAGTTCGGTCAGAGAGGTTGATAATGCACAGGCCAGCGAACCGAGCGTAAAGAGCGTTACGGCCAGCATAAACACGCGACGGGTGCCGAAGCGATCGGCGAGCCAGCCACTCACCGGGATCAGCATCGCAACCGTCAGGGTATAACTGATGATGGCGGACTGCATCGCCAGCGGCGACCGGTTAAGGCTTTGCGCAATAGCGGGAAGCGCGGTGTTGAGAATGGTGGCATCCAGTGCCTGCATAAAGAACGCCATGGCTGCAATCCATGGCAGTCCGGCCATGCTGCGTGCTTTTTTCTGTGTCATTTATTCACCTGCTGGTGGGTTGGCGCGGCCAGTAACGCCTGACACGCGCTCAGGGCTCGTTGCCCGTCGCTCTCCTGAATGGCATCGACAATAGCCTGATGCAGATCCAGCTTCACCACTTCGTCTTGTGTAATAGAGGTAAAGTAGGTGTGGTACACCGAATGGAATAAAGAGGCAAAGGAGGTCAGGAACGGATTGGCGCTCATCATATAGATATGTTCATGCCAGGCCATATCGACCTCAACCCAGCGTTCGCGGTTGAAATGTTTTTTCAGGAATACCATCTCTTCCATTAAGGTGTTGAGCTGCGCTTTTTGTTCTGCTGTCCCGAGCGTGGCGGCGAGCAGGCAGGCCTGAGGCTCAAGACTGCTGCGCATTATCAGAAAGTGATCGACGACCTGATTGAAGTTGTCTTTTGTCATCCACCAGGAGAGAAGCTCCTGATCGAGGAAGTTCCAGTTGCTTTGTGGCATCACGCGCGTACCAATACGCGGACGCGGAAGCACCATGCCTTTTGCTGTTAAGGTTTTGACGGCTTCGCGAACGGCGGTACGACTTACGCCAAACTGCTCGCCCAGCTCCATTTCACCCGGCAGGATGCTACCCGGGGCATATTTACCCGCTAAAATCAGCTGAGCCAGCTTTTCTGCCAGCACATATGACAGGTTTTTTTGGGCTGCCAGCTGTTGTGCGCTCAATGGCATTGCTTTTATTCCTTAATGATTCTTGCTGATAAGTATGCCACCGTGAATGTGATTGTGGTTGCAGAGACATCAAATAGAACACTTTGTAGCTTGATTTCATCGCTGTTGGTGAAAAAAAACACGGACGGAAACTTTTTTTAAATTTCCTCTTGTCACTTCAGAATA